>NZ_JBEOTD010000016.1:0-98611 GCF_040426375.1 Streptomyces sp. NPDC096012
CACAGGCCCGTCCCTTCAGATGGACCAAGACCGCGGACCAGATCATCGACCGCATCTGCCGCTACTGCGACAGGATCTCCGGACCAGCTCACTAGCGGGCCGCCCCCCGGTACGCCGACTCGGCTCGGCTGCGCTCCGTCTGCCGGGCTCGGCTGGGCTGGGATCAGCTCGGCTCGGCTCGGATCGGCTCAGCTCGGCTCGGCTCGGCTGGGATCGGCTCAGCTCGGCTCGGCTGGGCTGGGCTCAGCCGCGCCGTCGGCGCCGCCGTACCCACCGCACCCGGCGGACGAGGGCGATCGCGCCGGCGGCCAGCGTCCCGCCGTACAGCCAGCCGACCTGGGTGGCGAGGCCGGTGACCAGCCCCATGAGCCGGCCGAGCAGCCCCCCGCTGCCGTCGGCGACCGGGAGCAGCCCCATGGCGAACCCGATCGGTACGACGACGGGAGCGGTCAGCAGGTCGCCCTCGCGCACCCACAATGCGATCAGGACGCACACCGGCAGGAACAGCACCCCGTAGACCGGCAGGGACCCGCCGAACAGGAACCGGTCCACAGCGCCGAGCAGGAACATCACCACCACGCAGAACAGACCGCCGCCGAGCCCGGTCAGCCGGGGATTCGGCAGCCTCGGGCCGGCCGGCGCCGTCCCCGGCGCCCGGTCCTGCCGTAAGGCCCGTTCCGAGGCGGACCCGGCCCTGCGGTCGCCGCCGGGCCTGCGGTCGCCGGCGGCCCCGCGCCGCCCCTGCGAGGGCAGGGAGCCCTGCGGCGTGCCTCGCCGCCTTCCGCCGTTCGGGGGTCGTGTCCTGTGCTGCTCCACTGGACCAACTTAGGTCTGTTTATGTGGTCAATCGGTCCTCGGACACGCCGGTGGGAACACCTTGGCCGAGCGTCCGACGCTCCCGCGACCCGCCCAGGCGGAACGCCGTAGACTGGTGGATCGGCCAGTGCCTCTGGCCCCCCTGGCAGCCTCTGGCCCTCTCATCTACGGGAAGTCGCAAAGTGTCGCTCACGATCGGAATCGTCGGCCTGCCGAATGTCGGCAAGTCGACCCTGTTCAACGCCCTGACCAAGAACGACGTGCTGGCGGCCAACTACCCGTTCGCCACGATCGAGCCGAACGTCGGCGTGGTCGGGGTCCCCGACTCCCGGCTCGCCAAGCTGGCGTCGATCTTCACCTCGGAGCGCATCGTTCCGGCCACTGTCGACTTCGTCGACATCGCCGGCATCGTGCGCGGCGCCTCCGAGGGCGAGGGCCTGGGCAACAAGTTCCTCGCGAACATCCGCGAGTCCGACGCGATCTGCCAGGTGATCCGCGCCTTCAAGGACGAGAACGTCGTACACGTGGACGGCAAGGTCTCGCCGAAGGACGACATCGAGACGATCAACACCGAGCTGATCCTCGCCGACCTCCAGACCGTGGAGAAGGTCCTGCCGCGGCTCCAGAAGGAATCCCGGATCAAGAAGGACGTCGCGCCCAAGGTCAAGGCGGTCGAGGAGGCCAAGGAGATCCTGGAGAAGGGCGACACGCTCTTCTCGCACGGCATCGTCCAGGGCACCGAGCGTAACGAGCTGCTGCACGACCTGCACCTGCTCACCAGCAAGCCCTTCCTCTACGTCTTCAACGTCGATGAGGACGAGTTGACCGACGAGGAATTCAAGAACGAACAGCGTGCCCTGGTCGCCCCCGCCGAGGCGATCTTCCTCAACGCCAAGCTCGAGGCAGACCTGGCCGAGCTGGACGAGGAGGAGGCCCTGGAACTGCTGGAGTCCGTCGGCCAGCACGAGCCCGGCCTCGCCACACTGGCCCGCGTTGGTTTCAACACCCTCGGCCTGCAGACCTACCTGACGGCCGGCCCCAAGGAGTCCCGCGCCTGGACCATCAAGAAGGGTGCCACGGCCCCCGAGGCGGCCGGTGTGATCCACACCGACTTCCAGAAGGGCTTCATCAAGGCCGAGGTCATCTCCTTCACGGACCTGGTCGAAACCGGCTCGGTCACCGAGGCCCGCGCCAAGGGCAAGGCCCGCATGGAGGGCAAGGACTACGTCATGCAGGACGGCGACGTGGTGGAGTTCCGCTTCAACGTCTAGTACGTCCGGCGAAAAGGCCGTCTGACCTGCGACCGAGCGGGTTGGGCGGCCTTTGCGGTCCGCGCGGAGTCCGCGGCGTGCCGGATGAGCCCGGCACGCGGGGGAGCGGTTGCGCCGCGTCGTCGACCCGTGGCCAGGCATCGGCCGACAGGCCCGCGCACGCCTTGCCGACGGCGGCCCGGGCCCGTTGCCCGGAGTCGGGCCACAGGTGCGGTGCGAGCGAGCGGCCCGGGGCGGGCGGCGTACCCGCCGCGCAGCGCCGTCGCGTTCCCGGCGCCACCGATCTCGCCGGCCGTGCTCGCCCAGCATGCCGCCCTGTCCGGGGATCGGGCTGCTGTCGTGGGCGCTGCTGCCGGGCACGGGCGGCGGCGCAGCGTTCTGGCAGGGTGTCAGGGAGGGCGCACGCGACGGCCCGAGCACCTCGCCGGCCGAGGGTGAGTGCTCCGACGATCCCGGCGGTTCGCTGTCCGGCGCGGCCTACGACCTCGACACGGTCCCCTGTGCCGGTGAGCACGGCGGCGAGGTGTTCGCCTCCTTCGTCCTGGCCGGTGGCCGCTACCCCGGAGGGGCCGCGGTCACCCGCACCGCCGACGCACGCTGCTGGGACCTTCAGGACGGCTGCGCGATGGACGGCTGGGCGGTCCCGTCCGACGTCCACGTGTACTACCTCACGCCGACCGCGGGCAGTTGGGCGGCGGGGGAGCGCGAGGTCACCTGCGTGTTCGGCGGCACCACCGAGGGCGGCGGCCTCACCGGTTCGCTGCACAACGACGAGACCGTCCCCGACGCCGACCACGTCGCCTGTCTGAAGGCCGCTCACCTTCTCAACGCGGCCCTGGACACCGCCCCGACGCCGCTCACCTTCTCAACGCGGCCCTGGACACCGCCCCGACGCCGCTCACCTTCTCAACGCGGCCCTGGCACCGCCCCGACGCGGAGTAGGTGGAGGACGAACTGCCGGGCCACAAGGCGTGGGCGGGCCGGGTGTCGGCCGCGCCGGCGGGGCAGGCCCGGGTACTGCACGCGCACGACTGGGCCGCCAGGGCCTGCGGGCCGGTCATCGCGCCGGCCGCCCGGCTGGACACGGCACGTGCGCAATGGGCGAAGACCGCCGGGGCCGAGAACGGCGACACCTTCTGCGGGCGCCACGACTTCTACGAGCGCTACGACACCGCCATGCAACTCGTCGCGCCGCGCCAGGCGGTCACCGCCCGGAAGGCCCTGGGGCCCGCCACCACTCCGCCCGGGAGGGACGACGACCGTTCCGACACCGGTATGCGGGTGTGAGACCTCTTATACGGGGGAGAAAGTGCCTGGGTAAAGCCCTCCCGGCCTCCTTGTAATCACTTCGGGTGATTCTCTGGCCTTTGCTTGCGTCGTACAACCCACGGTTGCCAGGCTGTTGCTGTCTGTACAATCTGATGGGAGCGGCCAGTGACTTTCGGTGAGCAGCCGGCGTACCTGCGTGTCGCAGGAGATCTCCGCAAGAAGATCGTCGACGGTGCGCTGCCGCCCCACACCCGGCTCCCCTCCCAAGCCCGCATCCGCGAGGAGTACGGCGTCTCGGACACGGTCGCGCTCGAGGCCCGCAAGGTGCTGATGGCCGAGGGCCTGGTCGAAGGCCGCTCCGGCTCGGGCACCTACGTGCGCGAGCGGCCCGTGCCCCGCCGGGTCGCCCGCTCCGGTTACCGGCCGGCCGGGGGTGCGACGCCCTTCCGGCAGGAGCAGGCCGACGCCTCCGCACGCGGCACCTGGGAGTCCCGTACCGAGCAGACCGAGGCCGGGGCCGCCATCGCCGAGCGGCTCGCGATCCAGCTCGGTGACCGGGTCATGCGCACCAGGTACCTGTTCCGGGAGAACGGTGAGCCGATGATGCTCTCCACCTCCTGGGAGCCCCTCGCCGTCACCGGCCGCACGCCGGTGATGCTGCCCGAGGAGGGTCCGCTCGGCGGCATGGGCGTGGTCGAGCGCATGCGGGGCATCGACGTCATCGTGGACAACGTCACCGAGGAGGTCGGCGCTCGCCCCGGCCTCGCAGAGGAGCTGCACGTCCTCGGAGGTGTCCCCGGCCACGTCGTGCTGGTCGTCCAGCGCACGTACTTCGCCTCCGGCCGCCCGGTGGAGACCGCCGACGTGGTGATCCCGGCGGACCGTTACCGGGTCGCGTACCACCTGCCCGTGAAGTGACGTTGCCCCATGGGCGTCCGAAAACCGGCGCCCGCGGAGCAGCCGACCGGGTGCGGTCGGCTGTCCTCCCGTGGCGGCCTCTCCGAGCATCGGGCGGTGCCTCGCACGCCCCTGCGGGTGAGGTAGCGCACACCCTTGCGGTGCCGAACGGGCGGACGCCTCGTCCGCCCGGCCGCGGCCGACGCCGACCCGGCCGCCGCAATCCGGCCTTTTCCCAGGTGATCGCCCCTTCCGCGGGCAGACCCCCGAGCCGAGGTGGCGCCCTGCGCGACGGCGCGTTCGGCCCCGCGCGCCCCCGGCGTTCTGGCTGGTTGCGTACCTCTTTGTGAAAAGGCGTATTCGCTGCGTAAAGGTTGGGCGTACGCTCGGGCATATGCGGATTGGGGTTTCCTTAGGCGGGGCGCGGCGGGGGCCCGGGACGGAACAGGGGTTCGCTCGCGCCGGCGCAGCCGAACGTGGGGGAGGGCGGGGCGATGCGAGAAGGCGCGACGCGGGCGGAGGGGGCCATGAGTGAGGGCACGGTCTCGCTGCCCTGGATCGTCATACGGCAGGACGACAACGGCAATCGCTACCGCGTCGGCCGGTACGCGACGCGGGCCGAAGCCCAGAAGATAGCCGACAGCCTCGACGACCGAGGACACAAGCAGCTCTACTGGGTCGAACGCATCGGCCACAACGGCGACGGCGGTCACAACTGAGGGGGCCGGCTGTATGGAACGGCGGCGGTCGCGACCGAGGGGGCGGTCGTATGGAACCGCGGCGGTCGCGACGGAGGAGGCGGCCGGCCACGGTGCACGCCGGTAGCCCCGGGTGACGGCGGCGGGCACGACGCGCGGCGGCGCTCGGTACCGACGGGGCGGGCGGCAACGCGCGGCGCCGGCCACAACTGACGTTCCCCGCCCTCCCGTAGGCTCCGGACCATGACCTCCGACACGGAACGGATCGTGGTGGTGGGAGCCGCCCTGCTCGACGGCGGCCGCCTGCTCGCCGCGCGCCGAAGTGCGCCCGCGGAACTCGCCGGACGCTGGGAGCTGCCCGGCGGCAAGGTCGAGGCGGGTGAGCGGCCCGAAGACGCCCTGGTGCGCGAACTGCGTGAGGAACTCGGTATCGACGCCGAACCGGTCGAGCGCGTGCCGGGCGAGTGGCCGCTGCGGGCGCCGTACGTCCTGCAGGTGTGGACCGCGCGCCTGCTTCCCGGCTCCCCGGCCCCGGAACCCCTTCAGGACCATGACGAGCTGCGCTGGCTCTCGTTGGCCGAGGTCTGGGACGTGGCATGGCTGGACCAGGACGTGGCGGCGGTGCGGGAGATCGAGTCCCTGAGCCTGTTGCGGCGCCCTTAGGCAGCCCTGCGGCGGCCCTGCGCGGCCTTACGGCAGCCCTGCGGCGGCCTTACGGCGGCCTCGCACCCGCCCCGCAGCCTCCTCGTGGCCGCCGACTCGATCCGCTCGTGGTCATCCGCCGGTCCGCGTGCAGCTGTCTGCTCGGTCCGTTCGTAGCGGTCTGCTCGGTCCGTTCGTGGCGGTCGGCTCGGCCCGGGTGCGGTCACCGGCTCGGTCCTGCGTATCCGCCGGCTCGGTCCGCCTGTGCGGCCGTCGGCTCGGTCCGCTCGCATCCGCCGGCACCGTCCGCCCGCCGTCACCGGCCCGGGCCGCGGGGCGCCCGACGTGTTCCGGCGCTCGCATCGGCCGGATGCGGCGCCTCGTACGCCGTTCGTGCCACAGTGCGCCCTTCGGCGCGGTACTGCCGGCTTGATATCGGGTATGTGCCCATTAACCCCATGAAACCGGACATGGGTGGGCTCGCTTGCTGGCCTGGGAAGTGATCGGCGTGATCGACACCGATGGCGACTGCGTCGAGTGGTCCTTTCCCGCGGAACCGGGTGCCGTGCGCACCGCCCGGGCCGCGGTGCGCGGCAAGTTGCACGGCTGGAACCTCGACTCCGTCTCCGACCTGGCCGCGTTGCTGGTCAGCGAGTTGGTCACCAACTCGATGCGGCATGCCACCGGTCCCATCGGCGTACGGCTGGTGCGCCCCGCCGGGTTGGACGGCGCGCTGCTGGTCGAGGTCTCCGACCCGCTCCCGGACCCGCCGCGCGAGCGCGTCGCCCGGCTGGAGGACGAGAGCGGCCGGGGCCTGCAGCTGGTGGCCGGTTCCTCGCGCCGCTGGGGCACCCGGCCCGGTGTGGGCGGGAAGACCGTCTGGTTCGAACTGACGGTTCCCGGATGAGGAGGAGACCGCCCCATCGAGTGATGGTGCGGTGTACATCCACCGGTGAGCCGTCCACGTCCCGCTTCCGCTCCCGCGACCGGTCCCGCCCTGCGTGATTCGCGGGCGTGTTCCCTGGTTAGAAGAGTGGAAGTGTTGTCACGGCCCGGTCTGAAAAGCGTCTGGACCGAGCTGTGATCGTGAACACCGTGTCGTGCGGCGCCGTAGTGCTGGATACTGCGGGCAGCCGCCTCCGGTGACCGGTACCGGACGCGGTGAGCTGGAGGGGACGGTTCGCGTGAGCGAGATACCAGCGAAGGCCACGGAGTCCGAGGACCCGTCGGACGGCGCGAGGAAACAGGCCGCGGATGCTGCCGCGGTACCCGGCGACGCCGTGTGGCAGAGCAGTCCGCCCGGTTCGATCTACGACTACATCAAGGTCGCCTCCTTCTCCATCGGCCCCGACGGGCTGGTCGACCAGTGGAGCCTGCGCGCCGAGCAGCTCTTCGGCATCCCCGCCGAACGGGCCGTCGGGATGGACCCCATAGCGGCCTTCGTCGACCCCGACCAGCACGAGCGCGGTCAGCGCAAGATGGCCGAAATCCTCGACGGACGCGAATGGACCGGGGTGGTCCCCTTCCGCATGCCGGACACGCCGGACGGCGGCCGCGGCAAGGAGGGCCTGGCCGAGGTGTACGTCATGCCCACCCGGACCGCCGAGAGCGACAAGGCCGCCGTGTGCATCGTGGTGGACGTCCGCACCCTGCGCGGCATGGAGACCGATCTCGCCGCCTCGCAGGCGATTTTCGGCCAATCGCCCTTCGGTTTCTTGCTGATCGACCCCGATCTGAGGGTCCGTCGGGCCAACAAGCGGTTCGCCTCCATCTTCGGTGGAGCCCCGGACGACCACCGAGGCAAGGGAGTTCACGACTATCTGCCCCGGGCCGAGGCCGAACGGGTTTCGGCCACGCTGCGGCGGGTGCTGGAGTCGGGCGAGTCCATCACCGACATGCACGTCACCGGTTTCGTTCCGGGCTCCGAGGAACGCCGGCACTGGTCCGTCAACCTCTACCGGGTGCACGGCGGCAGCGGCCGGCCCATCGGAGTCGCCTGGCTCGGCATCGACATCACCGCCCGCCGCGCCGCCGCCCGCGAGGCCGCCGCGGCCCGGCGCAACCTCGCCCTGCTCAACGAGGCCGGCGCCCGCATAGGCAACTCGCTCGACCTGGAGACGACGGCCCGCGAACTCCTCGACGTGGTCGTCCCCGGCTTCTGCGACCTCGCCACCGTCGACCTGTACCAAGGGCTGCTGGCCGGCGACGAGGCCCCGCCCGGGCTCGCCGACGGCAGCGCCGAACTGCGCCGTGTCGCCTTCGCCAGTGCCGTCTCCGACGCGCCCTTCACCGGTTCCGGCGAATCCGTCGCGGTCGGCGCCGTCCACCACTTCCCCTTCAACTCGCCCTGCGCCGACGCCCTGCGCAAAGCACGTCCCCAGGCCGTGCCCGCGGAGGAGGGCGGCCTGGTGCAGTCCACGCTGGCCGTGCCGATGGTCGCCCACGACACGGTCGTGGGCCTCGCCCAGTTCGCGCGGACCAAGGGCAGCGAGCCGTTCGGCGACCGGGACCGCGACCTCGCGGTGGAACTGGCCGCACGGGCCGCGGTCTGCATCGACAACGCGCGCCTGTACCGCCGCGAGCACGAGCGGGCGCTGATACTGCAGCGCTCCCTGCTGCCGCCCGGCGACCCGGAGGCCTCCGGACTGGACATCGCCTGCCGCTACCTGCCCGGCAACGCGGCGACGGAGGTCGGCGGCGACTGGTTCGACGTCATCGAGCTGCCCGGGCACCGCACCGCGCTGGTCGTCGGCGACGTGATGGGGCGGGGCCTGCGGGCGGCCGTGGCCATGGGGGAGCTCCGCACCGCGGTGCGCACGCTGGCCCTGCTGGACCTCGAACCGGCCGAGGTCCTCTCGGCCCTGGACGAGATCGCGCGCGGCCTCGGCACCCCCGGCGGAGTCCAGCAGGCCACCCGGACGGCCCGGCAGCCCCGGGACGCCGACCTCTCCGAGGTGTACCTCGCCACCTGCGTGTACGCCGTCTACGACTCGGTGACCAGGCGCTGCACGTTCGCCAACGCGGGCCATCTGCCGCCGGTCCTGGTCGAGCCCGGCGAGCCGGCGCTGATGCTCGACGTGCCGCCCGGCATGCCGCTCGGCGTGGGCGGCGAGCCGTTCGAGGAGGTGGAGGTCGAACTTCCCGAGGGCGCGCTGCTGGCGCTCTACACGGATGGACTGGTCGAGTCCCGCGACCATCCCCTCGACGAGGGGCTCCAGGCTTTCGTGGGCGCGCTCACGGACCCCACCCGTCCGCTGGAGGACGTCTGCGACCACGTGCTCAGCACCCTCGACACCCACCACGGCGAGGACGACATCGCTCTGCTGATGGCCCGGGTGCAGGGTCTGCCCGCCGAGTCCGTCGGCGACTGGACGCTGCCGCGCGAGCCGCGCAGCGTGGGCCGGGCCCGGGAGTACGCCCGCGCGCAGTTGCTCAGCTGGGATCTGGAGCCGCTGGTCGACACCGCGGAACTGCTGGTCAGCGAGCTGGTGACGAACGCGCTGCGGTACGGCGAGGGAGAGATCCGGCTCCGGCTGCTGCTGGACCGGACGCTGGTGTGCGAGGTGTGGGACTCCGGGCTGGTCCAGCCCCGACGGCGGCGGGCCCGCGACACGGACGAGGGGGGCCGAGGACTGCAGCTGGTCGGATTGCTGAGCGCGGCGTGGGGTTCGCGACGAACGCCTCGCGGCAAGACGGTGTGGTTCGAGCTACCGCTGCCCGGCGCCGAGAACGGCCTCACGGACCCGGCAGAGGCCCTGCTCAGCCTGTTCTGACCGGGGGCGGGTCCGCCGCCTGTTTTGACCGGGGCGGGTCTGCGGCCTGTTCTGACCGGGCCGGGTCCGGAGGCTCTTCCGACCGGGGCGGGGTCCGCACCCTTTCCACCGGGGCGGATTCGCGGGCTCTTCTGACCGGGGCGGGTTCGCAGGTCAGTTGACCGCGGCGGGTTCGCAGCCTGGTCTGACCGGGGCGGGTTCGCAGCCTTGTCTGACCCGGGCGGTTCGCAGGTCAGCTGACCGGCCGGGTTCACGGGCCACCTGACCCGGACTCGGCCGCGGGCCGACCTGGCCCGGCCGGCCCGCGCGCCCACCTGACTCGGCCGGCCCGCGCGCCCACCTGACCCGGCCGGCCCGCGTGCCCGCCGGACGCGGGTCGGCCTGTGTGCGTGCGCCTCACCCTGGCCGGCCCACCTGCCCACCTGCCCCGGCCGATCCTGTCGGGGTGGACGGTCAGGGAGCCGGGGGGAAGTGGTGTCTGCCCCGGGTCTGCGGGCCGCCGAAGCTCGCCGGGGGGCCGCCGTCCGGGTCCTCGGCCAGCAGGATCCCGCCGAGGACGGCACCGGCCCGGGTCGCCGGGTCGCCGTCGGTGCCGGTGTAGGGGTCGCCGTGCGTCCGCACATCCCGTTCGGCGAGTTCGCGGGCCCGCCGGGCGACGGTGTCGGCCTCCTCGGCATCCTCCCTGGCGAGCGACCGCACCGCCTGTGCCAGCCGGGCCCGCGCCTCCGCGCCCACCGCGCCCCGGTGCACCGCCACGAACTCCTCCGCCCCGGTGACAGAATTTTGGGCCACAAGCAGGGCCGCGGTGTCGAGCACCCCAGACCGTGCCGCCCCCAGCCGCGCCAGGGCCCGCGTGATCCGGCGCAGCGCGTCCAGCGGGTCGTACGGCCCCCCGGTCGCCTCCGCACGAACGGCGGTCAGCACCGCGTCCGCGTGAGCGAGCCGGGCATGCAACTCGCCGGCGGCCGGTGAGGCCCACACCCGGCCCGCCGGAACGGCCTCCTCCTGACCCGGCTTGCCCTCCGGTGCCGTCTCCGTCTCCGGCCCTGACTCGGTCTCCGGCCTCGCCTCCGCCTTTGACCCCGACTGCGCCTCCTGCCCCGGTTCCGCCTCCTGCCCCGGTTCCGCCTCCGCCCTGGCCTTCGTCTCCGGCCTCGCCTCCGTGTCCGGCCTGGTCTTCGTGTCCGGCCTCGTCCTCGTCTCCAGCTCCGATTCCGGCCTCGCCTCCGCCTTTGACCCCGACTGCACCTCCTGCCCCGGCACCGCCTTCGGCCCGGCCTTCGTCTCCGGCGTCGCCCCCGCTCCCCGCCCCACCCCCTGCTCCGTCTCCGCCCCCGCTCCCTGCCCCGCCCCCGTCATTCCGTGCCGCACCCCCCGCAGCCTCGCCTCTGCTTCCGTCAGGGCGGGGGGTACCAGGCCGGACGCCTGGTGGAGCCGGTCCGCGAGTCGCTCCACCGCGTCCAGCAGGGTGCCGGCCTGCGCGACGGCGCCCTCGGCCGCGCGCAGGTGGGCCGCCGCCCCCTCCTCCTCGCCCGAACCGTCCGCCCGGCGGGCCCGGTTCAGCTGGTCGGTGGCGAACAGCAGCCGGTCCTCGGCCTGTTCGACGTACCCGGTGACGGACCCGCCGGCCAGGGGCGGATACCGCCCGTGCAGTGCCGCGAGCGTCCCCTGAGCGGCCGTCGCCCGAGCCGTCAGCTCCCGGAACCGTCCCTCGGCGACCTCCAGCGCGCCGCCCACCCCTCGCTCCAGTCCGCGCAGTCCGTCCAGGGCCGGTGTCTCGGCGTCCAGTCGCCGTCCCGCCTCCGCGCACCGCCCTATCACCCCCACCAGCGCCTGCCGGCGTGCGTCCGGTTCCGCCGGTGCCCCCTCCTCGTACCGCCGCCAGATCGCGAACGCCGCCGACAGCTCGGTCTCGGCGGCCCGCACGGCCTGCGTGAACGGTTCGACCTCCACCTCGCCGAACCGCTCGCGCACGAAGGACAGTTCTTCCCGGCTGGTGCGCACGCAGTCGTCGGCGAGCACCAGCGCGGCGCGGGCCTGGCGCTCGGAGTCGGCCGGGGTGGGCGTGGGCGGCCGCACGGAGACGATCCCCGGAGTCGTACGGGAGCGGGCCCGCCGGGTGCGCCGCAGGTAGCCGTATCCCGCCAGCGCGACGGCGGCGCCGCCGGCGACCAGCGGCAGCACGAGATCGGCGGTTGACGTCTCGTCCTGCTGCGCCGCGGCGGCGCCGGCGACCGGACCTGAGGCCGCCAGGGGAACCGGTTCGCGGGCGCCGACCGTCATCACCGGCAACACCAGCCACCCGGATGCGACCACGGCACCCAGCACGGCCTGCGCGACGCGCACCCGTATCTGCGCCTTGGCGTGCCGGGGCCGGCACCGGATCAGGGAGGACGTCACATTTCGGAGCGTATGGGCAGGTAGGCGGCTTCGCGAGCGGGATGGATACGGGTGGGGGACTTGGCGGACAGGGGGACGCAATGGACAACGGAGCGATGACCGGAGCGGGCGCGGGGGAGCCCGACGGCACCCCCGGCCGACCGGACCCCCATCCCGCAGACGGTGCCTCGGAGGCGGGGCGGCCGGGCCCGCAGGCCGTTGACGGTGTGGCGGAGACGGGGCGGCCGGGTCCGCAGTCGGTGGACGGTGTCGCGGAGGCCGAACGGCCGGGCCCGCAGCCCGCAGACGGTGCAGCGGAGGCCGAACGGCCGGCCCCGCAGGCCGCTCGCGTCGCGGCGGAGGCCGGGCGGCGTAGGCGGCGGCGAGTCCTGCGTTGGGTGATCGGCTGTCTCGTGCTGCTCCTTCTGCCCCTGATCACCGCCGAGACCGCCCTGCGGCTCAACTACACCGGTGATCCGGCCCCCGGCACCCGCACCCGCCACCAGGACGCCCTCTGGCTGGGCCACGCCTGGGTGGACGGACGCAAGGGGGACGAGGACGTCGAAGCGCTCGCCCGGCGGCTGCGCGGTACCGGCATACGCGATCTGTACGTCCACTCGGGGCCGCTGGAACACGACGGCACCCTGCCCGGCTCCGCGTACCCGAAGGCACGCCGGCTGATCGCGGCCGTCCACCGGGAGCTGCCCGGCGTCCGCGTCCAGGCCTGGCTCGGCGACAAGCTGGCCGGCGAGACCCCGGACGGCCTGCGGCTGGAGCGGCCCGCGACCCGCGCCGCGATCCTCGCCTCCACCCGCCGGATCCTCGCCGCCGGTTTCGAGGGCGCCCACTTCGACCTGGAGCCGCTGCACTCCGGCGACCAGGACTACCTGGCCCTGCTCGACGACCTGCGCGCCCTCACCCGCGCCCGGCACGCGCTGCTCTCCGTCGCCGCCCACCAGATCGACCCGCTGCCCGCGTTCCACTCCTTCTGGGGCGCGACCACCGGGCACCCCAAGTGGTGGTCGCAGGCCTACTTCGGGCAGGTGGCGCGCCGGGTCGACCAGATCGCCGTGATGTCGTACGACACCATGCAGCCGCTGCAGAGCCTGTACGGCGGGTACGTGGCCCAGCAGACCAGTCTCGCCCTGGAGGTCACCCCGGACACCACCGACCTCCTCATGGGCCTGCCCTTCTACCACGACAACCGCTTCGGCCACCGGGCGCGCGCCGAGACCGTCCCGGCCGCCGTACGGGGTGTGCGCCTCGGGCTGTCCCGCACCGACGCCGGCCGCGCCCGCTTCGGCGTCGCCCTGTACGTCGACTTCGCGGCGACGGAGGGCGACTGGCGGGCGTACCGCGAGGGCTGGGCCGACTGAGTTCCGGGCCGGGTCGGGCCGGCTGAGTTCCGGGCGGGGCCGGGCTACGGCGCTACGAGGGCCGCCTTCCGATCTTCGAGCCCAGCCACACCAGCGGGTCGTAGCGGCGGTCGACGGCCCGTTCCTTCAGCGGGATCAGTGCATTGTCCGTGATCCTGATGCCCTCGGGGCAGACCTCCGTACAGCACTTGGTGATGTTGCAGTAGCCCAGGCCGTGTTCGTCCTGGGCCGTGCGCGCCCGGTCCAGGCCCGACTCGGCGGCCGCGTCCAGCGGGTGCATGTCCAGCTCGGCGACGCGCATCAGGAAGCGCGGGCCGGCGAACGCGGTCTTGTTCTCCTCGTGGTCGCGGACCACATGGCAGGTGTCCTGGCACAGGAAGCACTCGATGCACTTGCGGAACTCCTGCGAGCGGTTCACGTCCTCCTGCATCATCCGGTACTCGCCGGGGCCGACTCCGGCGGGCGGCACGAACGCCGGGATCTGCCTGGCCTTCTGGTAGTTGAAGCCGACGTCGGTCACCAGGTCGCGGATCACCGGGAACGCGCGCAGGGGCGTGACGGTGATCGTCTCGTCGCGGTCGAACACCGACATGCGGGTCATGCACAGCAGCCGCGGACGGCCGTTGATCTCCGCGGAGCACGAACCGCACTTGCCCGCCTTGCAGTTCCAGCGCACGGCGAGGTCGGGCGCCTGGGTGGCCTGGAGCCGGTGGATGATGTCGAGCACCACCTCTCCGTCGTGGGCCTCGACCGCGAAGTCCGTCAGGCCGCCGCCCTGCGCATCGCCCCGCCACACCTTGAAGCGGGCCTCGTAGCTGCTCATTCGTACAGCTCCTCTTCGGCGAGGTACTTGACCAGCTCCTCCTTCTCGAAGAGGGCGAGCAGGTCGGGGCGGATGGGCTCGGTGGTCTCGCGGGTCAGGCGGATCTGGCCGTGGGCGGGGTCGGCCGCCGCGAGGCCGCCGGTGGGGTCGGCGAGGGCGCACACCAGGTTCACGTTGCGCCAGGCGCGGTCCATCTCCGGGTGGTCCTCGCGGGTGTGCCCGCCGCGCGACTCGGTCCGCTCCAGCGCGGCCCGCGCCACGCACTCGCTGACCAGCAGCATGTTCCTGAGGTCCAGGGCGAGGTGCCAGCCCGGGTTGAACTGGCGGTGCCCCTCGACGCCGGCCCGCCGGGCCCGCACCCGCAGCTCGGCGAGCTTGTGCAGGGCCTGGGTCATCTCGCCCTCGCGGCGGATGATGCCGACCAGGTCGTTCATGGTCTGCTGGAGTTGCTGGTGGAGGGTGTAGGGGTTCTCCGGCGGTCCGCCCTCGCCCTCGGTCTCCGCGGAGAAGGGCCGCAGGGCCTCCGCGGCCGCCGTGTTGACCTGGCCGTCGTCGACCGGCGGCCGCAGCCCGGCCGGCCCCTGCGCGTACTCGGCCGCGTGCCGGCCGGCCCGGCGCCCGAAGACCAGCAGATCGGACAGGGAGTTGCCGCCCAGGCGGTTGGAGCCGTGCATGCCGCCGGCCACCTCACCGGCCGCGAACAGTCCCGGCACCCCGCGCGCGGCCGCCGTGTCCGAGTCGACGGCGATGCCGCCCATCACGTAGTGGCAGGTCGGGCCGACCTCCATCGCCTCCGCCGTGATGTCGACGTCCGCCAGCTCCTTGAACTGGTGGTACATGGAAGGCAGCCGGCGCCGGACGACCTCCGCCGGCATCCGCGTCGAGACGTCCAGGAAGACCCCGCCGTGCGGTGAGCCGCGGCCCGCCTTCACCTCGGCGTTGATCGCACGGGCCACCTCGTCGCGCGGGAGCAGTTCGGGGGGACGGCGGTTGTCCTCGGGTGCCTCGTACCACCGGTCGGCCTCCTCCTCCGACTCGGCGTACTTCTCCTTGAACACGTCCGGGATGTAGTCGAACATGAACCGCTTGCCCTCGGAGTTCCGGAGCACCCCGCCGTCGCCGCGCACCGACTCGGTGACCAGGATGCCCTTCACCGACGGCGGCCAGACCATGCCCGTCGGGTGGAACTGCACGAACTCCATGTTCACCAGGGGTGCGCCGGCGAGCAGCGCGAGCGCGTGGCCGTCGCCGGTGTACTCCCACGAGTTCGACGTGACCTTGAAGGACTTGCCGATGCCGCCGGTCGCGACGACCACCGCGGGGGCCCCCAGCACGAAGAAGCGGCCGGTCTCGCGGTCGTAGGCGAAGACGCCGGAGACCCGGTCCCCGTCCTTGAGGATCCTGGTGACCGTGCACTCCTGGAAGACCTTCAGCCGGGACTCGTAGTCGCCGGTCTCCTCGAAGTCCTCCTGCTGCAGCGAGACGATCTTCTGCTGCAGGGTGCGGATCAGCTCCAGGCCCGTGCGGTCGCCGACGTGCGCGAGCCGCGGGTACTCGTGGCCCCCGAAGTTGCGCTGGGAGATGCGGCCGTCCTTCGTGCGGTCGAACAGCGCGCCCCAGGTCTCCAGCTCCCACACCCGGTCCGGGGCCTCCCGGGCGTGCAGCTCGGCCATCCGCCACTGGTTGAGGAACTTGCCGCCGCGCATGGTGTCGCGGAAGTGCACCTGCCAGGTGTCGTGCTCGTTGGCGTTGCCCATGGCCGCCGCGATGCCGCCCTCGGCCATCACGGTGTGCGCCTTGCCGAACAGGGACTTGCAGATCACCGCCGTACGGGCGCCCCGCTCGCGCGCCTCGATCGCGGCCCGCAGCCCGGCGCCCCCCGCGCCGACCACGACGACGTCCCACTCCTGCCGGTCCACCACGGACATCAGTCGGTCCTCAACTCATTCTCTAGAAGAAGCGCGGATCGTCGAAGACACCGGACGCGACCAGGTAGACGTACAGGTCGGCGAGGGACACGCTCACCAGCGACGTCCAGGCGAGCAGCATGTGCCGGGCGTTGAGCCTGCCGACGAACTGCCAGGTCCGGTACCGCACGGGGTGCTTGGAGAAGTGCTTGAGCTTGCCGCCGACGATGTGCCGGCAGGAGTGGCAGGAGAGGGTGTACGTCCAGATCAGCGCGACGTTGACGAGGAACACCAGGGTGCCCAGGCCCATGTGGCCCCACCGGTAGTGCGTGTCCCGGAAGGCCAGCACCGTGTCGTAGGTCAGCACGCCGGCGACCAGGACGGCCGCGTAGAAGAAGTACCGGTGGAGGTTCTGCAGGACCAGCGGGAAGCGGGTCTCACCGGTGTACCTGCGGTGCGGCTCGGCCACCGCGCAGGCCGGCGGGGACGCCCAGAAGCTGCGGTAGTACGCCTTGCGGTAGTAGTAGCAGGTCAGCCGGAAACCGAGCGGGAAGACCAGGATGATGATCGCCGGTGAGATGGCCCACCAGCTGCCGAACACGTCGGCGTTCGGTCCGCCGTGCATGGTCGCGCAGTTCCGCGCCAGACAGGGCGAGTAGAGGGGCGACACGTACGGCGCCGCGTAGTAGTCCGCGTTCGCGAAGGCCCGCCAGGTCGAGTACACGACGAAGGCGAGCAGGCCGGCCGCGGTGGTGGCGGGCGCCAGCCACCAGCGGTCGGTCCGCAGGTGCGGGGCGGCGATCGCGGCGCGGGTGCCGGTGCGTACGCCGCCGCTGTTCTGTTGGGGTTCCGTACCAGTAGCCAAGAGGGACTCCGGTCGGTTCGGGGGATGTCAGGGGGCGTGGCGGTCGCGGGCGCCCAGGCCCTCGTCGTCCGAGTCCGTCCACAGGCTGATGTCGTAGGGCGTGTCGGAGATGGTGACGAGGTCGGGGCGGCGGGCGGCGTCCGGGGCGGCCGCGGCCGCCCGCAGCAGCGCCACGCTCTCGCGCAGGTGGTCGGCGTCCAGCCGGACCCGGCGCATCTCCAGGCCGCCGCTGCCGAGGTGGTCCTCCAGGCGTCCCAACGACCGGTGCAGATCGTCGAGGGAGCGCTGGACCGAGGTGATGTCGTCGTGCACGGTCATGACTTGCCCCTCACTTCCATGGATCCGGCGGAACCAGGGCGGCAACGTTCATGCGCCTTGGAGTGTTGCGCGCCACACGTGCCGGTGTGAAGGCATGTGCAGCGATTGGCGGAGGCGCACCGGTGCATCACCGGAGGGGTTGCGCCGCACGGGTGGGGTTACCGCCTGCCGTCGCCGTGTCGCCCGCTGTGGCCGGATCCTTTCCACTTCAGTGGCCGCATAGATCTGATCAGCTCCATATACCGCCAAAAGTGATCAGCTCCATATACCCGCACAAAAGTGAGCATAAAGCCCGCGGCTTCCCGGAGGTAGCAGAGATGTCCCACGACGGCGTCGGCCTGCGCGCGGTCATGCGCTCGGTCGCCTTCCTCACCGCGGGCGCGCTCGCGGTGTCGCTCCTTGCCGGCTGCAGCTCCGAGGACGAGGTCAGCAGCCCCCTCGCGCCGCAGGACATCGCTCTCGCCGCCCGCGACCGGGTCGCCGACGGCGGCACCCTGAAGTGGGCCGTGGACGCCGTACCGGAGACCCTGAACACCTTCCAGGCCGACGCGGACGCGGGCACCACCCGGATCGCGCAGGCCGTGCTGCCCTCGATGTTCCGGCTCGACGCGAACGGCCGGCCGGTGGCGAACCCCGCCTATCTGGAGTCGGCCAAGGTCATCGAGACCGAACCGCGCCAGGTCGTGCTCTACAAGCTGAACCAGCAGGCAGTCTGGAGCGACGGCCGGGAGATCGGCGCCGCCGACTTCGCCGCCCAGTGGCGCGCCCTGTCCGGCAAGGACAGCGCCTACTGGACCGCCCGCAACGCCGGCTACGACCGCATCGCCAAGATCGAGCGCGGCGCCAACGACCTCCAGGTCCGGGTCACCTTCTCCCGCCCGTACGCCGACTGGAGATCGCTGTTCTCCCCGCTGTACCCGAAGGACGTCATGGGCACCCCGGACGCCTTCAACGACGGCGCCCGCCGCAAGCTGACGGTCACCGCAGGCCCCTTCAAGGTGGAGAAGGTCGACACCGCCAAGAAGGACGTCGTCCTCACCCGCAATCCGCGCTGGTGGGGCAATCCCGCCAAGCTGGACGAGATCGTGCTGCACGCCGTGACCCGCGACAAGCGGGCCACCGCGCTCGCCGACGGCACGGTGGACCTCGCCGAGATCGACGCCGCCGAGGCCCAGCGGATCGGCCTCGCCACCGGCAAGAAGGGCTCCGGCTCCCCCTTCCAGGGCGGCGGCAAGACCTCCGTGGCCAAGCTGCGCTCCTGGGCGCTCGCGCACGGCTTCGACTCCGAGGAGGTCAAGGGCGGCAGGAAGAAGCTGCTCAAGGCCGTCACGGAGTACCTGGAGCAGCAGCAGGCCCTCGGCGACTTCGCCGTCCGAAGGTCCCTGGAGCCCGCCTACACCCAGCTCGCCCTCAACGGCTCCGCGGGCCCCCTCACCGACGAGCGGGTCCGGCGGGCCGTCGCCCGCGCGCTGGACCGCACGGAGCTGGCCAAGCTGGTCCTGACCCCCCTGGGCCTGCCCGCCGTCCCGGTCGGCAGCCATCTCGCCCTGTCCGGCCAGCCCGCCTACGCCGACAACAGCGGTGCCGTCGGCGGTCCGGACACCAAGGAGGCGCAGGCGCTGCTCGCCGACGCCGGCTGGGTGGCCGGAGGCCCGATCAAGGAGCAGAAGAAGGCGGAGAAGGCGGCCGGGGCGGAGAGCGGGAAGAGCAGGAAGAAGGAGGAGGAGGGGTCCGAGGGCGGCGAGGACGGCGCGTACATCGTCGGCGAGGACGACAAGGGCCGCGAGGAGGAGCAGGCCAAGGGCAAGCACCACGAGTCGGCCGAGGGCACGCACGAGCACGGCGAGGAGAGCGGCCGGCATTTCGCGCAGGAGGGCAAGCACGGCGGCGCGCCGGGCGCGTACGCCCCGCAGGGCACGGCCGCCCCGGCCGCCGCGCCGGCCGGACTGCTCGCCAAGGACGGCAAGCCGCTGGCCCTCGACTTCGTCCTGCCCTCCGGCCCCGGCTCCGAGACCCTGAACACGGTCGCCGAGCGGATCAGGGCGATGCTGGAGCGGGTCGGCATCCAGGCCACGATCACCAAGGTCTCGGACGAGAGCTACTTCAAGGACCACATCGCCTCCGGCGACTACGACCTCGCCCTGTACTCCTGGCCCGCCTCGGCCTTCCCCGCGACCGACGCCCGGCCCGTCTACGCCAAGCCGGTGCCGGCCGCCGACGGGTCGGTGAACGTCGAGCAGAACTACACGAGGGTCGGCACCGACCAGGTCGACCAGCTCTTCGACGAGGCGGCGGCGACGCTGGACGAGGACGAGGAGCGTGCGCTGATCCGCAAGGCCGACTCGCGGATCTGGGCGGCGGCCGGCTCCATCCCGCTCTACCAGCGACCTCAGCTGGTGGGAGTGCGGAAAGACCTGGTCAACGCGGGTGCCTTCGGATTCCAGACACCGGTCTACGAGGACATGGGCTACCTGAGGAAGGGTGCCAAGGGCGCCCCGAAACCGTCCGGCGGCTGAGGCCCGCGGGGCCCCGGGGAGGCCGAACCCCTCGGGGCCACGTAATATGGGGTGAGGCCGTGGCATGTCAAGCCCGGCAGGGCCCGCGTCATTCGGACGTACGAGAGGGCCTTCCTCACACTCCGGGAGTACGTCGCAATATGGCCACGCGCCACGACATCCGCAATGTCGCCATCGTCGCCCACGTCGACCACGGCAAGACCACCATCGTCGACGGCATGCTGAAGCAGGCCGGCGCCTTCGCCGCCCACCAGCTCGAGGGCGTCGACGACCGCATGATGGACTCGAACGACCTGGAGCGTGAGAAGGGCATCACGATCCTCGCCAAGAACACGGCGGTCAAGTACCACCCGAAGGACGGCGGGGACCCGATCACGATCAACATCATCGACACCCCCGGCCACGCCGACTTCGGCGGCGAGGTGGAGCGCGGTCTGTCGATGGTCGACGGTGTCGTGCTGCTGGTGGACGCCTCCGAGGGCCCGCTGCCGCAGACCCGGTTCGTGCTGCGCAAGGCCCTCCAGCAGCGCCTGCCCGTCATCCTGTGCATCAACAAGACGGACCGCCCGGACTCCCGGATCGACGAGGTCGTCAACGAGACCTACGACCTCTTCCTGGACCTGGACGCGGACGAGGAGCAGATCGAGTTCCCGATCGTCTACGCCTGCGGCCGTGACGGCATCGCCTCGCTGACCAAGCCGGACAACGGCACGGTCCCGGCCGACAGCGACAGCCTGGAGCCGTTCTTCTCCACCATCCTGGAGCACATCCCGGCCCCGACGTACGACGAGGAGGCCCCGCTCCAGGCCCACGTCACCAACCTGGACGCCGACAACTTCCTCGGCCGTATCGCGCTGCTCCGCGTCGAGCAGGGCGAGCTGCGCAAGGGCCAGACGGTCGCCTGGATCAAGCGCGACGGTTCGGTCAGCAACGTCCGCATCAGCGAGCTGATGATGACCGAGGCGCTCACCCGCAAGCCCGCCGAGAAGGCCGGCCCGGGTGACATCTGCGCGGTCGCCGGTATCCCGGACATCATGATCGGCGAGACCCTGGCCGACACCGAGAACCCGATCCCGCTGCCGCTGATCACGGTCGACGAGCCCGCGATCTCGATGACGATCGGCACCAACACCTCGCCGCTGGTCGGCCGCGGCGGCACCGGCAAGGGCGCCGACGCGAAGGCGGCCGTGAAGGACCGCAAGGTCACCGCCCGCCAGGTCAAGGACCGCCTGGACCGCGAGCTGATCGGTAACGTCTCGCTGCGCGTGCTGGACACCGAGCGTCCGGACGCCTGGGAGGTCCAGGGCCGTGGTGAGCTGGCGCTCGCCATCCTGGTCGAGCAGATGCGCCGCGAGGGTTACGAGCTGACCGTCGGCAAGCCGCAGGTCGTCACCAAGGAGGTCGACGGCAAGACCTACGAGCCGGTCGAGCGCATGACGGTCGACGTGCCCGAGGAGCACATGGGTGCCGTCACCCAGCTCATGGGCGTCCGCAAGGGCCGGATGGACAACATGTCCAACCACGGCTCCGGCTGGGTCCGCATGGAGTTCGTCGTCCCCTCCCGCGGTCTCATCGGCTTCCGTACCGAGTTCCTGACCCAGACCCGCGGCACGGGCATCGGCCACTCCATCCACGAGGGCTTCGAGCCCTGGTTCGGCAACCTGACGACCCGCAACAACGGCTCGCTGGTCGCCGACCGCTCCGGTGCCGTCACCGCCTTCGCGATGACGAACCTGCAGGAGCGCGGCGTGCTGTTCGTGGAGCCGGGCACCGAGGTGTACGAGGGCATGATCGTCGGTGAGAACTCCCGCGCCGACGACATGGACGTCAACATCACCAAGGAGAAGAAGCTCACCAACATGCGGTCCTCCTCGGCCGACTCGTTCGAGGCGATCGTCCCGCCGCGCAAGCTCTCGCTGGAGCAGTCGCTGGAGTTCTGCCGCGACGACGAGTGCGTCGAGGTGACCCCCGAGGCCGTTCGCATCCGCAAGGTGAACCTGGACGCCCGTGAGCGCGCCCGCGCCGCGAGCCGCGCCAAGCACGGCTGATCCGCAGGGCACTTGAGCCCGGGTCCCCCCAGCATGGGGGGACCCGGGCTTTTTGCAACCCCTTTTACGGCTGCCGGCGGCCCACCGGGCCGTGATCGTGTCCGTAATACGGAGATCGTCGACCGATAGCCATGTAACACGTCCGTTTCGCGGCCTTCTCGACGCGAACAGTTTGTCCAGTTTTTGGAAGTTCTACACGGCAGCTGTGACTGAATTGAGATTTAAAGACAGTGGTCGCCACCTGGCTCATGGCAGATAGTTAGCCGCGTAGCGCTCGGGTCAATGGGTCTCGCGCTGTGGGGACAGCGCCGACTCACGAGCACCAGGGGGTGTCTGACCCTCCGTCAGGGGTGGCGGAGGGAAGACGGAAACCCTCTCCTGTTGGTGAACACGTGAAGTCATGAGGAGGAACCCCCATGCGCGGTGTCACAAGCACCAAGCGGGTCAGTTCGTCACTTCCAGCGGTGTGATTCGGCTGTAGAACTACGCGCGTCCGACTGCGGCTTCGCCCGCGGGTGCGACGCGTTCCCGGAGTACCCGGGCACCTCTCACACTCATATCTGTGAAACGGACGAACCGTGACAAGTCCTATCGACATTGAGGACGGCGGGACCTCGGTCGTCGTCGACGGCGAACCAGGGCCGGAGGCGAAGAGCGAAGCCGTCAAGCTCGAAGGCCGGTCCCCCGGCCAGCTGATGTGGATGCGCTTCAAGCGCGACCGCACCGGTGTGATCTCGGCCTACGTCGTGGGCTTCTTCTTCCTGATCGGCCTGCTCGCCCCGCTGATCTCCAAGGTGTACGGCAAGAATCCGTACACGGTGTACGCGGACGAGCGTCCGGAACTCTTCGACAGCGCCGGCGTGCCGGTGCAGCCCAACGGCGGCATCAGCGGTGAGTTCTGGTTCGGCCTCGAACCGGGCAACGGCTACGACGTTTTCACCAAGCTGATCTACGGCATCCGCACCTCGCTGATGATCTCGGTCGCCGTCACCGTGGCGGTCGTGGTGACCGGCATCCTGCTCGGTGTCACCGCCGGCTACGTCGGCGGCAAGGTCGACTACTTCATCGGCCGGATCATCGACTTCCTGCTCGCCTTCCCGGCACAGCTGTTCTTCATCGCGAGCATGCCGGTCGTGGTCTCCCTGTTCGTCAGCCCGCGCGACGAGACGCCCACCTATGTCCGGGTGGTGGCACTGATCCTCGTGCAGTGGTTCCTGGGCTGGATGGGGCTCGGCCGCATCCTGCGGGGCACCGCACTCGCGCTGCGAGAACGGGAGTTCATCGAGGCGGCCAAGGTCAGCGGCGCCTCGCCGTGGCGGATCATCCGCAAGGAGATCCTGCCGAACATCGTCACCCCGCTGCTCGTGCAGGCGACCTACCTGCTGCCCGGCTTCGTGACCGCCGAGGCCGGCCTGTCCTACCTGGGCGTGGGCATCGTCGAACCGACGCCCGACTGGGGACAGATGTTCTCCAAGGCATCCACCGAACTGGTGATGCAGAACGACATCACCTACATGTTCTTCCCCGGCATTTCGATGATCATCTTCGTGGTCTCGTTCAACCTGCTCGGGGATTCGGTCAGAGACGCCTTCGACCCCAAGACCGCGCGCTGACCTCGGCACCGCAATCCCACGGAACCTCAGTTCCGTTGCACAGCACTGCATTTCCAGCAGTTCTTTTCGCACTGGTGACACACAGAACGCACTGGTGACACACAGATGGGTGGGAATCTTCGTGATGAGTAGGGGCGGACGCCACGCATACGGCGCACTCTCCGTGCTCGCGGCCGGGGCTCTTGTGCTCACCGGTTGCAGCAAGGGCGGCAGCGACAGCAACAGCGGCGACAAGAAGCAGGAGGAGAACGCCAAACGCCAGCAGGCGTCCATCAAGTTCGGTGACGCGGCGGCCTCCACCGGCCCGGCCGCCGACGTGCCCGGCGCCAAGCCCGGCGGCACGATGGAGGTGCTGCAGCGCGACACCTACGCCCACCTCGACCCGGCGCAGATCTACGTCTCCGACGAGGGATCGCTCGCCATGCTGCTGCACCGCGGGCTGACCGGCTACAAGGCCACCAGCAACGACGGCAGCAAGCACGAGGTGGTCGGCGACCTCGCCACCGACTCCGGCACCACGACGGACGGCGGCAAGACCTGGAAGTACACGCTCAAGGACGGCATCAAGTTCCAGGACGGATCCCCGATCACGTCCAAGGACGTCCGCCACTCCGTCGAGCGGCTCTTCGCGCCCTTCATCAACCAGGGCCCGACCTACCTCCAGCAGTGGCTGTCCGACAAGCCGGGCACCGAGTACCGCAACCTCCTCAAGGGCGGCCCGTACAAGGGCAAGCACCTCCCCGCCTCCGTCCTCGAGACGCCGGACGCGAAGACGATCGTCTTCCACTTCAAGACCCCGCACCCCGACCTCCCCTACGCGCTGGCGATGGCCGGCTACGCGGTGGTCTCGGAGAAGGGCGACACCAAGGAGAAGTACGACAAGGCCCCGGTGGCGACCGGCCCGTACAAGATCCAGTCGTTCAAGTCCGGCAAGTCGATGGTGCTGGTCAAGAACACCAACTGGGACCCGAAGACGGACCCGATCCGCCACCAGTACGTGAACCAGTTCAACTTCACGTTCAACCAGCAGTACGAGACCTCGACCAAGGCCCTGCTCGCCGACACCGGCGCGGACCAGACCGGCGTCAGCTTCAACAACCAGGTGGACGCGGGCAACCTGTCCCAGGTGCTGCGCGACCCGAAGCTGAAGGGCCGCACGGTCTCCGGCTACCAGCCGTACGTGGGTCAGATGAACATCAACATGAGCCACAAGCCGTTGCAGGACAAGACGGTCCGCGAGGCCATCGCCTACGCCCTGCCGATCAACCCGTTCGTGCGCGCCTACGGCGGCACCGACGCCATGGAGGTCGCCGGCGGTCTGATCTCCCCGACCGTCTCCGGCTACGACGCCACCTTCGACCCGTTCGGCAAGAAGAAGAAGCCGGCCGGTGACCCGGTGAAGGCCAAGGAGCTGCTGAAGAAGGCCGGCAAGCTCAACATGAAGCTGACCTTCGGCTACATCAACACCCCCGAGGGCCAGCAGTACTCCACCGCCATGGCGGCGGGCCTGAAGAAGGCCGGCTTCAACGTCCAGCGCCAGGAGATCCCGGCCGAGACCTACTACGACCAGGTCTCCAAGCTGAACAACAACTACGACATCTACCACACCGCGTGGGGCGCCGACTGGCCGTCCGCCTCGACCGTGATCCCGCCGCTGTACGACGGCCGCGTGATCGCCGACGGTGCGCAGAACTACTCCCACATCAACGACCCGAAGATCAACAGCGACATCGACCGGATCAACAAGATCACCGACCCGGTCCAGTCCGCGGCCGAGTGGGAGAAGCTGGACCAGTACATCGTGAAGGACAGCGTCAACGTCGTCCCGACCGCGTACTACAAGCAGACCCAGATCGCCGGTTCCAAGGTCGGCGGCCTCGTCTACGACGACGTGCTCGGCGGCATCGACCCGCGTCGCCTCTACATCAAGTAACCGTTCCCTCCGGTACCCGGCGCGCCCCCGCACGTACAAGGGGTGCGCCGGGTACCGCCCGGACCGCCGACGTCTGAGAGCTGCCCTGTCATGCTGCGCTTCCTCGTCCGCCGGATCATCGGTGCCGTCGTCATTCTGTTCCTGCTGAGCATCGTCGCGTTCTTGCTGTTCTTCGGGGTGCCCCGGGACCCGGCGCTGCTGATGTGCGGCAAGACCTGCAACCCGGACAGCATCGCGAACATCCACCATGTGCTCGGCCTGGACAAGTCCATCCCCGAGCAGTACTGGGTCTTCCTGCACAACCTCGTCCTGGGCAGCGACCAGTTCGCCCAGGGCCCGTGCCCGGCCCCCTGTTTCGGCTACTCGTACCACACCAACGAGCAGGTCTGGGCCACGCTGATGGACCGCCTGCCCACCACCATCTCGCTCACCCTGGGCGCCTCCGTGTGCTTCCTGCTCGCCGGCCTGGGCACCGGGCTGCTCGCGGCCTGGCGGCGCGGCACGATGGTCGACAAGACGGCCACCGCGGGTGCCATGGTGCTCAGCTCGATGCAGATCTACTTCCTCGGCCCGCTGGCCCTGGCGATCCTCGTCTACCAGACACACTGGTTCGACAAGCCCGCCTACAACGAGCTCACCCGGGACCCGCTCACCTGGTTCACCGGCCTGATCATCCCCTGGGTCGTCCTCTCCACGATCTTCGCGGCGCAGTACACCCGTATGTCACGGTCCTCGATGATCGAACAGCTCCAGGAGGAACACGTCCGCACCGCCCGCGCCAAGGGCATGTCCCGGCGGTACGTCTTCTTCCGGTACGCCTGGCGCGGCTCGCTGATCCCGATCGTCACCATCTTCGGCATCGACCTCGGCGCGCTGCTCGGCGGCGCGATCATCACGGAGGTCACCTTCAGCCTGCCGGGCATCGGGCAACTCGCCGTGCAGTCCGTCTTCTTCAGCGACCTGCCGCTGCTGCTCGGCGTGATGCTGTTCTCCGCCAGCATGATCCTGCTGTTCAACATCATCGTCGACGCCGCGTACGCCTTCATCGACCCGCGCGTGCGGCTGTCCTAGGAGCACTGTCGTGACCACTCTGACCAAGAAAGCCGGCGCCCCGGACCCGGCCGGCACCGGGCCCCTGCTCTCGGTACGGGACCTGCACGTCAGCTTCAAGACCGAGGACGGCGTCGTACGGGCCGTGGACGGCCTCTCCTTCGACGTGGAGCGCGGCAGGACGCTCGGCATCGTGGGGGAGTCCGGCTCGGGCAAGTCGGTGACGAACCTGACCATCCTCGGCCTGCACAACCCCATGTTCACGACGGTCGAGGGCGAGATCCTGCTGGACGGGCAGGAACTGACGACGGCCCGTGAGTCGGAGCTCGAGAAGCTGCGCGGCAACAAGGTCGCCATGATCTTCCAGGACCCGCTCACCGCGCTCTCCCCGTACTACACCGTCGGCCGCCAGATCGCCGAGCCGTTCATGAAGCACACGGGCGCCTCCAAGAAGGACGCCTGGGACCGCGCCGTGGACATGCTGGGTAAGGTCGGCATCCCGAACCCCAAGGAGCGGGCGAAGGACTACCCGCACCAGTTCTCCGGCGGCATGCGCCAGCGCGCGATGATCGCCATGGCGCTGGTGTGCGACCCCGACCTGCTGATCGCCGACGAGCCGACGACCGCCCTGGACGTGACGGTCCAGGCGCAGATCCTGGACCTGCTCAAGGACCTGCAGCAGGAGTTCGGTTCGGGCATCGTCTTCATCACCCACGACCTGGGGGTGATCGCCGACATGGCCGACGACATCATGGTGATGTACGCGGGCGGCGCGGTGGAGCGGGGCACCACCGGTGAGGTGCTGCGCTCGCCCCAGCACCCGTACACCTGGGGCCTGCTCAACTCGATGCCGCGGCTGGACTCCGACCTCGGCGCCCAGTTGTCGCCGATCCCCGGCGCCCCGCCCTCGCTGCTCACCCCGCCGTCCGGCTGCCGCTTCCACCCCCGCTGCACCTTCCAGGACCGGGTGGCGGGAGCGGGCCGCTGTGTGAACGAGCGCCCGCTGCTCGCCCCCGACCGGGCATCGGCCTGCCACCTCACCGCCGACCAGAAGCGGACCATCTTCATCGAGGAGATCAAGCCCCGACTGGGCTAGGTCGACATAGGAGGACACCGTCATGAAAGAGGACCTGGTCCTCCCGGTCCCGCGCGAGAAGAGCGCCGGCGCGGGCGGGGAGCCGCTGCTGGAGGTCTCGGGGCTGACCAAGCACTTCCCGGTGAAGGGCGGCTTCCCGATCCGCCGCACCGTCGGCGCGGTGCAGGCCGTGGACGGCATCGACCTGACCGTGCACGCCGGCGAGAGCTTCGGCCTGGTCGGTGAGTCGGGCTGCGGCAAGTCGACCACCGGCCGGCTGATCACCCGGCTGATGGAGCCGACCAGCGGCACGATCACCTACCGCGGTCAGGACATCAGCCATGCCTCACGTGGGCAGCTGGCGCCGATCCGCTCCGAGATCCAGATGATCTTCCAGGACCCGTACTCGTCGCTGAACCCGCGGCAGACGGTCGGCAAGATCATCTCGGGTCCGATGGAGATCAACGACATCAACCCGGCCGGCGGCCGCGAGAAGCGGGTCCGCGAGCTGCTGGAGACCGTCGGTCTCAATCCCGAGCACTACAACCGCTTCCCGCACGAGTTCTCCGGCGGTCAGCGCCAGCGCATCGGGGTGGCCCGTGCGCTGGCCCTGGAGCCGAAGCTGATCGTGGCCGACGAGCCGGTCTCCGCCCTGGACGTCTCCATCCAGGCCCAGGTCGTCAACCTGCTGCAGAAGGTGCAGAACGAACTCGGCATCGCCTTCCTCTTCATCGCGCACGACCTGGCGGTGGTACGGCACTTCTCGCAGCGCGTCGCCGTCATGTACCTCGGCAAGATCATCGAGGTGGGGGACCGCGACTCCATCTACACCCGCCCGCGCCACCCGTACACCCACGCCCTGCTGTCCGCCGTCCCCGAGGTCAGCCTGGAGGAGGAGGGCGCGCCGGCCCGCGAGCGCATCCGCCTGGCCGGTGACGTCCCGTCGCCGATCAACCCGCCCTCCGGCTGCCGCTTCCGCACCCGCTGCTGGAAGGCGCAGGAGAAGTGCGCGACCGAGGAGCCGCCGCTGGTCCAGATCGCCGGGAACCGCAGCGGTCATCTGACGGCCTGCCACTTCCCGGAGGAGCCGACCACCGAGGCCCGGGACGAGGACATCGTGCTGGACCCGGCGCTGGCGGCGCTGGAGGAGGGCGCGACGGGCCAGCCGTAGACGACGGTCCGGCGAACCGGCCACGGCCCGTGGTCCGGCGGATCGGGCGGGGACCGTGGTGGTTCGGCGAACCGGCCACGGACCGCGGTCCGGCGGATCAGCCGTGGAGGACAACTCGGTGGATCAGCCGCGGGGACCGGGGCCCGGCGCGCGAGTTGGGGACCGGGGTCCGGCAGGCGGGTTGGGGACCGGGGTCCGGCGGGCCGCTCCCAGGCCCGCCGGACGGCGGTGACGCCCTCGGCTGCCGTCCCTAGGCCGGCCGGGCCACGGTGATGATCTCGGGGGAGGCCGGGGCGAGCGGCCCGCGCCCCCAGTCGCCGTACTGCTCGACGACGGCCAGGCCGGCCTCCGTGAGGAAGTCCGCCAGGGTCGGCGGGTCGAGGAAGCGCAGGACGCCGTGGCTGACCCGCGGTGCGGGCCAGTCGTCGGCGTCGAAGTTCTCCGTGTAGCGCACCCGCCCCGCGCGCGGTCCGCCCTCGCGCACCTCGTGCCACACCCGCACCGGCGTGCCGTCGGCGGCCGTGGCCTCGTACACCCGCTCCGGCGTCCATCGCTCCCAGGCGCGGGCCTGCGGATTGCGGGTCTCGAAGACGAACCGTCCCTGCCGGCCGAGGGCCGCGCGGACCGCCCGCAGGCAGCCGCGGATCTCCTCGTCACCGACCAGCTCCTGGAAGGCGTGCCCGGTCATCACGACGAGGTCGAACTCCTCCTCCCACCGCCGCACCCGGGTGTCCCCGAGCACCCACTCGACGTCCGGACGGTCCCGGCGGGCCTGTACGAGCATGGCGGCCGCGGGATCGAGCCCCATCAGCCGGCCCCGGTGCCCCTCGGCCCGGGCCCGTCGCAGTAACCGGCCGGTACCGCACCCGATGTCGAGCACCGAGTGGGACTCCCTCACCAGGCCGAGGTAGAAGTCGTCACCCGGCCCCCAGGGGTTGAGGTCGTCGTAGAGCGAGGCGAGCGTGAGATCGGCGAACGAGTGATCTACCACCGCGGCAGTGTGACACACGTTGTTGAACGGTGCGTCAGTTTCCAGTGCAGTTCCTGAACTTGCCTCATACTCAGGCCGGCGTGGTCTTGTGCCCACCTCGTGGCAAGCAGGCTGGCCGAACGCCTCGCCGGTGGCGCGGACTCCGTCCACGTCGTGACGGGTTCTGGTACACCGGCCGGTGAGCCGTCCTTCGTGCACAGATTGCCGAGCCCTCTGCGGACGCGGGCTGGTGTCGGTTTACACCTCGGTCGGCATCTCCCAGGCTCTGCGGAGGTCTGTGGCCAGCGGTCGGGCGGGCCGGAACTGGGCATAGTCGGCGATCACCAACGATGTCCACCGGTCGGCTGCCGCCGAGCTGCGGAGCCGGGCTCGGTCCACCCGAGGGCCTGCTTGAACAGTCGGAAGGTGTGCTCAACTGTCGGGGCGTCGGAGGAAGAACTGCCAGCAGCGGTTGGTACCCGCTTCGGTGGCGTCGGTGCGCGACCGCCACACCGCCAGTCAATCCAGCCGCGTTCGACACCGGACCGTAAATGACGAGCCGAGCGACTCCCAACTCCAGTGACCAGCGAACAAAGACGGCCGGCCGCCCTCAGTGCTTTCCAGGGGGCGTCGCAACACGCGGGCAGCGGCGCGGCCTGGGCGGCGTGGAGCCGGTACCGGCCGTTGCCCGGATGCCGGTTGCGGCGGTTCTCGCGGCTGATGGTGGACGGGCTGCGGCTCAGCTCGGCGGCCATTGTCCGAACGGTGGCGCTCTTCCCCAGCCGGTCGGCGACGTAGATCCGGTCGTCCTCGGGCGGGTATCTGGACAGACCAGGAGGCGGCATCACCGTGTTGATCGGTGGTGCCGCCTCCTGCCTGCGGTCGGCGCTGCGGCCGTTACGCCATCGCCGGCCGGTCTTCTCGTTGATGCGACGATCCGGCGTGCCTCTTTGTTGCTCAGACCCTGATGCATGAGCTGGGAGTGCGCCTCCCGCTCTCGCGCCAGCTACTAGTGCGCCTGAGTGACTGTCCGTAGGTCCCGGATCTCGATCTCCATCGCCTCCCCTGAACTGGGGTACGACGACCACTGGAACGGAGGGAGGAGGTGCGGCCTTCTGCCTTCGAAGCAGCCGACCCGGACCCCTGTTCCGTGGATCAGTACTTGATGATCCAGATCATCTTCGGAGAGTACTTGTGCCCGTGGTTGATCAGGATCCGCTTGCCGCACGACACCTTGCCGCTTACGACCTTGAAGTAACCGCACTGCATTGCGCCGATGGTGGTCTGTGCGTTCGGGTTCAGACTGGAGAAGAAGAGCTGAGGAGCGTCGGAGTATTGCCGCCCGTATACGGGCTTCTCGCGACCGGCGTCGCCCAGGCAGAAATCACCACCGGGGGAGACGTAGTTACACAGCTTCGCGGCCTTGTAGTTCCACCACTGCCACTGCGTCCTCTTACACTTCTCTTGGGTGATCTTCTTGTTGTAGCCGTTCCATTCCAGGCACTTGCCGGTGTCCTTGTTCACGATGTAAAAGGTGTGGCCTGGGGCAGCCTGGGCCGAGACCGGGCCGAAGAACGAGAAGGCGAGCGCCAGAATGGCTACGAGGAGCCCCGATTTCCTGATGTGCTGCACAGATATTCCCTCAACTCTCAGTGGCTGGTCACTCACTGTGAGTCTGATCTTTCCCGTCATGCAGGACTGTCGTCAAGGGAGCTGAGCAAGACTTGAGGCTCGCGCGCGAGGCCTGGCAGGCGTCTTCGGTGGGCGAGGAATGAGGCCGCAGCTGGGCGGCGGGACCCTCATTTTGCCCGAATCGGACGCATGCGAGGATGGGTTTATGGCCCGGTAAACCCCGTTTTCGCATAGAGGCGGCGGCTGACTCAGGACCGAGCCGGAGAGCGGGCGTGACCTGGGTCTGGTGAAGACTTGGGGGGTGGCAGCCCTCGCCCGGGTCCGGCAACGGGAGCAAGTTCGTGTGGTGCGGACTCAATGCCGCCCGGGACTTCTGCCAGAGGCTGGCCGCTTCTTGGCCCAACTCCGGTGCGGCCAGTAATTTCGATGTGAGGCAGAGGGCCTGGACGAAGATCACGTCGCTGGAGATGAGGTGGTCGTTCTCCATGAGTAGTTAGGCGGAGAAGTCGCGGTGGGCGCTCGAGCCGCACGCGGACTCCTACGAAATGTTCGTGCTGCAGGTGGTAGCCCCGAAGAAATGGTCTCTGTACCCACGTCTTGACCCGGTTCCTCGGGCGGGGGCTCGGCTGAGCCGGGCACGACTGGGTCCTGAAGAGGAGACATCGTCCTGGATCCGGCGACTCGTTGTACCTTCGATGCAGGGCCTGGCGGTCTACGGGGAAAATCCAGGGGAGCGGACGGCCGCGCGCTGCTACGGTCGGGCGCTATGAGCTGGCTCCCCGATGACTTCGTCCATCCCGTCCTGGTACCGCTGCCGGGCAGTCGTCATCACCTGCGGCCGATCCGGGAGGCGGACACCCCGCTTGACTATCCGGCTGTGATGGGTTCGCGCGAGCGGCTGTGGACCATCTTTGGTCCAGCCTGGGGCTGGCCCCCGGCCACCATGACGTACGAGGCCGACCAGGCCGACCTGTTGCGGCACGAGAAGGAGATCGCCGCACACCAGTCTTTCAACTACGCGCTGTTCGACGCGGCGGAGACAGCTCTGCTCGGCTGCGTCTACATCGACCCACCGGAGAGGGCCGGCGCGGACGGCGAGATCTCCTGGTGGGTGGTGGACGAGCTGGTGGGCAGCAGGATCGAACAGGCCCTCGACGAGCTGGTGCCGCAGTGGATCGCCGCCGACTGGCCGTTCGAGCAGCCGCGCTTCCTCGGCCGCGAGATCTCCTGGTCGAGCTGGCTCGCCCTGCCGCAGCACCCCGACACGTAAGTGGTTGTTGCACGTACCGATCTTGAAGGCTATCTACGAACGGGAGTCTCGATCGGGTGACTGCGGCGGTTTCCACGCGTTAACGCAGGGCCTCCTGGTAGCTCGGGGATGCGATCCCATTCCGAGTGGTTCCCGGAGGCCCTGTTGTCTTTGTACGTGCCGGAGCACGTTGACTTCAACTCGCCCGCCGGGTCGTACGATTACCTCGCGGACGTGTACGGCAACGCGCTGATCGCCGAGTTCCCACGACCGGCTGCGCGGGACGCTTCGTGAGCGCGAGGGCCGCGAGGCCGAGCTCACTGCGGGGATAACCGACGCGCAGTCGGTGCGGGCCGCCGTGACGGGGCCGGCCGTCTCGCCGGCTACGACGGCGGGAGATACGGCTTCACAGGGAGGTCTCCTCTCCAGCCCACGCGAATGGCCTGATCGCGATAGCGACCGAGCAGCGCGGGCCTTTGTCCGGGGCGACGCTGGCTGCCCTATGTCCAGAGGGCGGGCAACCAGACGTATGACGGCCGGTTCCGTCTCCTGGCTTGCTCTCCGACCAAAGATGACCCGCGCTCGGGTGAGCGCGGGTCATCTTCCCCTGGAGCGGACGTTCATGGGCTCGGGTCAATGGGCCGGGAAAGTCCGTTCCGCAAGAGGGCGGCTGACGGGAAAGGGGTGTGTCAGACCGCCGCCTCGGGGTCCTTGGAGAGACGGGGCGCGGGAACGGTGTCCGCCGTCTCCGGGTAGTGGCACGCCGTCAGGTGGCCGGGCTTGTTGCCCTCCACCTGCACCAGCGGCGGAGCCTCCGTCGCGCACTTCTCCGTCGCCTTCCAGCAGCGGGTGCGGAAGCGGCAGCCGGAGGGCGGGTTGATCGGCGACGGCACGTCGCCGATCAACCGGATGCGCTCACGCGGCTCCTCGTCCACCGTGGCCTCGGGCACCGCGGACAGCAGGGCCCGGGTGTAGGGGTGGCGCGGGTTGCCGTACAGGTCCTCGCGGTCGGCGATCTCGACGATCTTGCCGAGGTACATGACCGCGACGCGCTGCGAGAAGTGCCGCACGATCGCGAGGTCGTGAGCGATGAACACGAACGCGATGCCGAGTTCGTTCTGCACCTTCTGCAGCAGGTTGACGACCTGGGCCTGGATGGAGACGTCCAGGGCGGAGACCGGCTCGTCGGCCACGATCAGCTTCGGCTCCAGGGCCAGCGCACGGGCCACCCCGATGCGCTGGCGCTGACCGCCGGAGAACTCGTGCGGGAAGCGGTTGTAGTGCTCGGGATTGAGACCGACGATCTCCAGCAGCTCCCGGACCCGCTTTTCGCGGCCGCCGGCCGGGTTGATGTCGTTGATCTCCATCGGACCCGAGATGATCTTGCCCACCGTGTGCCGCGGGTTCAACGAGGCGTAGGGGTCCTGGAAGATCATCTGAATCTCGGAGCGGACCGGGGCCAGTTCCTTGCGGCCCGCATGCGTGATGTCCTGGCCGCGGTAGCTGATCTTGCCGGCTGTGGGCTCCAGCAGGCGGGTGATCAGCCGGCCGGTGGTCGACTTGCCGCAGCCGGACTCGCCGACCAGGCCCAGGGCCTCGCCTTCGGACACCTGGAAGTCGAGCCCGTCGACGGCCTGCACGGCTCCCACCGTACGGCGGATCGGGAAGCCGCCCTTGATGGGAAAGTGCTTGGTCAGCCCGGAGACGTCCAGGAGGGGAGTGGTGCTGCTCATGGTGGTGAAAATCCCGTCTCTTTACGTCAGTGGGCCCTGGCGGCGGTGTCGAGGAACTCGTGACGCTGCTCGTGTGTCAGGTGGCAGGCGCTGCCGCGGCCGTCCACGAGTTCCAGCAGCGGACGCTCCTTCGCGCACTTGCCGCCCTCGACCTTCTCGGCGAAGGCGCAGCGCGGATGGAAGCGGCAGCCGGTCGGCGGGTTCAGCAGCGAGGGCGGCGAACCCGGGATCGGAGTCAGCGGCACGTCCACCGGGCCTTCCAGGCTCGGCATCGAGCCCAGCAGACCGAAGGTGTACGGGTGCTGCGGATCCCGCAGCACCTCCGCCTTCGAACCGCGCTCCACGCATCGGCCGCCGTACATCACCAGCACGTCGTCGGCGATGTCCGCGATGACGCCCAGGTCGTGGGTGATGAAGATGATCGAGGTGCCGAACTCCTGCTGAAGGTCCTTGAGGAGATCCATGATCTGGGCCTGCACGGTGACGTCGAGCGCGGTGGTCGGCTCGTCGGCGATGAGGAGCTTCGGGTCGCACACCAGGGCCATGGCGATCATCGCGCGCTGGCGCATACCGCCGGAGAACTCATGCGGGTAATTGTCCACGCGGCGGTCCGGCTGTGGGATTCCCACCCGCTTCAGCATCTCGATCGCCCGCTCCCGGGACTCCTTCTTGGAGGCGCCGGTGTGCTTGCGGTAGACCTCGCCGATCTGCGTGCCGATCGTGTGGTACGGCGACAGCGAGGCCAGGGCGTCTTGGAAGATCATCGCCATCTTGTTGCCGCGGAGCCTCTCGAGCGTTCTCTCCGAGGCGCCGTTCAGCTCTTCACCGTCAAGTTCGATCGAGCCCTCAACCTTGGTGCTGTCCGGGTTGTGCAGGCCCAGGATGGTCAGATTGGTGACCGACTTACCGGACCCCGACTCACCCACGATGCCCAGCGTCTTGCCGCGTTCGAGGTCGAAGGAGAGGCCGTCGACGGCCTTGACGACGCCGTCCTCGGTCGAGAAGTGCACCTTCAGATCCTTGACGGAGAGGAAGGGCTGCGAATCGGTGCTCGTCACGGGGACGCTCCAGAGGGGGGTGATGCGGGGTAGCTGGTGGGGGCGGCCGGGGTCAGGAGAGCCGGATCCGCGGGTCGATCAGGGCGTAGCAGGCGTCGACGACGATGTTGGCGATCACCACGAAGGCGGCTGTGATGATCATGACGCCGAGCAGCATGGGCAGGTCGTTGTTGGTCACCGACTTCACGGCGAGCATGCCGAGGCCCTGGAGGCTGAAGGTCTTCTCGGTGATCATCGCGCCGCCGAGCAACACACCCATGTCGATGCCGAAGATGGTGACAATGGGGCCCATCGCACCTCGCCAGGCAAAGCGGAAGAAGACGTTGCGCCGGGACAGACCCTTGGCGCGGGCCGTACGGACGTAGTCCTCGGTCAGCGTCTCGACCAGTTGGGAGCGGGTCATCCGGGTGTAGTTGGCCGTCCAGATGAGGGCCAGCACGAGCCAGGGCACGAGCAGCCCGCTGAACCAGGTGCCCGGGTTGTCGCTGAAGGGCGTGTACGAGGGCTGCTTCAGCAGGTGCGACTGGTACACGAGGAGGTACAGGGCGACCGGTCCCACGAAGTAGATCTGCATCGACGAGGCGACCAGCGAGGTGGAACTGGCGATCTTGTCAACAGCCTTGCCCTGCTTCACCGCGGCAAGCATGCCCGTGCCGATACCAAAGATCAGGAAGACGACCGAGGAGCCGATGGCGAGGGACGCCGTGGTCGGGAAGCGGTCCAAGACCGTCGCGAGAACCGGCTGGCGGTTGATGAACGAGTAGCCGAGGCACGGTGCGTCGCAGTGCCCGAAGCCCGTGTAGTCCCGCCCCACGAAGATGGCCTCGAGCCAGTGCCAGTACTGGACCGGCAGCGGGTCCGAGATCCCCATGTTGTGTCGGATCACGTCGAGCGTCTCCGGCGTGCAGACCTTGCCGCAGGCGACTCGGGCCGGGTCGCGCGGCACCGCGTAGAAGAGCATGAACGTGATCGCGCTGATGATGACCAGCGTGATCACGGCGCCGAGGAGCCGGCGGACGAGGAAGCGAAGCATGGGGGTTGGCTTTCCTGGGAGGGCCGTCGTGTGGAACGGGCCGGGCCGGGGTGACCGGGAGCCCGGTGGACGAGCCGAGGGTGGGGCGGCCGGGAGCCGCCCCACCTCTCAGGTGTGGATCAGGCCTTGACGTACATCTTGTAGAGCATGCAGCCGTCGAACTGCGGGTCCATCTTGACGTTGCCGAGCTTCGAACCGTGCATGTACAGACGCTTCATGTAGACGTCGGGGATGAAGGCGCCCAGCTCCGTGACCTGCTTGTCCAGGGCGGCCCACATCTCGTTGGCCTTGTCCTGGTCCGGTTCCGCCGTGGCGGCCTTGATGGCGGCGTCGACGTCGGGGTTCTTCAGGTGGCAGTAGTTGGTGCCCTGGTCCACGATGTTGTGGCTGTCGAACAGAGCCTGGAAGACCGAGTAACCGGTCGGCCAGTCGGCGGACCAGCCGCCCCAGTAGATGTCGTACTGGTTGTCGATCTTGCCGATCTGGTCGTACCAGGTGGTGGAGTCAATGCCCTTGGATACGACGTCGAAGCCGGCCGCCTTCAGGGCGTTCTCGACGACGACCTTCACCTTGGCGTTGATCGGGTCCTGCTGGTAGGCGTAGACGACCTTGGTGCCGAGCTTGCCGGCCTTCTTCAGGATTGCCTTCGCCGCAGCGGGGTCGCCCGCCGGGTTCTTCAGCTTGCCCCACACATCCTGCGACTTGTAGCCGGCGACGAGCGGGCTCATGACGCCGGTCGCGTAGTCACCGCGGTGCAGGCCACCCTGGATCGACCGGATGCCGGCGGTCGGCCAAGCGCGGATGATGGCCTCACGGACCTTGATGTCGGTGATGCGGGTCTGGTTGATCCAGTAGAGACTGGTACCGCTGCTCAGGGACTCGAACAGACGGTCCTTGCCCTTGGCGGTCGCCTGCTGGACCCGCGACTGCGGGACGGTCCGCCACGACACGGCGAACTGGTCGTTGCCGGAGTCGGCGATGAGACGGTCCGCGGCGGTCTCCGCCTCGATACCGAAGGTGAAGTCGAACTCGTCCGGGTACGCGTTGCGGATCGGGTCCGTGTTCGGGTCCCAGTGCTCGTTGCGAACCAGCATCATCGACTTGTCGGTGATGTGCGACTTGATCCTGTACGGACCGTTGGAGAACGGCTTCTTGTCGTAGTCCTGCTTGGTGTCGTGCTTCACCGGGGTCGGCGCGTAGGACTGCATCGCGACGACGTAGTTGAAGTCCGGACGCGCCTCGGACAAGTGGAACGTGACGGTCTTGCCGCTGGTTTGGATCGACTTCAGGTGCTTGCCCTTGAAAGGACCTGCGTAAGACTTGCGGTAGTTCTGGGTGCCCGTCAGCCAGGACTGGGCGTAGACCGCACCCTCGGTGACGAAGTTGGCGAAGGCACGCTCGAAGCCGTGGCGGACGTCGTCGACGGTGACGTCGGACCCGTCCTCCCACTTGACACCGTCCTTCAAGGTGAAGGACCAGGTCTTGCCGCCGTCCTTCATCGTGCCCGTGTCGGTGGCCAGGTCGCCGACCAGCGTCATGGAGCCGTCGTCGCCGATCTTGTAACCGGTCAGGCCGCGGGAGAGGACGATGACCGCCAGCGAGTTCCAGGCGTAGTAGGTGCGCTGGGGGTCGAGGTGCGAGAAGTCGTCGTCGTTCAGCAGGTAGACCTTGCCGCCCTTCTTGGCGCCGGTGACCTCCGGGGCCGGGCCCTTGGAGTCCTCCGCGGTACCGATCTTGACGGTGGTCGTGTGGGCCTTGGCCGCCTCCTGCTTACCGGTGCTGCTGCTGGAGTTGCCGCTGCTGCACGCGCTCAGCACGGTGGTGGAGGCCGCCGCGACACTGGTGGCTATCAGGAAGTTTCTGCGCGAGAAGGACATCGCATCCTGCCTTGAAGTGAGTTGATGAGAGAAGCCCGGCACCCGGCGGTGTTGCCGTGGTCCTGAAGCGGGCTGGATCAGCGCTTGGTCTTCGGGTCGAGCGCGTCGCGCAGCGAGTCACCGAGAAGGTTGAACGCCAGCACGAAGATCACCATGGTGATGCCGGGGAACAGCAGGAAGGTGAAGTCGTCCTGATAGAAGCCGGCGGCGTATCCGAGCATGACGCCCCAGTCGGGGGTCGGATCCTGCATGCCGACACCGAGGAAGGCCAGCCCTGCCTCTGCGGTCACCATCGCGGGCAGCAGGAGCGTGCCCTGGATGAGAATCGGCGTCCACAGGTTGGGCAGCAGTTCCTTGAAGATGATCCGGGCCGGAGAAGCGCCGGTGACCTTGGCCGCCTCGACGAACTCCCGCTCGCGCAGGGCCAGCACCTGACCGCGCAGCAGCCGGGCGATGGAGGCCCAGCCGAACACCACCAGCAAGGTGATGAGCGAAACGACGACGATCCAGGTGGGCGTGTCCTCGTTGGGCGGCACGAAGAGGTTGAGGACCACCGGGGTGAAGGCCACGAAGAACAGCTGCTGCGGGAAGGCGAGCAGGATGTCGATGACCCGTCCGAGGAGCCAGTCCGTCTTGCCGCCGACGTAACCGGCCGTGACGCCGATGACCACGCCAACGATCATGACGAGGAGAGTGATCGCTGTCGAGATGAGCAGCGAGTTACGGATCGCGTACAACAGGAAGGTGAAGACGTCGCGGCCGAGCTGCGGATCGAGGCCGAACCAGAACTCACCGTCGATACCGCCGTTCGGCTTCGCCGGGTAACCGTTGTCCCCGAGCAGGCCGGGCGTGTTGATGCCATAGGTCGTGTACGGATCCTTGCCGTACAGCTTGGCTATGAGCGGTGCGGCAATGCCGATCACGAAGAAGAGGATCACGACGATCGCCGAGATGACGCCCGTGCGGTCCCGCTTGAAACGGCGCCAGGCCAGCTGGCCGGGGGACCTGCTCTGGCTGCCCTTCGAGGCGTCCGAAGTGTCCGACTTGGCGACGATATCGTCGGTCACCTCAAGCGGGGCAGCCGCAGATGGAGTTGGGGGGGTCATGGTGCTCCTGGCCCAAGGGAGGGTCTGATGACTCCGCAGGGCGCTCCCCTACGGGCTACGCCGGACTTTTTCAACGCAATTCATTCAAGGTCAATAAATTCTCGGTCGCCTTGGTTGTCTCTTTGCCTTCTTTACTCGTACTTGACCATTCCGTAGCTACGCGGGTAGCGCGCCGTAATCAATCCGTGCTTCACATCGGACTAATTGGACTATTCCGGCAACAAGTTCGATATGCGGACGCTGATGTGTCGAAATGCGTACAACGGAACGTCGCAATCCAACGTTTCGGCATCGTTGCGTGAAGATCTATTGCGCCGCCGACCAAGATCCATCGTCGAGCGGTCCGGCTACCCCCTCCCGCCCGCTTGAAACAAAGAGGAAGGCGCGGGAAAAGCACCGCATTCAAGCGCTCGATGTCTGCAACACCGATGATTCCCAGGATGTCGGACTGTTTGGATCTTGGATTGCTCGGCGAGGCCGGGTCGGTGCTCCGTGACGGCGGTGGTGGCGCGGTCGCGGGCGGTTTCGTCCCGCGCCGGCGGACCCGGCCGGGTGCGCGTACATCCGGCTGACCGCCCGCGCGTCCGGTTCGGTACCTGGGCATTACACCCATAAGTTCGTGATATCGACCGCTTATGGGGAAATGTCCACGGAGGAGGTACGCCATGCGCGGAGCCACGCGCGCCCGATGGGCTGCCGCCGGGGTGGCCGTCGTCCTCGCGGCCACGGGCTGCGGCTCGGGCGGCGGCGGCAACGGCGGCGCGGTGCTCAGCTCCTCCTGGGGTGACCCGCAGAACCCGCTGGAGCCGTCCAACACCAACGAGGTGCAGGGCGGCAAGGTCCTCGACATGATCTTCCGGGGCCTGAAGAAGTACGACCCGAGGACCGGCCAGGCCCAGGACTGGCTGGCCGCGTCCATCGACACCGCGGACTCGCGGAACTTCACCGTCAGGATCAAGGACGGCTGGACCTTCTCCAACGGCGAGAAGGTGACCGCCCGGTCCTTCGTGGACGCCTGGAACTACGGGGCGAGCCTGCGCAACAACCAGAAGAACGCCTACTTCTTCGGCTACATCGACGGGTACGACAAGGTCCACCCCGACAGCGGCGCGCAGCGCGCCGACACGCTGTCCGGACTGAAGGTGCTCGACGACCACACCTTCACCGTCAAGCTCAACCAGAAGTTCTCCGGCTTCCCCGACACCCTCGGGTACGCGGCCTTCGCCCCGCTGCCCCGCACCTTCTTCACCGACCACGCGGCCTGGGTGAGGAAGCCGGTCGGCAACGGCCCGTACACGATCGAGTCCTACACGAAGGGCTCGCAGATGTACCTGAGGAAGCGGGACGACTACCCGGGCCCGGACAAGGCGCGCAACGACGGCGTGACCCTCCTGGTGTACACCGACAGCAACACCGCCTACACCGACCTCCTGGCCGGCAACCTCGACCTCGCCGACGACATCCCCGCGGCACAGCTCAAGAACGTCAAGGGCGACCTGGGCGACCGCTACATCAACACCCCCGCGGGCATCCTCCAGACCCTCGCCTTCCCCTACTACGACAAGGCCTGGAACAAGCCCGGCTCCGCGAAGGTCCGCACCGGCCTGTCCATGGCGATCAACCGCAGGCAGATCACCGACACGATCTTCCGGAGGACCCGGACCCCGGCCACCGACTGGACCTCCCCGGTCCTCGGCACGGACGGCGGCTTCAAGGCCGGCCTGTGCGGCCGGGCCTGCGACTACGACCCCGTGCGGGCGAAACAGCTGATCAAGGAGGGCGGCGGCATCCCCGGCGGCCAGGTCAGGCTCACGTACAACGCGGACACCGGCTCGCACAAGGAGTGGATCGACGCGGTGTGCAACTCCATCAACAACGCGCTCGGCAACGACAAGGCCTGTGTCGGCAACCCGGTCGGCACCTTCGCCGACTACCGCAACCAGATCTCGCAGGCCAAGATGCCCGGCCCCTTCCGGGCCGGCTGGCAGATGGACTACCCGCTCATCCAGAACTTCCTGCAGCCGCTCTACTACACCGGCGCCTCCTCCAACGACGGCAAGTGGTCCGACAAGCACTTCGACCGGCTCGTGGACCAGGCCAACGCCGAGACGGACACCGCCAAGGCGGTCGCCACCTTCCAGCGGGCCGAGGAGGTCGTCCGGGACAACATGGCCGCCATCCCGCTCTGGTACCAGAACGGCAACGCCGGCTTCTCCGAGCGGCTGTCCGGCGTGGCGCTGAACCCCTTCAGCGTCCCCGTCTACAACGAGATCAAGGTCGGCTGACCCGCCGTGGGACGCTACGTTCTCCGGCGCCTGATCCAGATGATCCCCGTGTTCATCGGCGCCACGCTGCTGATCTTCCTGATGGTGAACGTGATGGGCGATCCCGTCGCCGGCCTGTGCGGGGAGCGCGCCTGCGACCCGGCGACCGCCGCCCAGCTGAAGAGGGAGTTCGGCCTCGACAAGCCGTTGTGGCAGCAGTACGTGACCTACATGGGGAACGTCTTCACCGGTGACTTCGGTACGGCGTTCAACGGGCAGCCGGTCACCGAGCTGATGGCGACGGCGTTCCCGGTCACCGTCCGGCTGACCGTCGTGGCCGTCCTCTTCGAGATCGTCATCGGCATCACGCTCGGAGTGGTGACCGGGCTCCGGCGCGGCCGGCCCGTCGACACCGGTGTCCTCCTGGCCACCCTGGTGGTGATCTCCGTCCCGACCTTCGTCACCGGTCTGCTGCTGCAACTGCTGCTCGGCATCAAGTGGCAGTGGATCCGGCCCTCGGTCCGCACCGGCTCCTTCGACGAGCTGATCGTCCCCGGCCTGGTCCTCGCCTCGGTCTCGCTCGCCTACGTCACCCGGCTGACCCGGACCTCCATCGCCGAGAACAAGCGTTCCGACTACGTCCGCACGGCGATCGCCAAGGGCCTGCCCCGGCGCCGGGTCATCACCCGGCACCTGCTGCGCAACTCCCTGATCCCCGTGGTCACCTTCATCGGCACCGACATCGGCGCGCTGATGGGCGGCGCGATCGTCACCGAGCGGATCTTCAACATCCACGGTGTCGGCTACCAGCTCTACCAGGGCATCCTGCGCCAGAACACCCAGACGGTCGTCGGCTTCGTGACCGTCCTCGTGCTGGTCTTCCTGGTCGCCAACCTGCTCGTGGACCTGCTCTACGCCGTACTCGACCCGAGGATCCGCTATGCCTGAACAGCCCTACGAGCCCGAGCGCGCCATCGCCGGCACCGGCATGGGCGGCGCGATGGACCTCGCGGCGAGCGAGGCGAGCACCCTGGAACAGCAGTCGTCGGACGCCTCCGGCGGGCCCCCGGGCGGGCGGAAGGGGGCCGGCCCGGCCGACAGGCCGCGCTCGCTGTGGTCCGACGCCTGGCGGGACCTGCGCCGCAACCCGGTCTTCCTGCTCTCCGCGCTCGTCATCCTCTGCCTGGCCCTCATCTCCCTGTGGCCCGGGGCGATCACCACCGGCAGCCCCCTGACCTGCGACCTGGCCAAGGCCCAGGACGGCTCGGGACCGGGGGCCCCGTTCGGGTACGACGGCCAGGGCTGCAACGTCTACACGCGGACCGTCTACGGCGCCCGTACGTCCGTCACGGTCGGCCTGTGCGCCACGCTCGGGGTGGCCGTGTTCGGTTCGGTCCTCGGGGGGCTCGCGGGCTACTTCGGCGGGGTCTGGGACGCGGTCCTCTCCCGCGTCACCGACATCTTCTTCGCCATCCCGGTCGTCCTCGGCGGTCTCGTCCTCCTCTCCGTGGTGACCAGCAACACGGTCTGGCCGGTCATCGGGTTCATGGTGCTGCTGGGCTGGCCGCAGATCTCCCGGATCGCGCGCGGCTCGGTGATCACCGCCAAACACCACGACTACGTGCAGGCGGCCCGTGCCCTCGGGGCCTCCGACGCCCGCATCATGCTCCGGCACATCGCCCCGAACGCCGTGGCACCCGTGATCGTCGTGGCGACCATCGCGCTGGGCACCTACATCGCCCTGGAGGCGACCCTGTCCTACCTCGGCGTCGGCCTGAAACCGCCCAGCGTCTCCTGGGGCATCGACATCTCCGCGGCCTCGCCGTACATCCGCAACGCCCCGCACGCCCTGCTGTGGCCCGCGGGAGCGCTGGCGATCACCGTGCTGGCCTTCATCATGCTCGGCGACGCGGTGCGCGACGCCCTCGACCCGAAGCTGAGGTGAGCGCGCCGTGCTGCTCGAAGTCGAGGACCTGCACGTGGAGTTCCGCACCCGGGACGGTGTCGCCCACGCCGTCAACGGGGTGAGCTACGCGGTGGACGCGGGGGAGACCCTCGCCGTGCTCGGCGAGTCCGGGTCCGGCAAGTCGGTGACCGCGCAGGCGGTGATGGGGATCCTGGACACGCCCCCGGGGCGGATCACCGGCGGCCGGATCCTCTTCCAGGGACAGGACCTGCTCACCCTGAAGGAGGAGGAGCGGCGGAGGATCCGGGGCGCCGGGATGGCGATGATCTTCCAGGACGCTCTGTCGGCGCTCAACCCCGTGCTCTCGGTCGGGGACCAGCTCGGCGAGATGTTCGTCGTGCACCGCGGGATGTCGCGGAAGGCCGCGCGGGCCGAGGCCGTCGAACTGATGGACCGGGTCCGCATTCCGGGCGCGGCCCAGCGGGTGCGGGACTATCCGCACCAGTTCTCCGGCGGTATGCGCCAGCGCATCATGATCGCGATGGCGCTGGCCCTGGAGCCGGCGCTGATCATCGCCGACGAGCCCACCACCGCCCTGGACGTCACCGTGCAGGCCCAGGTGATGGAACTCCTCGCGGAGTTGCGGCGCGAGTACCGCATGGGGCTGATCCTGATCACCCACGACCTGGGTGTGGTCGCGGACGTCGCCGACCGGATCGCGGTGATGTACGCGGGCAGGATCGTCGAGTCCGCGCCCGTGCACGACATCTACAAGGCCCCGGCCCACCCCTACACCCGCGGCCTGCTGGACTCCATCCCGCGCCTGGACCACAAGGGGCGGGAGCTGTACGCCATCAAGGGCCTGCCGCCGAACCTGATGCACATCCCGCCGGGCTGCTCCTTCCACCCGCGCTGCCCGATGGCCCGGGACGTCTGCCGCACCGACGAGCCCCCGCTGTTCGCGGTGTCCGAGGAGCGGGGAAGCGCCTGCCACTTCTGGAGGGAGTGCCTGCATGGCCACGACCACTGAACCGATCCTGGAGGTCAGCGGGCTCGTCAAGCACTACCCGCTGACGCGGGGCGTGCTGTTCAGGAAACGGATCGGCGCGGTGAAGGCCGTGGACGGCGTCGACTTCGCGCTTCACCGGGGCGAAACCCTCGGCATCGTCGGCGAGTCGGGCTGCGGCAAGTCCACGGTGGCGAAGCTGCTGTGCCATCTGGAGCGCCCGACGGCGGGCTCGATCCGGTTCAAGGGCGAGGACGTCACCAGGCTGTCCGGCCGCGCCCTCAAGGCCGTGCGCCGCAACATCCAGATGGTCTTCCAGGACCCGTACACCTCCCTCAACCCCCGGATGACGGTCGGCGACATCGTCGGCGAGCCCTACGACATCCACCCCGAGGTCGCGCCCAAGGGCGACCGGCGCCGCCGGGTGCGGGAACTGCTGGACGTGGTCGGCCTCGACCCGGAGTACGTCAACCGCTATCCGCACCAGTTCTCCGGCGGGCAGCGCCAGCGCATCGGCATCGCCCGGGGGTTGGCGCTGCGCCCCGAGATCATCGTCGCCGACGAGCCGGTGTCCGCCCTGGACGTCTCGGTGCAGGCCCAGGTGATCAACCTGCTGGACCGGCTCCAGTCGGAGTTCGAGCTGTCGTACGTCTTCATCGCGCACGACCTGTCGATCGTCCGGCACATCTCGGACCGGGTCGGGGTGATGTACCTCGGGCGGATCGTGGAGACGGGGCGGGACGCCGAGATCTACGACCACCCCACGCACCCCTACACCCAGGCGCTGCTGTCGGCGGTCCCGGTCCCCGACCCCGCGGCCCGCGAACGCCGCGAGCGGATCGTCCTCACCGGTGACGTGCCGTCCCCGACGAACATCCCCTCCGGCTGCCGCTTCCGCACCCGCTGCTGGAAGGCCCGGGAGCGCTGCGCCCTCGAGGTACCTCTCCTCGCGGTCCCCGCCGTGTTCCGGGACACCACCGGGCCCGCGGCCCACGACTCGGCCTGCCACTTCGCCGAGGAGATGGCGCCGGCCGGGCACCCCGCACCGGGGACCGAGCCGCCGGAGGGGCCGGAACAGCCGAAAGAGCCGGAACAGTCGAAAGAGCCGGAACGGCACGGCAACGGGCCGGGGTGACATGGCGCACCCCGGCCCGTACACGGCACCCGCACGGCCGTACGCGGATCAGCCTCCCGCGTCCGTGTCTCGGTGCCGCTTCCGCGAAGTTGCCCGCGCGTTAACGCGGTTCAGGCGGATGCGCCGCGTTCCGCCAGGGCGTGCCGCAGGAAGTCCACCTGGAGCAGCAGCAGGTTCTCGGCGACCGTCTCCTGCGGGGTCATGTGGGTCACCCCGGACAGCGGCAGCACCTCGTGCGGGCGGCCGGCGGCCAGCAGGGCGGAGGACAGCCGCAGGGAGTGGGCGACCACCACGTTGTCGTCCGCCAGGCCGTGGATGATCATCATCGGGCGGTGCGGCTGCGCCGGGTCGACCAGACCCTCGTCGTCGATCAGCGAGTTGCGGCGGTAGACCTCCGGCTGCTCGTCCGGCAGGCCCAGGTAGCGCTCCTGGTAGTGGGTGTCGTACAGCCGCAGGTCGGTGACGGGCGCACCGACCACCGCCGCGTGGAAGACGTCCGGGCGGCGCAGCGCCGCCAGCGCGGCCAGATAGCCGCCGAAGGACCAGCCCCGGATGGCGACCCGGTCCAGGTCCAGCGGGTACCGGTCGGCGAGGGCGTGCAGTGCGTCGACCTGGTCCTGGAGCACGACGGCCGCCACGTCGTCGCGGATCTCCTTCTCCCAGGCGGGCGAGCGGCCCGGGGTGCCCCGGCCGTCGGCGACGATCACCGCGAAGCCCTGGTCGGCGAACCACTGCGAGGTCAGATGGGCGTTGTGCGCGGCGACGACCCGCTGGCCGTGCGGACCGCCGTAGGGGTCCATGAGCACCGGCAGGGGAGTGTCACCGTGGTAGTCACGTGGCATAAGCACGGCGCACGGAATTCGGCGTGCGCCCCCCTCGGTGAGCGTGACCCGAGGGGACATACCGGGATCTTCGGCGTACGACCGGACAGTGGCCGCCGGTTTTCCGTCACGCAGCACCTGGACACGGGCGCCCGGCCTGTCCAGCGTGGCGGACACGAGCACGGTCACGTCCCCGGCCCGTACCGCCGAGTGCACGCCGGGCTCCTGCGACACGCGCTCCACGCCCAGCTCGTTCACCCGGTACACATGGACCTCGCCGATCTCCGGCGTCTGGGCCTCCGCGCCCGCCGAGGCGGAAACCAGTACGTCGTCGGCGCCCACGTCCAGTACCGCCCGGATGTGCAACTGCCCCCTGGTCAACGGGCGTTCGCCGACCGCCAGGACCCGGGCGCCGCCCTCGTCCGCGATCCGCACCAGGTGCCCGGACGGGCTCCAGCAGGGCACGCCGGGGAACAGTTCCAGCCATGTTGGATCTTCATCGGCGTGCACCATGCGCGTCGCGCCGGTGTCCGGGTCCACCGCGAGGAACAGCTGGCTGCGCTGGTCCCGTGCCTGCACGAGCAGCAGCGGCGCACCCGCCTGTGACCAGTGCACACGGGCCAGGTACGGATAGCGGGACCGGTCCCACGCGACCTCCGTGCGCTCCCCGTCGAGACCGCACACGAACAGCCGCACGTCCGCGTTGGGGGTGCCCGCAGCGGGGTACGCGACCCTGTTCGGCTCCCGCGCGGGGTTGGCCGGGTCCGCGATCCACCACCGCTGCACCGGCGTGTCGTCCACCCGCGCCACGAGCAGCCGGCCGGAGTCCGGAGCCCACCAGAAGCCCCGCGTCCGGCCCATCTCCTCGGCCGCGACGAACTCCGCGAGGCCGTAGGTCACGTTCTCCGACTCCGGTTCCGCGAGCGCCCGGTCGCCGGCGCCCTCGGCCTCCACCACCCGCAGCGCACCCCGCGCCACATACGCGATGTGCCGGCCGTCGGGCGCCGGACGCGGGTCGATCACCGGCCCCGCAACGCGCAGTTCGCGCGTGTCCCCGGCCCGCAGCCCGGCCGTGAAAAGCCGGCCTGACAAGGCGAAAGACGCCAACTCCACGGCGGTGTCGGTGGCGTAGCCGACGATGCCCGCACCGCCCTCCCGGCTGCGCTCCCGGCGCGCCCGCTCCTCGGGCGGAAGCTCTTCGGCGGCGCCCTCCAGGAGGGCATCCGGCCCGGCCGCCAGGCGCTCCCGGCCGTCCGGCAGGTCCAGTACCCACAGGGCGTTGGCCCGGTCCGTGCCGGAGCCCGAACGCAGGAACACGACACGCGAACCGTCGGGTGCCACGGTGAACGCACGCGGCGCGCCGAGCGTGAACCGCTGGGTCCGGGCGTGCCGGCGGGGGAAGGAGTCAGCCTCGGTCGTCATACCCCGACCATATTGGCCATGCGCCCCCTTGTGCGGCCGTGCGCCGAGCGATGCGCGAGTACGGATAGTTATGATCACTACCGCTGTGTGGGTATGAACCTGCCGGCGACCGCTTGGAATTGCTCAACTGATCTGGATCTCGCGATCTTTGGAGGTGAGCCGCCGTGGCACTCTCGATTTCGGCGGTGGTGCTGCTGGCGATCATCGTCTTCCTGCTGATCAAGAAGTCAGGACTGAAGGGCGGCCACGCGGTCGTCTGCATGCTGCTCGGTTTCTATCTCGCTTCCTCGACCGTCGCTCCCACGATCAGCGAGCTGACGACGAACGTCGCGAGCATGATCGGCAGCATCAAGTTCTGACGGCCCCGGCCGCGGTGGTCCAGGGGCGTCGCCGCGGCGCCCTCGCGGCAGCGGTTCCCCGGGCCGGGACCTCGTAGGGTGGTCCCATGACGGAACTGCCCTCCCGGCGTCTGCTGCTCGTGCACGCGCACCCCGACGACGAGTCGATCAACAACGGCGCGACCATGGCCAGGTACGCGGCCGAGGGTGCCCACGTGACCCTGGTCACCTGCACCCTCGGCGAGCGGGGCGAGGTCATCCCGCCGGAGCTGCGGCATCTGACCGGACCCGCGCTGGGCGCGCACCGGCGCGGCGAGCTGGCCGCCGCCCTGCGCGAGCTGGGCGTGAGCGACTCCCGGCTGCTCGGCGGCGCCGGCCGGTACGGCGACTCCGGCATGCTCGGCACCGCCGACAACGACGACCCCGGCTGCTTCTGGCAGGCCGACGTGGACGAGGCCGCCGGCCGTCTCACCGAGGTGATCCTGGAGGTCCGCCCCCAGGTCCTCGTCACCTACGACGACAACGGCGGCTACGGCCACCCGGACCACATCCAGGCCCACCGGGTCGCCATGCGCGCCGTGGACCTCGCGGCCGAGCGGGGCCACCGCATCGCCAAGGTCTACTGGAACCGCGTCCCGCGCTCCGTCGCCGAGGCCGCCTTCGCCCGCCTCCGGGACGAGCTGCCCGTGCTGCCGTTCGACAAGAGCGCGGCCCTGGACGAGGTGCCGGGCGTCGTGGACGACGAGCGGATCAGCACCGCGATCGACGGCGCCGCCCACGGCTCCGCGAAGGCCGCGGCGATGCGCGCCCACGCCACCCAGATCGAGGTGGCCGAGCCCTACTTCGCGCTCTCCAACGCGCTCGCCCAGCCGCTGTTCACCACCGAGTACTACGAGCTGGTGCGCGGACCCGGACAGCCCGGCGAGAGCGACCTGTTCGCCGGGCTCGACACGGGGGAGGCGGCATGAGCGGTGCCGGACAGGGCTCGCTGCTCGCCCAGCCGCTGCGGCGCCCCTCCGCCGGACGGGTGGCCGCCTACGTCGGGCTCTTCCTGCTCGGCGCGGTCGTGGGACTCGCCGGGACCCTCGTGCAGCCGGCCTGGTTCCCGGGCGGGCTGCTGCTCGCCCTCGCGGGCGCGGCCGGACTGTTCCTCGGCGGGGCGCAGGCCACCGGCGGCCGGGCCGGGGCGGTGGCACCGGCGGCCGGCTGGATCGTCGCCGTCGTCCTGCTCACCACCGCGCGCCCGGAAGGGGACTTCCTCTTCGGCGCCGGAGGCGGCTCCTACCTCTTCCTCCTCGGCGGCATGGCCCTCGCTGTGATCTGCGCCACCCTTGGCTCCGGGAGGCAACCCGGCGCCGGCTCTGCCCGACTTGAGAAGTGACGTACCACTTCGCCGGGCGGCGCACGTGGGAGTCCGGTGTGGGTTTCCTCGGCGGTCATGGGATAAGCGCCAGAAGTGGCCAGTATGGTGGTGCGCGCCGCCGAGCCTCCCCCAAGCACTCGATTTCGCGCGAGTCGGGGGGACCCCAGAGAGTTGAGGTCGCAACGGGCGGTGGAGCCAACTGGGAGAACCTGCCTTGAGTCGTGAAACTGACACTCCGTCCTCCGGGCCCAACGGGCGCGGCGGAGCCGCGTACCCCTCCGGCACGCCGCCGTACGGGACCCCCATGGCTTCCGAAGACGGCCCGGACGCGGGCCGTTCCGGCACGCGGCCCGAGGAGAAGAAGACCGAGACCACGCTGACGACCCGGATCAGGATCAACATCCCCGGATCGCGGCCCATCCCACCGGTCGTCGTGCGCAAGCCCGTCGGGGACACCGACACCACCGGCGACGAGACGCCCGCCGCCGACCCGCGGCCCGCGCCCGACCGGACGCCCGCCCGCGCCGCCGAGGCCCCCGCCGAGAGCGCGCCGCAGGCGGAGGAGAAGACCAGCGACTGGTTCGCGCCCCGCAAGTCCGCCCCCGGCAAGGGCGGTCCGGGCGGCGGCGGCACGAACGGGGCCGGTGCCCCGGGTGGTTCCGCACCCGCCGGCCCGTCCGGCGCCCGTACGGGTGGCGCGGGAGCATCCGGTGCGGCCGGTACCACCGGCGCACGCGGCGGCGGTCGCCCCGGCGGTGTGGTCGGCTCCATGAGCGTGCCGGGCACCCCGCGCGCCGGCGCCACCAACGGCAAGGGCCTGCCCGGTGCCACCGGCGGCCCCGTCGCCCCCGGCCACGGCGGCGGCACCGGCTCGTTCGACGTGACCGAGGCACTGACCGCGGGCCCCCTCGGCGGCTCCCGCCCGGGCGCGTCCGGCGGCGAACAGCGCCGCGACGCCCTGCCGTACTTCGCGGAGAACGGCGGCGGCCAGGACGGCTTCGGCGGCGCGGGCGCGAGCGGCGGTGACTACGACGGCTTCACCGGCGGCACCGGTGGTCCCGGCGGCTTCAGCGGGCAGGGCGGCCCGGGCGGCTCCAACGGACCTGGCGGCACCAGCGGTTTCAACGGGCCCGGCGGCCTCGGCGGCCAGCAGGGCCCGGCCGGGCCCACCGGCGGCCCGGTCACCGGCGACGGCACCCTGGTCCCACCGGCCGGCGGCCTCGGCCCGGCCGCCGGTGAGGCCTTCGACAGCCCCGGCGGCCCGGCCGGCTACGGCGGCCCCGGCGGCCAGAGCACCCCGCCCGCCCGCAGCGCTCTGGCCGACCTCGACGGCCCCGCCGGCCCCGGTGTGCCGGGCGCCGGCCCCGCGGGACGCGGCCCCGGCGGCGGGCTCAGCGACGACACCGCGATCCTCACCCCGCAGAAGCCGGCCGACCCGGGCGCGCCCGGCTACCGGTCCCCGGCCGCCGACAACGTCTCCGGACACACCGTCACCAGCGGCATCCCGGTCGTCCCCGGTGCCGCCCCGTTCGGCTCCGCCGGGCACCCCGGCGGCCCGGCGGCGCAGACGGCACCCCGGCCGGCCGCCGCTCCCAAGGCGACGGCCAAGCCGAAGAAGAAGGGCCGCAGCAAGCTGGTGCTGCTCGCCGTCGCCGTGGTCGTCGTCGCGGGCGGTGCCTACGGCGCCGGGCTGCTGATGAACCGCACCGACGTGCCCAAGGGCACCACCGTGCTCGGCGTCGACATCGGCGGCGGCACCCGCGACGACGCCGTCAGGAAGCTCGACGACGCCTTCGGCAAGCGGGTGAACAAGCCGCTGAAGCTGGCCGTCGGCGGCCGGACGGTCACCCTCACGCCGGAGAACGCGGGGCTGCAGTTCGACTTCCAGGCCACCGTGAGCCAGGCCGCGAAGAGCGACTACAACCCGGTCCACGTCATCGGCTCCCTCTTCGGGGAGAATCGCGTGGTCGAACCGGTCATGCCGGTGGACGAGGAGAAGCTGCAGGCCGCCCTCCAGCACGCCGGCGGTGGCTCCGGATCGGTCACGGACGGCACCATCCGCTTCGAGGCCGGCAAGGCCGTCGCGGTCTACGGCAGGGTGGGCAAGGCCGTCGACTCCGCCCGGTCCGCCCAGGCGGTCGAGGCGGCCTACCGCACGCTCGTCGAGACGGACACGGCCACCCCGGTCACCGTCCCGACGACCACGAGCCGGCCCACGGTGCCCGACGCCGAGGTCGACCGCGAGATGCGGGACTTCGCCAAACCGGCGATGGCGGGACCCGTCACGGTGATGACGGACCCCGCGCACTCGGTGCTGATGAGCCCGCAGAAGTCGCTGTGGAAATTCCTGAAGGTGACGTCCGTCAACGGCAAGCTGGTCGACAAGCCCGACCTGGCCGCCCTGAAGCAGCTCTACGGCGGGGCGTTCGACCACGTCCTCATCACCCGCGGCAACGGCAAGAAGACGCCCGTCACGCCCGAGGACGTCTACGGAGCCCTGCGCCCGGCGCTGATGAGCAGGACCAACCGGGTCGCGGTCATCCAGACCAACCCGAGCTGACCCGCCGTACCGGGGGGCGTCCGCGAGACGCCCCCCGCCGTCCCCGTCACCCGATCCGCATGACATCTGTCATCCGGCACTCGGGACCGGCGGCACTGCCGGGGCGGGGACCCCTGCGGCCAGCATGGACGTCATGACGACGACAGCGGCGCCGGCCGCCACCACCCCGGTGGTCGGCTTCGACCAGGTGACCAAGACGTACGGCAGCACACGGGCGGTCGACGGGCTCTCGCTCCGGCTCCACCCCGGCGAGACCGTCGCCCTCCTCGGCCCGAACGGGGCCGGCAAGTCCACCACCCTCGACCTGCTCCTCGGGCTCAAGCAGCCCGACGGCGGCACGGTGAGCGTGTTCGGCACCAGCCCGCGCGAGGCCATCGTCGCGGGCCGGATCGGTGCCATGCTGCAGAGCGGTGGCCTGATGGACGAGGTCACCGTCGCCGAACTGGTCGGACTGGCCTGCTCCCTGCACCCGAAGCCGTACCGGGCCTCGGACGTGCTCGCCCGCGCCGGCATCACCCAGTTCGCGGACCGCAAGGTCGACAAGCTCTCCGGCGGTCAGGTCCAGCGCGTCCGCTTCGCCCTCGCCACGGCCGGCGACAGCGACCTGATCATCCTGGACGAGCCCACCACCGGCATGGACGTCTCCGCCCGCCAGGCCTTCTGGGCCACCATGCGCGAACAGGCCGACCGGGGCCGCACCGTCCTGTTCGCCACCCACTACCTCGAAGAGGCCGACGCCATCGCCGACCGGGTCCTGGTGCTGCACCGCGGCCGGCTGCTCGCCGACGGCACGGCCGCCGAGATCAAGGCCAGGGCGGGAGCCCGGCGGGTCTCCTTCGACCTGGCGGGCGCCATCGACGACAGCGCCCTGCGCGCCCTGCCGTTCCTCACCTCGTTCGACGTGTCCGGGCAGACCGTCCGCCTCCAGTCCACCGACGCCGACGCGACCGTCCACGCGCTGTACGGCCTCGGTGTCTATCCCCGCAATCTCGAAGTCGCCGGCCTCGGCCTGGAGCAGGCCTTCGTCGCCATCACGGAGGCCGAGGAGGCCAGGCAGTCATGACCGCGCTCATCAAGCTGGAACTGACCCGCGCCCTGCGCAACAAGAAGTTCCTGTTCTTCTCGGTGCTCTACCCCTCGATCATCTACCTGATCTTCTCCAGCAGCGCCGGCACCGGCGAGAAGGTCCAGGGCGCCGCCCTGACCGTCGCCACCTACCTGATGGTCTCCATGGCCTCGTTCGGCGCCCTCACCGCCGTCCTGATGGGCAACAGCGAGCGGATCGCCAAGGAACGCGAGAGCGGCTGGGTACGGCAGCTGCGGCTGACCGCGCTGCCCGGACACGGCTACGTGCTCGCCAAGACCGCCGGCGCGGCGGTGGTGAGCCTGCCCTCCATCGTCGTGGTGTTCCTCGTCGCGGCCGGCGTCAAGCACGTCCGCCTCGACGCCTGGCAGTGGCTCGCCCTCACCGGCGTCATCTGGGCCGGCAGCCTCGTCTTCGCCGCGCTCGGCGTCGCCATCGGATACCTCGCGTCCGGTGACGCGGTCCGCCCGATCACGATGATCGTCTACTTCGCCCTGTCGCTCCTCGGCGGCCTGTGGATGCCGTCGACGGCCTTCCCGCAGGTCCTGCAGGACATCGCCGAGTGGCTGCCCACGCACGCGTACGCTTCCCTGGGACGGGCCATCGAACAGAGCCGGGCCCCGCACACCACGGACATCGCCGTCCTCGCCGCCTACTTCGTCCTGTTCGCGGGCGGTGCGGCCTGGCTGTACCGGAAGGACACGCTGAAGGCGTGAGCACGATGACGGAAGACCGGCAGACGGCGATGCCGACACCCACACCGGTGGGCTGGCCGCCCCGCAACCGGCGCGAGCTGCTGGTCAAGACGCTCTGGATCGGGGTCTGGCTGGTCTTCCTCAGCTCCCCGGTCGACGACCTGGTGGGCGGCCGCCACACCACCGGCGCCACCGTGGCCGGCGCCCTCGGCCTCGCCGTCTTCGTCGGGGTCTATCTGACGCTGGTCTACCGCAACATGGGCCGGCCGTTCGCCCCGCGCGTCGTGCTCGGCCTGGGCGGCATCCTCGGTGTGCTCGCCTGCGCGCTGGCCTACACCCTCGGCAGCGCCTGGCTGGGCCTCTTCGTCTACCTGTCGGTCGCCTGGGGGGCCACCCTCCCGCTGCGGGCGGCCTACTGGGCCATCCCGGCCTCCGGCGTGGTGATGTACCTGATCGGCCTGCGCTTCGACGAGAAGGAGGCCCGCGGCCTGCTCCTGCTCGTCGTCCTCATCGGGTTCGCGATGACCGGCGTCGGCCAGCTGGTGCGCACCACCGTCGAACTGCGCAAGGCCCGGGCCACCGTCGCCCAGCTCGCCGCCAACGAGGAGCGGCTCCGCCTCGCCCGCGACCTGCACGACCTGCTCGGCCACTCGCTCTCCCTGATCACGCTGAAGAGCGAGCTGGCGGGCCGGATGCTGCCCGGCAGCCCCGACAAGGCGGCCCAGCAGGTCGCCGACATCGAACAGGTCAGCCGGCAGGCCCTGGTCGACGTCCGGGAGGCCGTCACCGGCTACCGGCGCCGCCGGCTCGCCGCCGAACTCGCCGGCGCGCAGGTCGCCCTGACCGCCGCCGGGGTCGCGGCCGAGGTGCCCGCCGAACCCGAAGTCGCGGGCGTGCCCGAGGAGTCGGAGTCGGCCCTCGCCTGGGCGCTGCGCGAGGCGGTCACCAACGTGGTCCGGCACAGCGGCGCCGACCGCTGCGTCGTACAGCTGCTGAGCCGGCAGACCCTGGACGGGCCGGTGCTCGAACTCTGCGTCGAGGACAACGGATCCGGTGGCCCGGGCAACGGCCCCGGCAACGGGCTGACCGGGCTGACCGAGCGGCTGGAGAAGACCGGCGGGAGCCTGGAGGCGGGCCGGGTCAAGCGCGGGTTCCGGCTGGTCGCCCGCGTGCCCGCGGCCCCGGCCGGGCACGTAGGATCCGGGGCATGACGAGCACGATCAAGGTCCTGCTGGCCGAGGACCAGTCGATGGTCCGCGAGGCGCTGGCCGCGCTGCTCGGCCTGGAGGACGACATCGAGGTCGTCGCCCAGGTGGCGCGCGGGGACGAGGTGCTGGCGGCCGTCGCCGCGCACGACGTGGACGTGGCGCTGCTCGACATCGAGATGCCCGGCTGCACCGGCATCGAGGCGGCCGCCCGGGTGCACCGCGCGCACCCCGCGGTCAAGCTCGTCGTCCTCACCACCTTCGGCCGGCCCGGCTATCTGCGCAGCGCCATGGAGGCGGGCGCCGACGCCTTCCTCGTCAAGGACGCCCCGGCCGCCCGACTCGCCGCGGCGATCCGCACGGTGCTGTCCGGGGAGCGGGTCATCGACCCCACGCTCGCCGCCGCCGCGCTCGCCGAGGGCGCCAACCCGCTCACCGAACGCGAGCGCGAGGTGCTCCGCGCCGCGGCCGACGGCTCCACCAACGCCGAACTGGCCAAGGCCCTCCACCTCTCCCAGGGCACGGTGCGCAACTACCTCTCCACCGCGATCCAGAAGCTGGCGGTACGCAACCGGACCGAGGCGGTACGGACGGCACGGGAGAAGGGCTGGCTGTGACGGGTCAGTTGAGCATCGCCCGGGCGGTGTGCGCCTGCTGCCGCACCTTGTGGGCGGCCGGTTCGTCGATGACCTCGATCAGGTCGGCGTAGGTCTCCAGTTCCTCGGCTCCCGCGACGAACTGGCCCCGCTGGACCAGGAGTTGCCCGCGTTCGTACCGCAGCCGCGCCGGATGCGAGGGCACCAGCAGCGCCAGCTCCACCGCCCGCAGCGCGACGTCCGACATCTCCGGCCGGGCGGCGGCCCAGGCCCGGATGTTGTTCAGGACGCGCTGGACGACCTCCAGCGACGGCGCGGGCCGCAGCATCGACTCGTCCAGCGGCGCGCCCGTGGCACCCGCCACGAGCAACCCGGCGTCGTCACCGGTCAGCACGCGGCCCCCGTCGAAGGGGTCGGCCAGCACCCGCTCCCCGGCGGCCCCGAAGCCGACCACGAAGTGCCCCGGCAGCGCGACCCCGTACACCGGGGCCCCGGCCCTGCGGGCGACCTCCATCCACACCACCGACAGCAGGATCGGCAGCCCGCGCCTGCGCCGCAGCACCTCGTGCAGCAGCGAGGACTCCAGCCGCTGGTAGTCGGCCGGGACGCCGTGGAACCCGTGCCGCGCGCCGAGCAGCCGCCGTACGGCCTCGGCCCACGCGCGCGGGCCGCCGGGCCGGTACGGCAGCTCACCCGCCAGCCGGTCCAGCTCGAGCTGCGCGGCGTCGATGCCGCCCTCGTCCAGCGAGCCGTCCGCGTCGGCGCCGATCAGCAGGCACAGCGCCGACAGGTCCGGGCGCTCGCAGCGGGCCTCCTCGGCGAAGCGCCGCCGCAGCTGGGCGGACCGCTCCGGCGGGGGCGGGTACGGCGGCGGCAGGTACGGACGATCCATGACAGGCTCTTGTCCTTCCACGCGCTCGCTACGACGTCCCGCCGCCGGAGTCCCCCGGCCCGCCGCCCGCCGTCGGCTCAGGCTCGCCGCCCGCCGTCGGCTCCGGCTCGCCGCCCGCCGTCGGCCCCGGCCCGCAGGCCGCGCCCGGCGCCGGTGCCGGTCCGGCGGCCTGGTGGGTTTGCGGGGCACGGTAATGGTGGTACGCGTGATGCGGTGTGAAACCGAGCGCGGCGTACAGCGCACGCGCGCCCTCGTTGTCCGTCTCGACCTGCAGCCAGGCCGCCGACGCGCCCTCCTCCTGCGCGCGCCGGGCCAGCGCCGCCATCACCTCCGTGGCGAGCCCCTGCCGCCGCCGGGCGGGGTCGACCTCGACCGCGGCGAACCCGGCCCACCGCCCGTCCACGACACACCGCCCGATCGCCGCCGGCGGCTCACCCCGGGCTCCGGCCACGGACGCGAACCACACCGACGGACCTCCGCCGAGTACTCGCAGGGCCACCTCGCTCACTCCCTTGCGCCGGTACCGCGCGAGCCACGACGCGTCCGCCTCCCGCGACAGGAGCACGTCCGCGCCCTCCGCCCGGTCCGCGACCGGCGCCAGGGCACCGGTCCACACCTCGGCGGTCACCTCCCGCACCCAGCCGCGCCGCTCCAGCTCCGCGCACAGCACTTCCTGTGTGCCCTCGGCGCCGGTGGCGGTCTGCACGTACGCGGGCAGGCCACGCTCGCCGTACCAGCGTCGTACGGCCGCCAGGGCCGCGTCGAGCGGGAGGCCGGGATCACCGAGGGGCAGCACGCTGTTGGCCCGCCGCGTGAAGCCGGTCCGCGGCCCGGCCACCGCCCCGGCCGGCCGCTCGCCCGCTGTCGGAGGCCCCGCGGCACCGCCGTCGGGCGGACCCGGCTCGACCGCCGCCCGCAGCTCCCACTCGCCGAGCCGCTCGCTCTCCAGCGGCTGCCACCCGCGCGAGGTGATCCGTGCGAGTTCCGGATAGTTCGCCGCCGGACCCCTGCGGCGGGCCGGTGCGGCCGGCACCACCTTCCCCGCCACCAGCGCGGATTCCGGGATCCGGACACTTCGTCCGTCCCGTCGTGTGATCATGAGCACGGCATCATCCCATGATGTGAGAACACCCACCGTGTCAGTGAACTTCTCCCGCGACCCTCCGGGTTCGCCCAAGCGCCGTACCGACACTCGTTTGCCCACGTCAGCAGGGGTAATTCGGACTTCCAGGCGTCCTGCTGCCGAGATTTCCACTGGTCAGTTCACCCCTCCTGTTCGGATCACGCTCCGGAACGGAGATACTAGGGGCGGGCATCGACGACGCCGCGCTCCCGCGCGCCAGGCGGCGGAGCCTGAGGAGGCCCGCCGGCGCCCTATCGAGGAGGAACGACAGCGTGACCTACGTCATCGCGCAGCCTTGTGTCGACGTCAAGGACAAGGCGTGCATCGAGGAGTGCCCGGTCGACTGCATCTACGAGGGCCAGCGGTCCTTGTACATCCACCCGGACGAATGCGTCGACTGTGGTGCCTGTGAGCCGGTCTGCCCGGTCGAGGCGATCTTCTACGAGGACGACACTCCGGAGGAGTGGAAGGACTACTACAAGGCGAACGTCGAGTTCTTCGACGAGCTGGGCTCTCCCGGCGGCGCCAGCAAGCTGGGGCTGATCGAGCGCGACCACCCCTTCGTCGCCGCGCTGCCGCCGCAGGGCGAGTGACCGTTTAAGCGCCAAGCGGCCCGCTTCCCCCGGTCACCGGCTCGACCCCGGACCGGGGGGACGCCACCGCCGCCTCGGTCCCGTACGGCCTGATCGCCCGATCGCCGCCGTACGGGACCGAGGCGTTTGCCGCATCAGACGAAAGTGAGCCACAGACCGTGTCCACAGTCTCGAACCGCCTGCCCGCCTTCCCCTGGGACAAGCTGGACCCGTACAAGAAGACCGCCGCGGCCCACCCCGACGGCATCGTCGACCTCTCCGTCGGCACCCCGGTCGACCCGGTCCCCGAGCTGATCCAGAAGGCCCTCGTCGACGCGGCCGACTCCCCGGGCTATCCGACCGTGTGGGGTACGCCGGCCCTGCGTGACGCGATCACCGGCTGGCTGGAGCGCCGTCTGGGCGCCCGGGACGTCACCCACCGCCATGTCCTGCCGGTCGTCGGCTCCAAGGAACTGGTGGCCTGGCTGCCGACCCAGCTCGGCCTCGGCCCGGGCGACAAGGTGGCCTACCCGCGCCTGGCCTACCCGACCTACGAGGTCGGCGCCCGCCTGGCCCGGGCGGAGTACGAGGTCTACGACGACCCGCGCGACCTGGACCCGGCCGGTCTGAAGCTCCTGTGGCTCAACTCCCCGTCCAACCCCACCGGACAGGTCCTGTCCAAGGAGGACCTGACCGCGATCGTCGCCTGGGCCCGCGAGCACGGCGTGCTGCTCGTCTCCGACGAGTGCTACCTCGAACTGGGCTGGGAGGCCGACCCGGTCTCGGTCCTGCACCCGGACGTCAACGGCGGCTCCTACGACGGCATCGTCGCCGTCCACTCGCTCTCCAAGCGCTCCAACCTGGCGGGCTACCGCGCGGCCTTCGTCGCCGGTGACCCGGCCGTCCTGGGCCCCCTGCTGGAGATCCGCAAGCACGGCGGCATGATGACCTCCGCGCCGACGCAGGCGGCCGTCGTGGCGGCCCTCGGCGACGACGAGCACGTCCACGTCCAGCGGGAGCGCTACGCGGCCCGCCGCGACCTGCTCCGGACGGCCCTGCTCGGCCACGGCTTCCGCATCGAGCACAGCGAGGCCAGCCTCTACCTGTGGGCCACCCGCGGCGAGTCCTGCTGGGACACGGTCGGCCACCTGGCCGGCCTCGGCATCCTGGTGGCTCCCGGGGACTTCTACGGCGAGGCGGGCGAGCGGTTCGTACGCGTGGCGCTGACGGCCACGGACGAACGGATCCGGGCGGCGGTGGCCCGCCTGTCGGCCTGAACCGTCGACGGCCGCGGTGACGGCCGTGGAGGCAGTGGTGGTCGTGGCCGGCGGCACGGCGGCGGTCGCGCAGGCGAACGGGGCCCGGGGAAGTCCCCGGGCCCCGTTCGCCGTCAGGCCGAGCCGGCCTCAGCCGCCCAGCGGAAGACCCTGCGTGGGCAGGGACGAGGTGGGCAGGGACGAGGTGGGCAGGGACGAGGTGGGCAGTCCGCCCTTGGTGAGGGCGTCCGTCGGCAGGCCGCCCTTCGTCGCGGTCGACGCGGTGTCCCCCAGAACACCGCCGGCGGCCCCGGCCGCGTCCCCTGCGGCCTTCTGCGCCACGGGCGCCGTCTTCTTCACGGCACCGCCGCCGGTCTTGCCGGCGGCCGGCACCGCCTGCTTGACCGCCTTGCTGCCCGCGTCACCCGCGAGCGAGGTGGTGTGCTGCGCGGCACCGTCGACGGTGTTGCCGACGTTGGCTCCGTCCAGGGCGGTCAGACCGCCCAGCTCGGGGGTGGCCGCCGGCAGATTCGTGGCCGCACCGGCGGAGCCGGCCGCACCGACCCCGGCTGCCGCTCCCGCTGCGACGAGCAGCGCGGCACGGGCGATCCGGCGGGTCAGGGGGAGGGACATGATGCTCCATTCGACGGGAGAAAACGATGTGTGTCCGGGCTCGTGTCCGGGCTCGGACGCCGTGACTACCGCTCGAAGCCCGCGAAGGTTGCGGACGCCTCAGGTAAAGAATGGATAACGCATCGCATTATCAGGTGTGGATAAAAACGGGCAAAGAACGTCCGCGGGTCGCCCCGCAGAATCCTTACGGCCCTTGATTTCCAAGGGATCCCGGAACCGGCGGGCGGTTCGCCCGGACGAGCGGGCGAACTCCGGCCGCACAACCCGTCGGAGTGAGGGCCCGTACTACTGTCCGGTCACGATCCGGACGGCCTGTGCGGAGCTCTGCGCACCGCCGGCCCCGTCGGAACGCACCGTCCGCCACTGGTCGCTCGTACCGCCGACGCTCCACTCCCGGCCCGCGTACGACACCCGCTCGATGTGCAGCGCCGAGGAGTTGGCCACCGCCCACTGCGCCAGCTGCCAGCCCCGCTCCCGTTCCGGACGCCCGGCCGCGTCCGGCTTCGCGCTCCCGGACACCGCAACGGTCACCGTCCGCCCGTGCGCGGTCGCGGTCACGCTCGGCGAGGGAGACGGCGACGGCACGGGCGCACCGCCCACCTCCGCACCGGTCTCCTGCAGCGCGTCCCGCCCGAAGTCGCGCACCAGCGCGTCCCGTACCGCCTGCGGACCGGTCGCCGGGGCGGCGTGCCGCGGACGTCCGTCACAGGTCAGCGTGGCCGCCGCGTACCCGGTCAGGGCCGCCGCCAGCAGCGTGGCGTCCGGCTCGTGCTTGGCGTACGCCTCCGGGTAGCCGCTGCGCTGCACCCGCTGCGCGGCCACCGTGAGCGGCAGGTCCGGGTAGTCCGGCACCTTGGCCAGGTGCGCGTAGAACATGCCCGCCGCGTACGCCGGGTCCATGATCTGCCGCTCGGTGCCCCAGCCCTGCGAGGGCCGCTGCTGGAACAGGCCCAGCGAGTCCCGGTCGCCGTGCTCGATGTTGAGCAGGCCCGACTCCTGCAGGGAGGTGGCGAGCGCGATGGCGACGGCCCGCCGGGGCATCCCGCGTCCCGTGCCGACGGCGGCGATCGTCGCCGCGTTCTCCGCCTGCTCCGGCGTGAACTCGTACGACGATCCGTGGCCCGAGGCCGGGACCACCTTGCAGCCGCGCGCTCCGCCGCCTCCGGTGACGTACTGCACCACGAGGTAGGCGGCCACGCCGCACAGGACCAACAGGGCCGCGGCGAAACGGATGAGGCGGCCGCGGCGCTTGGGACGGGTGGGGGACGGCTCTGACACGCGTACAAGGTACTGGAGCCGGCCGCGGGGCTCACGAGGGGTACGCGCAGCGCCGCGGCCATGGCCCCGCCGGGGGCCGCGCTAGGGTCGTGAGCATGGCCGACACCTCGCTTGACCTCACGCTCGACGCCGCCGCGCTCACCGCGCGGCTCGTGGACTTCCCCTCCGAGAGCGGCACCGAGAAGCCGCTCGCGGACGCGATCGAGACCGCCCTGCGCGCCCTGCCGCACCTGACGGTCGACCGCCACGGCAACAACGTGATCGCCCGCACCAACCTGGGCCGCTCCGAGCGTGTGATCCTGGCCGGCCACATCGACACCGTCCCGATCGCCGGCAACGTGCCCTCCCGCCTCGACGAGGACGGCGTGCTGTGGGGCTGCGGCACCTGCGACATGAAGTCCGGCGTGGCGGTGCAGCTGCGCATCGCGGCCACGGTCCCGGCCCCCAACCGCGACCTGACGTTCGTCTTCTACGACAACGAGGAGGTCGCCGCCGAGCTGAACGGCCTCAAGCACGTCGCCGAGACGCACCCGGACTGGCTGGCGGGCGACTTCGCGATCCTGCTGGAGCCGTCCGACGGCGAGGTCGAGGGCGGCTGCCAGGGCACCCTGCGGGTGCTGCTGCGGACCAAGGGGGAGCGGGCGCACTCCGCACGCGGCTGGATGGGCTCCAACGCCATCCACGCGGCGGCCCCCGTGCTGGCCCGGCTGGCCTCCTACGAACCCCGCTACCCGGTGATCGACGGCCTGGAGTACCGCGAGGGACTGAACGCGGTGCGCATCGGGGGCGGGGTCGCGGGCAACGTCATCCCCGACGAGTGCGTGGTCACGGTCAATTTCCGCTACGCCCCCGACCGCACGGAGGAGGAGGCGATCGCGCACGTCCGCGAGGTGTTCGCGGACTGCGGGGTCGAGGAGTTCGTCATCGACGACCACAGCGGCGCCGCGCTGCCCGGCCTCTCCCACCCGGCCGCGGCGGCCTTCATCGAGGCGGTGGGCGGCACCCCGCGGCCCAAGTTCGGCTGGACCGACGTCTCCCGCTTCTCCGCGCTCGGCATTCCGGCGGTCAACTACGGCCCGGGCAACCCGCACTTGGCGCACAAGCGGGACGAGCGCGTGGCGACCGGGAAGATCCTCACCGGCGAGGAGCGGCTGCGCGACTGGCTCACCGCCTAGGTCCGGTCTGACAATGCGCGTCGTCGCCCGAAGCGCGGCAGACGCGAAGTGTCAGACCGGGCCCAGGGCTGTGCCGGGCGCCGCTGCGCGCCGGACATGCCGACGTCCCCCCTCCGTAACCCGCGTAGATCTAGGCTGAGGTGGAACTACCGGCAAGCGGAGGGAGCGCACATGGCTACCGGAAACCCCGAGGGGAAGAAGCAGCCGCCGGACGAGCAGCGGCTCGGGCCGGTCCTCCGGCGGCGGTCCCAGGTGACGCCCAGCACGACCGACCAGCGGCTGCTGGACGAGCGGGCGCCCTCGGACTGGGTCCACACCGACCCCTGGCGGGTCCTGCGCATCCAGTCCGAGTTCATCGAGGGCTTCGGCACGCTCGCCGAACTCCCGCCCGCGATCAGCGTGTTCGGTTCGGCGCGTACGCCGGTGGACTCGCCCGAGTACGAGGCGGGCGTGCGGCTCGGCCGGGGGCTGGTGGAGGCCGGCTTCGCGGTGATCACCGGTGGCGGCCCGGGCGCGATGGAGGCGGCCAACAAGGGTGCGTCCGAGGCGGGCGGCACCTCGGTGGGGCTCGGCATCGAACTGCCCTTCGAGCAGGGGCTGAACCCGTACGTCGACATCGGGCTGAACTTCCGCTACTTCTTCGTCCGCAAGATGATGTTCGTGAAGTACGCGCAGGGATTCGTGGTCCTGCCGGGCGGCCTCGGCACCCTCGACGAATTCTTCGAGGCGCTGACCCTGGTCCAGACCCAGAAGGTCACCCGCTTCCCGATCGTCCTCTTCGGCACCGAGTACTGGGGCGGTCTGGTGGACTGGATCAAGAACACCCTGATCGCGCAGGGCAAGGCGGCGGAGAAGGACCTGCTGCTCTTCCACCTGACGGACGAGGTGGAGGAAGCGGTGGCCCTGGTCTCCAAGGAGGCGGGCCGCTGACGCGCGGCCGCTGAGCGCCTCGGCCGGGCTGCCCGCGGCCTCCGGGGGCCTCGGCCGAGCTGCCCGCGGCCCCCGGAGCCGCCCGCAGCCCCTTGCGGGCTCCGCCCCGACCCCCGGCCCCTCGCGGGCTCCGCCCCGACCCCCGGCCCCTCACGGGCTCCGCCCCGACCCCCGGCCCCTCACGGGCTCCGCCCCGACCCCCGGCCCCTCACGGGCTCCGCCCCGACCCCCGGCCCTCTCGGCCGAGGGAGACGGGTGGGTGCCGTGGGCGAGGACGGGGGTGCGGGCAGAGCCCCCTGGGTCAGGCCAGGCCGCGGCGGGCCACCGCGGGGGCCCGGTGCCCGGCGATCGACGCCACCATCTCCAGGACCTGCCGGGTCTCGGCCACCTCGTGGACCCGGTACACCTGCGCCCCGAGCCACGCCGACACCGCCGTCGTCGCGAGCGTGCCGATCAGCCGCTCCTTCACCGGCCGGTCCAGGGATTCGCCGACGAAGTCCTTGTTGGACAGGGACACCAGCACCGGCCAGCCCGTGGCGACCATCTCGTCCAGGCGCCGTGTCGCCTCCAGACTGTGCCGCGTGTTCTTCCCGAAGTCGTGCCCGGGATCGATCAGCACGGACCGGCGCGGCACGCCCAGCGCCACCGCCCGCTCGGCCAGTCCCACGGTCACGTCCAGGATGTCGGCCACCACGTCGTCGTAGGTGATCCGGTGCGGCCGGGTCCGCGGCCGTACGCCACCCGCGTGCGTGCAGACCAGCCCCACCCCGTAGCGCGCCGCGACCTCGGCGAGACCCGGATCGACCCCGCCCCAGGCGTCGTTCAGCAGATCCGCGCCCGCCTCGCACACCGCCTCGCCGACCTCGGCCCGCCAGGTGTCCACGCTGATGACCACATCGGGGAAGCGGCGCCGTACCTCGGCCACGAAGCCGACCGTGCGCCGCGCCTCCTCCTCGGCCGTGACCTCCTCGCCGGGGCCGGCCTTCACCCCGCCGATGTCGATGATCGCGGCGCCCTCGGCCACCGCCTGCTCCACGCGCGCGAGGGCCGGCTCGTCGCGGAAGGTGGCCCCCTGGTCGTAGAAGGAGTCCGGCGTCCGGTTCACGATCGCCATGATCACCGGCTCGTGGGGCCCGAATTCCCGCCTGCCCAGCCTGAGCATCCGCTGTGACCTCTCGTAGTACGTCCCGCAGTGCAGCCGCCTGTGACCCTAACTGTCAGATTCGCATGGCACGATCGGACCCTGACAGATTCAGCGTCCGGGCGCAGCGTCCGGTACCGAGCGTGGGGACCCCTGGCGATGGTGATGTTCTTGTTCCTTGTCGTCGCGCTGGCCGTCGTGGTCGCCGCGGTGACACTCGCCGTGGTCGGCGGCGGTGAGAGCGGCCCGCTGCCCGAGGTGGCGCCGGAGCGGCTGCGGGACCCGCTGCCCGAGGACCGGCCGGTGGACCGGGCGGACCTCGAGAGCCTGCGCTTCCCGGTCGCCCCGCGCGGCTACCGCATGGCGGACGTCGACGACGCGCTCGGCCGGGTCGCCGCCGAACTCGCCGAGCGCGACGCACGGATCGCCGACCTGGAGTCCGCGCTGGCCGGGGCCAGGGCCGCCGCCGCCGCACCCGCCCGCCAGGAGAAGCCCGGCCCGGAGGACCAGCGATGACCACCGGGACCGCGCTCGCCGGACCGGACGGCGCCCTGCGCTGCCCCTGGGCCCTGTCGACCGACGACTACGTGTCGTACCACGACGAGGAGTGGGGGCGCCCGATCCACGGCGACGACGCCCTCTTCGAGCGGATCAGCCTGGAGGCCTTCCAGTCGGGTCTGTCCTGGATCACGATCCTGCGCCGCCGCCCGGGTTTCCGCGCGGCCTTCGCCGGCTTCCGCATCGAGAAGGTCGCCGCCTTCACCGACGAGGACCGCGAGCGCCTGCTGGCCGACCCCGGGATCATCCGCAACCGCGCCAAGATCGACGCCACCCTGGCCAACGCGCGGGTGCTCGCCGGCTGGCCGGAGGGCGAGCTGGACGGGCTGATCTGGTCCCACGCCCCCGATCCGGCGCGCCGGGCCGCCCCGAAGACCCTCGCGGACGTCCCGGCCGTCACCCCGGAGTCGACGGCCCTGTCCAAGGACCTGAAGAAGCACGGCCTGAGATTCGTGGGCCCGACGACGGCGTACGCCCTGATGCAGGCGTGCGGACTGGTGGACGACCACCTGGAGACCTGCATGGCGAGAGGCGCCCGGTAGGAGGGCGCACCGGGCGGCGCCGGATGCGACGCGTCCGCTCCCGCCGGCCCTCGCGGGTCGCCTCGGTCGTCCGCTCCCGGCCGCCCTGCCCTCGCGGGGTCGCCTCGGTCGCCCGTTCTCGCCTGTCCGCTCCCGCCGGTCCGCCCTCGCGGGGTCGCCTCGCCCGTCCGCTCGCCCCGCGGGTGCCGCTACCGGCCCAGGTACCTCGGCTTCTCCTTGTTCACGAACGCCTGCACCGCGATCGCATGGTCCTCGGACCGCCCCGCCCGCGTCTGCAGCTCGTCCTCCTTCTCCAGCGTCTCGTCGAGGGAGTGCGACAGGCCGTAGGCCACCGCCTCCTTGATCGCCGCGTACGCCACCGTCGGCCCCTCGGCCAGTGCCCGGGCCACCTTCTCGGCCTCGGCCCGCAGCTCGGCCGCCGGCACGACCCGGTTGGCGATGCCCAGCTCCAGCGCGTCCTGGGCGCTGATGGTGCGCGGGAACAGCAGCAGGTCGGCGGCGCGGCTCGGGCCGATCACCCGGGGCAGGGTCCAGGAGATGCCGGAGTCGGCGGTCAGGGCCACGCCCGCGAACGACGTGTTGAAGGAGGCGCTGTCGGCCACGATGCGGTGATCGGCGGCGAGCGCGAAGCCGAGGCCGGCACCGGCCGCGACCCCGTTCACCGCGGCGACCACCGGCTTCGGCGCCCCGGCGAGGGCCCGCACGATCGGGTTGTAGTGCTCCTTGACCGTGCTCATGGTCTGCCCGGACCCGGTCTCCCGGTCACTGGCGAGCAGCCCGATGTGCTCCTTGAGGTCCTGGCCCACGCAGAAGGCCCGGTCCCCGGCGGCGGTCAGCAGGATCGCCCGTACGGCCGTGTCCGCGGCAGCGGATTCCGCCGCCTCCCGGAGGGCGACCTTGGTCGCGATGTTCAGCGCGTTCATCGCCTCGGGGCGGTTCAGCGTGATCGTCGCGAGCCCGTCGCTCACCTCGTAGAGCACGGTGTCGGCCATGGCGCATCCCCTCCGGTGTCACGGCTGGTGACGTACCGGTCGGTACGCCCCTGTCAGGGGACAGCATGGCGGAGATCGACGCCCAGGGGCCGGACCGGACGTGTGACCTGCGTCAAAGAAAACGGGAGCGGAGTCGGGCGGTGGAGGTCCGTGTGGTGGCGCAGTATCGCAGCCGGCTCCCCGAATTGAGTGGTTTTGCTCGGGTGCGTTGCCCAAGCGATGCCGACTGATGTTGGTCATCGGGTCCCGCGATGCGGGATAATGGCTTGGAAGCAATGTGTTCGATGCCGGTGACGTGTGTCCGCTCCGGGCGGCGAGGCCCTCCCTGGGCCGTCGGCAGACGATGAGCTGGTTTCAGGAAGGGGAACGAGCATGGCGGCCATGAAGCCGCGGACGGGTGATGGCCCGCTCGAGGTGACCAAGGAGGGGCGGGGCATCGTCATGCGCGTTCCGCTCGAAGGCGGCGGTCGACTCGTCGTCGAGCTGACCCCTGACGAGGCCGAGGCGCTTGGCGACGCCCTGAAGAAGGTCGTCGTCTGATCGTCCCAACGATCCCGTCCTCGTGACTGCCCCGGCACCGCACGCGGTGCCGGGGCAGTCACGTCGGAAGCCGCGTGCGGCCGCGGCGAAGGGCTCGTGCGGCCGCGTTCGATGGCTTGCGTGGCCGCGTTCGAGGGCTCGGCGGCCGTGCCGGAAGGTTCGCCGGGGCCGCGGTCACCGTTTGACGGCGCACAGCAGGCCGTCGCCCACCGGCAGCAGCGACGGCACCAGCTCCTGGCTCTCGCGCACCGTGCGCAGCAGCTCCCGCAGCCGCAGCACCTCCGTGGGCTGCGGACCGGAGTCGACCGTACGGCCGCCCGCCAGGACCCCCTCGAAGACCACCAGGCCGCCCGGCCGCAGCAGGCGCAACGATTCGGCGAGGTAGTCGAGGTACTCCAGCCGGTCCCCGTCGCAGAACACCAGGTCGTAGCCCGCGTCCGCGAGCCGGGGCAGCACGTCCAGGGCGCCGCCGGGGATGAACCGGGCCCGGTTGCTGGCGAAACCGCAGGCGCGGAAGGCCTGCCGGGCGAACTGCTGGTGCTCCGGCTCCGGGTCGACCGTGGTCAGCACGCCGTCCGGGCGCATGCCGTGCAGCAGATGGATTCCGGACACTCCGCAGCCGGTACCGATCTCGGCGACCGCCTTCGCGTCCACGGAGGCGGCGAGCAGTCGCAGCGCGGCGCCCGTGCCGGGCGACACCGAGCGCAGCCCTGCGTCGCGGGCCCGGTCACGGGCCCAGCGCAGCGCTTCGTCCTCGGCGACAAAGGCGTCGGCGAACGCCCAGCTCGTCTGCCGGTTGGCGGTAATGACCCTCTCCTGTCCCCGTGGTTGCCTGGGCGTGACTGTATCCGTTGCCGTCGGGAACCCGCAGATGAGCCCGGGCGTTAAAAGGGGTGAGCGGGTGGCCCGGGACGCGACGGGGGGTAAGAGGTGCATGACGACGCCGAGCAACTGCTGACGCAGCCGTATGAGCCGTATCACCGTGTATCAAATTCTCGTAAAACCGCTTATCCGGAGCTAACGGGCGGGATGGCTATGGTAGGGGCTCCACTGGACACCACCAGAGCCGACAGGGGAGGTGCGGCCGCACCCGAGGATCGGGGTGGAGTGCTGCGGCGCTTCCTCGGATCGGCGGGCAGGCCGAAATCCGTGACCGACACCGCTGCTGACAGCCACGCCGCCGCCGCAGGCGCCGCCCAGACCGCGACCTTCTCCACCGACGCGGACGGGCAGGCGTGGACTCCGCCCACGTGGGACGAGATCGTCAGCACACACAGCGCCCGGGTCTACCGCCTGGCGTACCGCCTGACGGGCAACCAGCACGACGCCGAGGACCTCACCCAGGAGGTGTTCGTCCGTGTCTTCCGCTCCCTGTCGACGTACTCGCCGGGCACCTTCGAGGGCTGGCTGCACCGCATCACCACGAACCTCTTCCTGGACATGGTCCGGCGCAAGCAGCGCATCCGTTTCGACGCCCTCGGCGAGGACGCGGCCGAGCGCCTGCCCAGCCGTGAGCCCACCCCGCAGCAGCTGTTCAACGACGCCCACTTCGACGCGGACGTCCAGCAGGCCCTCGACACGCTCGCGCCGGAGTTCCGCGCCGCCGTCGTCCTGTGCGACATCGAGGGACTGTCGTACGAGGAGATCGCCGCGACCCTGGGCGTGAAGCTCGGCACGGTCCGCTCCCGTATCCACCGCGGCCGCTCCCAGCTCCGCAAGGCCCTCGCGCACCGCTCCCCGGAGGCCCGCGCGGCCGAGCGGCGGTCCTTCATGACCCGTGTCCCCGCTCTGGGGGGAGGGGGCGCGACCGCGTGAGTGGATCCCGACCGAAACCTGCCGAGAAGGCGCTTCTCGCAGAGCAGCATCTGGGAGACCGGCTCTCCGCCCTGGTGGACGGAGAGCTGGGTCATGAGACGCGTGAGCGCGTCCTGGCGCACCTGGCCACCTGCGCCCGCTGCAAGGCGGAGGCGGAGGCCCAGCGCGCCCTGAAGAACGTCTTCGCCGAGGCCGCCCCGCCGCCGCCCTCCGAGAGCTTCCTGGCCCGTCTCCAGGGCCTCCCCGGCGGAGGCGACCTGGACGGCGACGGCACGCCGCCGCCCGAGGGCGGCTTCCCCGGCCGCGAACCGGACGCCGGGACCACCGGCGTCTTCGGAGTCAGGCGCGGCGAGCGCTTCGCGTTCGGGTACGTCCCCGCCCGTCCGCACCACGCCGCCCCCGCACCCCTCCCCGAGGAGCGCGGTTTCCGCATCCATCCCGTCGGCCGCCCGGACGACGGCCGCTCCGCCTCGCGCGGACTGCGGTTCGCGTTCGTCGCGGCCGGCGCGGTGTCGCTCGCCGCGGTCGCCCTCGGCGGCATGACCACGGCGATCCCCGGCGACCTGACCGGCGAGGCCCGCGGCTCCGGCGGCGGCAGCAACGTGATCCCGGCGCGCACCGCGGGCACCGGCACGGGCGCTGGTGCCGGGGCGGTCGCGCCGGACACCCAGCGCCGGCGCCCGGTGGGCCCGCTGCTCGCCTCGGGCGTCTCGGGCGGGACACCGCTCGGCCAGACGCCGGTGGCACCGACCTCGCTGTCCGCACCGCTGCTGCCCGGAGCGCCGGCCGCCGACGCCGTCCGGGCCCGGGACGCGTTCATGCGGGGCCTGACGGCGCCGGTCACGGCCGGCGCGGCCGCCCTGTCCCCGCTCATACGTCCGCTGGGCCAGTCGGTGGCCCTCCCGCTCGTCGACCGGTCCGCGTTCCTCGGGCTCACCGGTTCCGGCCTGCTGTCCGCCCCTGTCCCCGACACCACCGCCGCTCCCACGGCGTCCTCCCTGCCGCGCCGCCCGGCAGTGGCCCCCTGACCGGTCGCTTCGCCACCGGCCGGGAACCTGGTTGAATCCGGTGAGGGCCGTGCCCGCGGCGATGCCCCGGGTGCCAAGTCGACGTTCCGCGGCCGCCGCCCGAGCGCGCGGCCGTGGCCAGCCGTGGGGAGAGCATGAACGAGGGGAACGGTGTCCCGCCGCAGCGGGATCCGGAGCGAGCGGCAGGAGCCGGAGCCGCCGGAACCGGAGCCGCCGGAGCCGGAGCCGCCGGAACCGGAGCCGCTGGAACCGGGGGAGCGGCAGGGGCCGGAGCCGCTGGAACCGGGGGAGCGGCAGGGGCCGAGGTCGGGGACACCGCTTGGACGGCCCCCGTCGAGCGGCCGAAGCCGTTGCACGACCCCGACCCCTACAGCACCCCGCCGTACGGCGAACCCGGCCCCTGGGCACCCGCTCCGCCCGTGCAGCACCCGGCGGCCACCCCGGCACAGGGCACCCCCGTGCCCGTCCTCGGAGCGACCGCCCCGGTGTCCCCCGCCCCCGGGCCCGATACGGCGCCCCCCATGCTCGGGACGCACACCTCTACGCCCGCCCCGGAATCCCTCACCCCCACCCTCGGAACGCCCACCCCCGCCCCCGAGCCGCCCGCCCCGCTCCGCGCCCCCGTGCCAGGCCTCTCCGGGCCGGCGGAAGGCGGCGGCGCGGGAGAGCGTCGTTATGACCCCTGGGGCGGGGCGCACGCGTTCGGCTACGGGCCGCTGCAGCAGACCGGGGCCGCCGTGCCCACGCAGGAGCGGCGCGGCGGACGGGCGAAGCGGCTGGCGCTGGTGTGGACCGTGCTGGTCGCGGTCGTCTCCGCGGGCATCGGTGGAGCCGTGGGAGCGTACGTGGAGCGCACCGGACTGGGCGACGACGTGCGCCTGCCCCAGGCCGGAGGCGTGCCGGCCGGCCGGGCGCCGGACAGCGTGGCCGGGATCGCCGCCCGCGCCCTGCCCAGCGTCGTCACCCTGCACGTCAGCGGGGCCGAGGAGGCCGGCACCGGCACCGGCTTCGTGCTGGACGGCCAGGGGCACATCCTCACCAACAACCACGTCGTCGAGCCCGCCGGGTCGGGCGGCCGGATAACCGTGACCTTCAGCAGCGGGGAGACCGTCAAGGCCGAGGTCGTCGGCCGGGACAGCGGATACGACCTCGCCGTCGTCCAGGTGCACGGCGTCCACGGACTCACCCCGCTGCCCCTCGGCAACTCCGACGACGTCGAGGTCGGCGACCCCGTCGTCGCCATCGGCGCCCCCTTCGACCTGGCCAACACGGTCACCTCGGGGATCATCAGCGCCAAGGAGCGGCCCATCACGGCCGGCGGCGAGAAGGGCGACGGCAGCGACGTCAGCTACGTCGACGCGCTGCAGACCGACGCGCCCATCAACCCGGGTAACTCCGGCGGGCCCCTCCTCGACTCCCGGGCCGAGGTCATCGGCATCAACTCCGCGATCCGCTCCGCCGGCAGCGGTTCCGAGCCGAAGGGCGGCCAGTCCGGTTCCATCGGCCTCGGCTTCGCCATACCCGTCAACCAGGCCAAGCGCGTGGCCGAGGAACTGATCAACGACGGCCACGCCACCCATCCCGTCATCGGCGTCACCCTCGACATGGGCTACACCGGCGACGGAGCCCGCATCGACAGCAGGAGCGCGGGCGGTGGCCCCGCCGTCACCGAGGGCGGCCCCGGCGCACGGGCCGGGCTCGAGGCGGGCGACGTCATCACCGAGGTCGACTCGGAGCGCGTCCACAGCGGCGAGGAGCTGATCGTCAAGATCCGCGCCCACCGGCCCGGCGACCGGCTGCGGCTGTCCGTCGAACGCGACGGCGCCGAGCGGAGGGTCTCACTCGTGCTGGGCGCCTCGGCGCACAACTGACAGAAGTCTCACCTTGGGGCGGTACCGGTCGGACCGATACGCCGGGTACCGTTGAGCGACCGAGGACTCGCGAGGAGCGTCAGGTGTTCAATGACATAGGACCACTGGAGCTGGTGACGATCGTCGTGCTCGCCGTGCTCGTGTTCGGTCCGGACAAGCTCCCGAAGGTCATCCAGGACGTGACGCGGACGATCCGGAAGATCCGCGAGTTCTCCGAGAGCGCCAAGCAGGACATCCGCCAGGAACTGGGCCCGGAATTCAAGGACTTCGAGTTCGAGGACCTCAACCCCAAGGCGTTCATCCGCAAGCAGCTGGACAACGACGACCTGGGGCTGAAGGAGATCCGCAACGGCTTCGACCTGAAGAAGGAGATGGCCGAGGTCACCGACGCGGTCAACAGCCGTGACACGGACACGTCGGGTCCTTCTCCCGCTGCCGCCGGCCGCATCGACATGACCAAGCAGCCCGAGGACGGCCCCGGCCAGGACGACCGGCCGCCCTTCGACGCGGACGCCACCTAGGCATCGCCTTCCCCGACACGCGCACGCGCACGCAGGACGCGCACGTGACGCACGTCATAACGCACGCCGGTCGCACACGGCCTGAACAGGCCGTTCGCGCGACCCACGCATCCAGCGCCTGCCCAGCCGCTCCCGGCGGTGTGGATATGCTGCCGAGTTGTTGTGCGGACCGGACGAGTACGCCCGAAGGGGGGCGGGCCGCCCCGGTCCGACGAGAGCGAGGAGGCGTCCGGGCAGATGGAGACGACGAGTCGGGTGGGCGCGCAGCCGCCGGCCGCGGAGGGCGGACAGCAGCTCCCCTCCGCCCGGCGTACGGTCGACGGTTACCTGCAGGCGCCCTTCCCGTGGTACGGCCTCGACGAGGCCTTCACGGGGCCGCGCTGGCTGATGCAGGTCGGTACCGCGGCGGACGGCGCCGTCGAGCACGGTTCGATCGGGCACGGCGACGAGCCCTCGGTACGCGCCGACGCCGGCTCCGCCGGTGAGCCGCGGGAGAAGTTCGCGGTGGTGGTCACCGTCGCCGCGCAGCCGTCGCGCCGGAGCGCGGACGGTACGGGGCTGCTGGAGGCGACGTCGGTCGCCTCGGCCGCATGGCTGGCCGGTGTGGGGCTGCTGTCCTTCACCTGGCCCCACCAGATGGACCACAGCCTGCGGGACGACTGGCTGGACCAGCAGACGGAGACGGCGTGGGCGCTGGCCGACGATCTCGAGGGGGCGGAGTGGTCCAGGCTCTCGCTCCCGGTGGACGGGGTCGCCATGCCGTTCCACTACCGGGAGTCCGAGTTCGGCTGGGTACTGGCCGGCACCACCGGGGCGGGCGTCCACCTGGGCGCGTACGGCCGGGGAATGAGCGCGTACGGACTGGGATTCGCGGTGGTGAAGGACGTCGCCGCGTACGCGTGAAGCCGGGCATGCGTGAAGCCGGGCATGCGTGAAGCCGGGCATGCGTGAGGTCGCGTACGCGTGAAGTCGCGCAGGCCTGAAGTTGCGTACGCATGACGAAAGGGGCGCCGTTGTCTTCGGCGCCCCTTCTTCGTCCGGTCGTACCGCTTGTCCGCCCGGTCGTACCGCTCAGAACTTGTTCGTCTGCAAAAACAGCAGGTCAGAGACCTTCCAGGTCATCCGGGGCCGTGATCGGGCCGTCAGAGTGGGAAGCCTCGGTGAAGAGGGCGTGGGCTCCCATCCCGCACACCATCGACCCAGGCAGAGCCGAGCAGACGCGGCCCCTGGCGTCCAGTCGTTCGTACAGTGGCGCGCTCCACCTGGACGCCAGGAACCACGCCTGCTCCACGGTGTGTGGGTCGACGGCGTACGGGATGGGAGCAGGGGAGGGTGGTGGGTGGCAAGAAGCCAGCAGGTCCATGCCACACTCAGCTGGCCCGTTTCGCGGGCGTACCTGACTCGGGAGTACGCATGGAACCGCGCTTTAGGAGATTCGGCGACCGTCTGATGACCTGCATCGCCCTGGCTTGGTTCGGCTACCAGGCCCTATATGGCGAGGGGATGCTGCGGATCGTTTCCGCCCTCCTGTTCGTGATTGGCGTGGTGACGACCGCGGGCGCCATCCTTGACCGCATCCGTCCTCGCCCGAAGCGGCGCCGGTCCCGTGAGCAGGACGCTGGTTGAAATGACCGTGCCGCCACTTGCCGTCCTGGATGAGCCGCTTACGGGGCCGTGATCACTCACGCGAAAGCAGGAACCATGCCCCGCAAGCCTCGCCGTAGCGAGTCGTTTCAGCAGTTCCTCGCCTCGATGGAACCATCTGATCCGCCCGAACAATGGGGGTCCGTTGTCGAGACTGGTGTGATCGACGAGCACGCCGGAGCTCGGTGGCAGTTGAAGCGTGGTCCTCTGGACGTTCGGGTGGCTCGGCGATTGGCCGCCTCGGCATCGTTGATGGCCGTTGGGCACGGGGCGAGTACGAGGTTGCAAGATGTCCCCGTTGACCAGCGCGCCGAGACCTGGACGCGTGCAGAGGAGCGCTTCGAAGGTCCGGGAGGGGCCATCAAAGGCCCGGATTGGCCGCTTGAGCCGGTGTATCACGCGTACGAGTTTGAGTCGGACGACGGCCGTTCGATGTTGCTCCTGGATGAGACTTGCTAAACCTGTACAGCAGCGAGGTACAGCAACCGCTGCACCGCAGACGACGAGCAGTGGCCTTACCTGGCTGTCAGGCCAGCGCAACGACCGTCAGCGACTGTCCCGCCCATAGTTTGCATGGAGGAGCACGCCGCGGATCCCGCTCGGGCCGTCCCTGGACCGTGCGGGGGCGCTCAACGACAACCAATGCTGACAAACGTCGACGGCTCCGTCCCTGGTCAGAAAGCTGACCAGGGACGGAGCCGCAGATCGCAGGCGTGCGGTGTCAGAACTTGTTCTTCGGCGTGATCCCCAGCGACAGACCGGACAGCCCGCGCTGACGGCCGCCCAGCTTTCCGGCGATCGCCCGCAGCGCGGAGCCCGCCGGGGAGTCCGGGTCGGTCAGGACCACCGGCTTGCCCTCGTCGCCGCCCTCGCGCAGGCGCACGTCGATCGGGATGGAGCCGAGGACGGGGACGGACGCTCCGGTCGTGCGTGTCAGGCCGTCGGCGACCCTCTGACCGCCGCCCGTGCCGAAGACGTCGACCATCTCGCCGCAGTGCGGGCACGGCAGCCCGGACATGTTCTCGACCACGCCGACGATCTTCTGGTGGGTCTGGACCGCGATGGAGCCCGCGCGCTCGGCCACCTCCGCCGCCGCCTGCTGCGGGGTCGTCACGACCAGGATCTCGGCGTTCGGGACCAGCTGGGCCACGGAGATCGCGATGTCGCCGGTGCCGGGCGGCAGGTCCAGGAGCAGGACGTCCAGGTCACCCCAGTACACGTCGGCGAGGAACTGCTGCAGCGCCCGGTGCAGCATCGGGCCGCGCCACACCACCGGGGCGTTGCCCGGGGTGAACATGCCGATGGAGATGACCTTCACGCCGTTCGCCGACGGCGGCATGATCATGTTCTCGACCTGGGTGGGCCGGCCGTCGGCGCCCAGCATGCGCGGCACCGAGTGGCCGTAGATGTCGGCGTCCACGACACCGACCTTCAGGCCGTCGGCGGCCATCGCCGCGGCCAGGTTCACGGTCACCGAGGACTTGCCGACGCCGCCCTTGCCGGAGGCGACCGCGTAGACCCGGGTGAGGCTGCCCGGCTTGGCGAACGGGATCTCGCGCTCGGCCTGGCCGCCGCGCAGGGCGTTCGCCAGCTCCTTGCGCTGCTCGTCGCTCATCACGTCGAGGACGACGTCGACACGGGTGACGCCCTCGACCCGGGAGACCGCGTCCGTGACACGCTGGGTGATCGTGTCGCGCATGGGACAGCCGGAGACCGTCAGGTACACGGCGACCGCGACGGCCCCGTCCGCGCCGATCTCCACCGATTTGACCATGCCGAGTTCGGTGATCGGGCGGTTGATCTCGGGGTCGTTCACCGTCGCCAGTGCCTCGCGCACCGCGTCTTCCGTAGCCATAAGGACGATGGTACGGGGCGCCGAGGGGCGTCGGGGTAGCCACTCAGCGGTCTTCTGCGTCACGTCCCGGCGGCCGTTCCGTCCGCTCTGCCTGGAATACGACGTGCCCGTCGTGCCGCCGTCGCTCCTCCAGTTCCTTGACCACGTCCTGCAGCTCGGAGCGGATCCAGTCGCGGGTGGCCACCTCGCCCAGGCCCATGCGCAGCGCGGCGATCTCCCGGGTCAGGTACTCGGTGTCGGCGATGGACCGCTCGTTCTGCTTGCGGTCCTGCTCCAGGTTGACCCGGTCGCGGTCGTCCTGCCTGTTCTGCGCGAGCAGGATCAGCGGGGCCGCGTACGAGGCCTGCAGGGACAGCATCAGGGTCAGGAAGATGAACGGGTAGGAGTCGAAGCGCAGATGGCCGGGTGCGGCGACGTTCCACACCACCCACGCGATGATGACGACCGTCATCCAGACGATGAAGCGTCCCGTGCCCAGGAACCGGGCGATCTTCTCCGACAGCCGGCCGAAGGCCTCCGGGTCCCACTCGGGCAGGATCCGGCGCCGGGGCGGGCGCGGCTGGTCCAGGCGGGCACGGTGCCGGGAGGTGGCCGTGGCGCCCGCCGGGACGCGCTCGCGGGTGCTCTCGCGCTCAGGAGCCATGTGCGGCCGCCTCCTCTCCTTGGCCCTCGTCCAGATGGAACTCCGTCTCCCGCCAGTCGTCGGGCAGCATGTGGTCCAGTACGTCGTCCACGGTGACCGCGCCGAGCAGCGCCCCGGACTCGTCGACCACGGGCGCGGCGACCATGTCGTACGTGGCGAAGAACCCGGCGATGACGGGCAGCGCGTCGTCGGGGGCCAGGGGTTGCAGATCGTCGTCGACGAGCGAGCTGACCAGGTTGTACGGCGGGTCGCGCAGCAGCCGCTGGAAGTGCACGGTGCCCAGGTACTTGCCGGTCGGGGTCTCGTCGGGCGCCCGGCAGACGTAGACCTGGGCGGCGAGCGCGGGGGAGAGGTCCGGGTTGCGGATCCGGGCGAGCGCGTCGGCGACGGTGGCGTCCGGACGCAGCACGATCGGCTCGGTGGTCATCAGACCGCCCGCCGTGTGCTCCTCGTACGACATCAGGCGCCGCATCTCGGCCGCGTCGGCGGGCTGCATCAGGCTCAGCAGCCGCTCCTTGTCCTCCTCGGGCAGTTCGGAGAGCAGGTCGGCCGCGTCGTCGGGGTCCATGGCCTCCAGGACGTCCGCCGCGCGCTCCTCCTTCAGCTTGCCGAGGATCTCGATCTGGTCGTCCTCCGGCAGCTCCTCCAGCACGTCGGCGAGCCGGTCGTCGTCGAGGGCGGCCGCGACCTCGGCGCGCCGCTTGGGGGAGAGGTGGTGCAGGACGTTGGCGAGGTCGGCCGGGTGCAGCTGCTCGAAGGTGGCGAGCAGGCTCTCGGCGCCCTGCCCGTGCTCCTCCAGGGAGAACCCGGTGACGGCCGACCACTCCACGGTCAGCGTCTCGCCCTTGGCCCGCCGGAAGGCGCCGCCCTTCCTCCCCTTGCGGACGAAGACGCGGTCGACCTCCCAGTCCCGCCGCGCGGGCAGCTGCTGCACGGACAGGTCGAGGACCGTGACCTCCTCGCCGGTCTCCACCAGGGTCACCCGCCGGTCCAGCAGCTCACCGAAGACCAGCCGCTCGGTCGGCCGCTGCTCGAAGCGGCGCACGTTGAGCACCCCGGTGGTGATGACCTGGCCGGACTCGATGCCGGTCACCCGGGTCATGGGCAGGAAGATGCGGCGCCGGGTGGACAGTTCGACGACCAGCCCGAGGACGCGCGGGGGCCGTCGCCCGACGCGCAGCATGACGACCAGGTCGCGGACGCGGCCCACCTGGTCGCCGGCCGGATCGAAGACGGGGACCCCGGCGAGGTGCGAGACGAAGATCCGGGGGACGCCGGCTGCCATGGCTGTGCTTCCTTTGCCTGGGGATCGCTGGGGGAAGGGTGTGCGGTGCGAGGGGTTTGCTCGTGTTTGCCTGCTCGGGTGCGCTTCAGGCTAGCCCTTACCGGTCGGATACGCCCTGGTGGGGAGTCCGGACGGACTGGCTCCGCCGGGTGGGCGGGGCACCGGTACGCTGCGGTACGCCGCTCAGGAACCGTCAGAAAGGCAGCTCCATCCGTGACTGCGATCTTCCAGGGCCGTACCCGCCGGACCGCGCTGGTGACCGCGACCTGCGCACTGGCCGTCACGGGAGCGATGCTGCTCGCGGCGTGCGGCGGCGACGGCGATCCGGACGCGGGGACGAACGGGGTGGGCAAGCTGCCCGCCGGGAAGATCCAGTCGCGGACCCGGGCGGCGGCGGAAGCGGCACCGGCGGTACGGCTGTCCGGGACCGTGGTCACCAGCGGCCGCACGTACCGGCTGGACATGCAGCTGAAGGCCGGCGGCGGCAGCGGGTCGGTGACCTCGCAGGGGGTCACCTTCAAGCTGTTGCGGGTCGGACGGCAGCTGTACCTCAAGGCCGACGCGGACTTCTGGAACCACGCCGACGGCAGCGACGGCGCCACGGGCAAGCTGGACGGCAAGTACGTGAAGGTGCCGCAAGGGGATCCCGCGTACAAGAAGTTCAGCGGTTTCACGGACAAGGCGGTCCTCCTCGACGGTCTGCTGACGCTGCACGGCACGCTGGCGACGGACGGCCACCACGATCAGTCGGGTACCCGCACGATCCGCATCACCGGCGACAAGGGCTCCGGCGGCACCCTGGACGTCTCCCTGGAGGGCGAGCCGTATCCGCTGCGCCTGGTGCGCGCCGGCGACGCGGGCACCCTCGGTTTCTCGGACTGGGGGAAGGACTTCACCGTGACGGCGCCGGCCGGCTCCGCGACCGTGGACTACGGCAAGCAGCTGCCGACGTCATGACGGACGCCCGGGCGGCTCCGGTGACCGGCACCCGGCCATCGCGCCGGCCGGTCCCGGCGTTCGCCTCCGGCGGGCCCGGCGCCGCGCTCCTCGGCGGGGTGGGTCATCTCCTGCGGCGCCGGGCCAGCAGTCTGGGCAGGCCCGCCGGGACCGGCTCGCGGGTCGTCGCCGGGGACGCCACCGGCCGCTCCGCCAGGCTGCCGGAGGGCAACGGCTCGACGGCGCCGGTCGGCACCAGGCGGAGTACCCGGCACTCCCGGGCCCAGCGGGCCGGCATCTCCTCGCCGTCCGGGGCGTTCAGCCGCTTGCCCTTCAGCTCGGCGACGGCCGTCTCCCACTGCGCCGACCCGGAGGCCGGCTCGGACACGGTCGCCCGGAACGTCACCAGCCGGCCGCCCTTGTCCTTGCTGCGCACGGTCACCTCGGCGGCGCCGCCGTCCACGAGCGCCGGCAGCGGCTGCTCACCGGGCCCGTCGCCGACCAGGCACACGGCGCCCTCGTGCCACACGTGCCACAGGGCACGCGCCTCGGAGGCACCGGCGCCCCTGACCCAGATGAGGCCGGACTTCTTGACGGCCTCCTCGATGAGGGCCCGGTCGAGCAGCTCGCTTGTCATGTGCCCAGCCTATCGAGGCCGGCTCACAGCCAGCCGTTGCGCTTCAGTGTGCGGTGGATGCTCAGACACAGGACCACCGTGACCCCCATGATCACCGGGTAGCCGTACTTCCAGTGCAGCTCGGGCATGTTGTCGAAGTTCATGCCGTACACCCCGCACACCATCGTCGGCACGGCGATGATGGCCGCCCAGGCGGTGATCTTGCGCATGTCCTCGTTCTGCGCGACGGACGCCTGTGCCAGGTTCGCCTGGAGAATGGAGTTGAGCAGTTCGTCGAAGCCCATGACCTGCTCCTGGACCCGGGCGAGGTGGTCGGCCACGTCCCGGAAGTACTTCTGGATGTCCGGGTCGATCAGCCGCATCGGCCGCTCGCTCAGCAGCTGCATGGGCCGCAGCAGCGGAGCGACCGCCCTCTTGAACTCCAGCACCTCACGCTTGAGCTGGTAGATCCGCGCCGAGTCCACACCACGCGAGACGCCACCCTTGCGGCCCGGCGAGAACACCTCGGTCTCCACCTCGTCGATGTCGTCCTGCACCGCGTCGGCGACCGCGATGTAGCCGTCCACCACATGGTCGGCGATGGCGTGCAGGACCGCCGAGGGGCCCTTGGCGAGCAGCTCGGGGTCGTCCTGCAGGCGGTGCCGCAGCGCACGCAGCGAGCCCTGGCCGCCGTGCCGCACGGTGATGAAGAAGTCCCGGCCGGTGAAGCACATGACCTCACCGGTCTCCACGACCTCGCTGTTGGCGGTGAGCCGGTCGTGCTCCACGTAGTGGATGGTCTTGAAGACGGTGAACAGCGAATCGTCGTAGCGCTCCAGCTTCGGCCGCTGGTGCGCCTGCACCGCGTCCTCGACGGCCAGCGGGTGCAGCCCGAACTCGCTCGCGATTCCGGCGAATTCCGCCTCGGTCGGCTCGTGCAGGCCGATCCAGACGAAACCGCCGTCGCGGCGCACCAGCCGCATCGCCTCGTGCGGGGTCAGCGGCTTCCCGTGCTCCACGCGGGCCCCGTCGCGGTAGACCGCGCAGTCGACGACGGCCGAGGGCGTCGCCGGGTCGCGCGTGGTGTCGTACGAGGCGCCGGTGTCCTTGCGCAGCGAGACGCGGGACGACGGGCGGACCACGGCGCGCAGGTCGCGGATCATCGACATGGGCAGGCTCCTTCGCGGGCGGGCAGCGAAAGCGCGCGGCAACGGGTGGAACTACCCGGAATGGGGACGTCCTGACTGCGGATGTTTGGTACGTCCACAAAGCGGGGAGCACCGCATCGTCGCGGTGGCGACTTCGCTACTGATGCAGAACTGATGGAGATCAGGCAGATCAGGCAGAGCGAGACGAAGTGCTCTTCCGAACGACGAAGCGAACGTGAGGGCGGCAGCCAGCCGGAAACGACATCAGCAGCCGGAAGAGCGAGTGGTACTACCAGGTCGACTTCGATCCATGACAGCCCCACCTCCTCCGGCCGGTCCCTCGTAAGGGAGTGTCGTCGGCGCCGGGACTCGATAGCGACGCTTCTGCGTGCTGCCCCGAACCACCGGCTCAGAGTACCAGCCGCCCTTACTGTCAAGGCGCCGCTTTGCCCGCAGCTGACGAGTTCTATGCTCACCGCATGGTTGATGTTCTTCCTCTGGTCGAGGCTCGGTTGAACACCGCGCTGGGCGAACCGGACGCGCGCGCCGCGGTCACCTTCCTCGGCACGGACCGCATCGAGGTGCTCCGCTTCCGGCAGGAGGACGTCGTCCGGTACGCCACCCTCGGCATGTCCGGCCACCCCATGGCGGACCCCACGGCGGTGCTCGCCGACCCGGTCGCGGGGCCGCGCGCCGAGCTGGTCCTGTCCGTCCGCGCGGGCGTCGCCGACACCGACAAGGTGCTCCGCCCGCTCGCCGTCCTCGCCGCGTCGCCCCAGGTGGAGGGTCTGGTGGTGACGCCCGGCGCCTCGCTGGACGTCGGTGGGCCGCTGTGGCCCGGCGCCCCCTTCACCTCGGTCCTGGTGGGCGAGCCCGGCGGGCTGGTGGAGGATCTCGAGCTGGACGCCCCGCTGGACCCCGTGCGGTTCCTGCCGCTGCTGCCCATGACCCCGAACGAGGCCGCCTGGAAACGGGTGCACGGCGCCCAGGCCCTCCAGGAGCGCTGGCTGGCGAACGGGACGGACCTGCGGGATCCCACCCGCGGCTCCGTCCCGCTCGACTGAACCGGCGGTCACCGGCGAAGCCGAAGTGACCGATCTCACCAACACCCGGCCAGCAAGGGTCAGTTGGCGAAGACCGTGATTCCGTCCTCGGCGGCGTGCGCCGTCCGGAGCTCCTCGGCCTCGCGGGTGAGCGCCCCGCGCCGTACGGCCACCACCACCGCGCCCAGCACGGCGGTGACCGCCGCGACCACGAACGGGATGTGGGTGTCGGTCCACTCCTCGATCTTCGGCGCGAAGTACGGCGCCGCGGCGGCGGCGAACCAGCGGACGAAGTTGTACCCCGCGCTCGCCACCGGGCGTGGTGCGTCCGAGACGCCGAGGGCCAGCTCGGTGTACACGGTGTTGTTCACGCCGATGAAGGCGCCGGACAGGATCGTGCAGACGACGGCCGCGGTGTGGTCGCCGTAGCCGAGCACGAGGACGTCCACGGCCAGCAGCACCAGTGAGCCGCCGAGCACCTTCAGCGAGCCGAACCGCGCCTGCAGGCGCGGGGCCACGATCACCGAGAAGACGGCGAGCAGCAGACCCCAGGCGAAGAACACCGCGCCCGAGCGGTACGGCGTCATGTTCAGCACGAACGGGGTGAACGCCAGCACGGTGAAGAACGTGTAGTTGTAGAAGAACGCCGAGGCCGCGGCCGAGGCCAGACCACCGTGGCCGAGCGCCCTGAGCGGGTCCAGGATCGAGGTCTTCCGCGCGGGCCTGGGCTGTTCCTTGAGGAACGCCGTGATGCAGAGGAAGCCGACCGCCATCAGGGTGGCCGTGCCGAAGAAGGGGTAGCGCCAGCTCTCGTTGCCGAGGATCGCGCCGAGCAGCGGGCCGCAGGCCATGCCGAGGCCGAGCGCGGACTCGTACAGCAGGATCGCCGCCGCGCTGCCGCCGGCCGCGGCGCCGACGATCACGGCGAGGGCGGTGGAGACGAACAGCGCGTTGCCCAGACCCCAGCCGGCCCGGAACCCGACCAGCTCAGCGACCGAGCCGGACGTGCCGGCCAGGCCCGCGAAGACGACCACCAGGGCGAGGCCGAGCAGCAGGGTCTTGCGGCCGCCGATGCGGCTGGAGGCGAAGCCGGTCAGCAGCATGGCGACCGCGGTGATCAGGAAGTACGAGGTGAAGAGCAGGGACACCTGGCCGGCGGTGGCGTGCAGGCCCTGCGCGATGGACGGCAGGATCGGGTCGACGAGGCCGATGCCCATGAAGGCGACGACGCAGGCGCCGGCCGTGGCCCAGACCGCCTTGGGCTGTCGCAGGATGCCGCCGGCTCCCGCGTCGAGGGGGTCCATGTGCTTCTCCCATCCCGGCAAAGTAGTTGGTTTATACATACAGTAAGTTAGCTCAGCTAATTAATGCAAACTGCATCTAGTTTCGGCTGGTCAGGTGTTCCCCCCGGACGGGTGATCGTCCTTGACGTGGCGCGGCAGGGGTAGGACCGTGGAGCCCTATGAGGGGCGAACCCAGTTGCCCGAGGTGCGGTGGCCGGGTCAGGGCTCCCGGTCTCTTCGCCGATACGTGGCAGTGCGACGTGCACGGGACGGTGTATCCGCTGCAGCCCGTGATCCCGCCCAGCGTCGAGGCGCTCGGCGTGGTCGTGCAGCGCACGCAGGTGCCCGTGTGGATGCCGTGGCCGCTGCCGGTGGGGTGGCTGTTCACGGGCGTGGCCTACGCGGGCGACGACCGGAGCGGCGGCCGCGCGACCGCCGTCGCCTGTTCGGGACCCGGTCCGCTCGGCGGCCCGGGCGAGCTGATCCTGATCGCCGAGGAACTCGGTGTCGGACTCGGCGCGCGGTACGCGGGCATCGACGGCCCGGACCCGGGGTCGTACATGAACGTCGAGAAGCCGCCGCAGGCCAAGGTCCTGGCCGCCGGCCGCCCGACCCCGCTCTGGCACGTCTACCGCGTCCCCGACGACCGCGCCGTCTTCGCCGGCGAGGCGCTCGGGATGTGGCTGTGGGCGGTGATGTGGCCCGAGCAGGCCGGTCTGCTCATGTACGACGAACTGGTGCTGACGGACCTGCGGGACGCGGGCGCGGAACTGGACCTGGTCCCCTGCGGGGCACTGTCCCCACGGCTGCTCCGGCCTTAGCGGCAGCGGGTGCCGGTGCGGCGTGGCTGCGGGTGCGGTTGCCGGTGCGGCCGTGGTTGCGGGTGCTGCCGCCACGCCCGCTCCGGCCGTGCCGTGGTGCCTGCGGGGCGAGGGGTGCCGTCCGGGCCGGGGTCGGGGGTGGCCGTCCAGGCGCCGCCGCGCATCGCGGGCGTCGGGGCTCTGGTCCACGGGGGGAGCGTGGGCGTGCCCGTAGGGGGCGCTCGCCGGTTGCGGGTGTGACAGGACGGGCCGGAAACCCGGCTATCCTTAGGTGTCCCCTTCCGTAGCGCCCCTGTCTGGAGTCACCGTGCGCATCGATCTGCACTGTCACTCCACGGCCTCCGACGGCACGGACACCCCCGCCGAGCTGGTGCGCAACGCCGCCGCTGCCGGACTGGACGTCGTCGCGCTGACCGACCACGACACCACCCGCGGCTACGCCGAGGCCGTCGCCGCGCTGCCGGCGGGGCTCACCCTGGTCACCGGCGCCGAGCTGTCGTGCCGCTTCGACGGCGTCTCCATGCACATGCTGGCCTACCTCTTCGACCCCGCGGAGCCCGCCCTGCTCGCCGAGCGCGAGCTGGTCCGGGACGACCGGGTGCCGCGGGCGCAGGCCATGGTCGCCAAGCTGAACGCGCTGGGTGTGCCGGTCACCTGGGAGCAGGTCGAGCGGATCGCCGCCGGCGGCTCCGTGGGGCGCCCGCACGTCGCCTCCGCGCTGGTGGAGCTGGGCGTCGTACCGACGGTGGGCGACGCGTTCACGGAGGAGTGGCTGGCCGACGGCGGGCGCGCCTACGTGGAGAAGCACGAGACCGACCCGTTCGAGGCGATCCGGCTGGTCAAGGGCGCGGGCGGAGTGACCGTCTTCGCGCACCCGGCAGCGGCCAAGCGCGGCCGCACGGTCCCCGAGTCCGCGATCGCCGAGATGGCCGCGGCGGGTCTCGACGGCATCGAGGTCGACCACATGGACCACGACCCGGACGCCCGGGCCCGGCTGCGCGGCCTGGCGAAGGAGCTGGGGCTGCTGGTCACGGGGTCCTCGGACTACCACGGCAGCCGCAAGACCGTGGAACTGGGCGCGTACACGACCGACCCCGAGGTGTACGGCGAGATCACGCGGCGGTCGACCGGCGCGTTCCCCGTTCCGGGGGCCGGTGGAGTCTGAGGGCCGGACCCCGGCGTCCTCCGGCTGACCGGCTCACCCCGCTCCTTCCCCCACCCTTCCTTCCGCACGTCCGCCGTGCGCCCGTGCCCGCTCCGCCGGGCGGCCGGCGCCGGCGGTGGCTCCGTCCTGCAAGGCTCACATGTTCGACATCGCCGTCTTCGGCTCTCTGTTCCTGACCCTCTTCGTCATCATGGATCCCCCGGGGATCACCCCGATCTTCCTCGCCCTGACCGCCGGACGTCCGGCCAAGGTGCAGAAGCGGATGGCCTTCCAGGCCGTCTGCGTGGCGGGCGGGGTCATCGCCGTCTTCGGTGTCCTGGGTCATCAGATCCTGGACTACCTGCACGTCTCCGTTCCGGCGCTGATGATCGCGGGCGGACTGCTGCTCCTGCTGATCGCGCTGGACCTGCTCACCGGCAAGACCGACGAGCCGCAGCAGACCAAGGACGTGAACGTGGCCCTCGTGCCGCTGGGCATGCCGCTGCTGGCGGGGCCCGGCGCCATCGTCTCCGTGATCCTGGCCGTGCAGAAGGCGGGAAGTGTCGCCACGCAGGTCTCGGTGTGGTCCGCGATCCTCGCGATCCACGTCGTGCTGTGGCTGGTGATGCGCTACTCGCTGCTGATCATCCGGGTCATCAAGGACGGCGGTGTCGTCCTGGTGACGCGGCTCGCGGGCATGATGCTCTCCGCGATCGCCGTGCAGCAGATCATCAACGGGGTCACTCAGGTGATCCGGGGGAGCTGAGCACGTCGTCTCGGCTCCCCCGGAAAGCTTGAGTGCCGAATCCCGCTACGAGGCCGGGGTCTCGGCCGGGCGGATCCACAGGCGCTGTCCGATGGCGGCGGCCTGCTGAACGATCCGATTGACGGAGGCGGCGTCCACGACAGTGCTGTCCACGGTGGTGCCGTCGACCTCGTCGAGACGCATGATTTCGAAGCGCATGGGCTTCTCCCTTCGTCTGGTCATCCTCCTGCGGAGAACTACTGGTGGTGCACCGGATGTGTATCCCGTGTCGTACGTAGTCAACGCGCTGCATGTTACGAACATTCCCTACGCTAAAGAAATTTTTCGAACGGCTAATTACTGACCGGTAAGCGGCGTCTGCCGGACTGACCGGGAGCGGTTGTGTTCGCACTGTGACCAACGGGACAATGGAGCCGATGAACGACGACCTGGCCCACCTCGGCGCCCACATCGACCGTACGAACGAGCTGCTGGAACGCATGCTCGCCGAGGTGGCGAAGACGCCCTCGACCCACGCGATCTTCGTGGACGCGGGCTACCTCTACGCAGCCGCGGGCCGGCTGGTCGCCGGTACCGAGGACCGCCGGGCCTTCGATCTCGACGCCGAGGGTCTGATCGACGCGCTCATCGACAAGGCCCGCTCGATCTTCGCGGACAGCCGGCTGCTGCGCGTCTACTGGTACGACGGCGCCCGCCGCCGCATCCACACCGCCGAGCAGCAGTCCATCGCGGAACTCCCCGACGTCAAGGTCCGCCTCGGCAACCTCAACGCCAACAACCAGCAGAAGGGCGTCGACTCCCTCATCCGCTCCGACCTGGAGTCCCTCGCCCGGCACCGCGCGATCAGCGACGCGGCCCTGCTCGGCGGTGACGAGGACCTGGTCTCGGCGGTCGAGGCGGCCCAGGGGTACGGCGCCCGCGTCCACCTCTGGGGCATCGAGGCCCCCGAGGGCCGCAACCAGGCCGAGCCGCTGCTGTGGGAGGTCGACAGCCAGCGCACCTTCGACCTGGAGTTCTTCAAGCCCTACGTCAGCCGGCGCACGGCCGCCGCCTACGAGGCCACCGCCGGCACCCGCCCCGGCCGCGACGACGTCCGCTTCGTCGGCGCCCAGATCGCGGCGAAGTGGCTGGCCTCCCGGGGCCGCGACGCACTGGTCGAACTGCTCCCCGGCCACCCCTACCTGCCCGGTTCCGTCGACCAGGACCTGCTGGTCGAGGCCGAGGGCCTGCTCCAGTACTCGCTGCGCGGCCAGGCCGACCTGCGCCGCGCCCTCAGGGACGGCTTCTGGGACCACCTGCAGGCGCAGTACTAGGAGAGAAGGGCTGCCCGCGAGAGCGGTCCCGAGGGGAACGGGCGGCTCGCGGGTCCGGCGCCACGGAGGAAGCGGCGGCGCGCGGGTCCGGCGCCTTGGAGGACGCGGCGGCTCGCGGGTCCTGCGGTGGTGTGGACGGGCGGGTCGCGGGCGCGGTGCCGGGGCGGAGAGGGCGGGCGCGGGCGCGGTGCCGAGGTGGGGCGGGATGCCGTGCCGAGATGGCGGGGGCGGGTCGCGGGCGCGGTGCGGGGTGTGCCCGGTGGCCCCGGCCGGTTACGTCGTTGCCGCGCCGTCGTCCCAGAACTCGGCGAGCGCGCGGGCCGTGGCGAGCGGGCGGTCGGTGTTGGGGGAGTGCTCGGCACCGTCGACGACCGTACGCCGTGCCCGCAGCCGGAGTGCCATGTCGTCGAGCAGGGGCAGCGGCCAGGTGTCGTCCAGGGACCCCGACAGGACGTGGAACGGCAGTGGTACGGCGGCCAGTTCGGTGATCCGGTCCGGTTCCGTGCACAACTGGCGTCCGGTGGCCAGGAGCTGGGCGGGCTTGGTGCGCAGCCAGCGGCGTCGCAGATCGTCCCGGGGGTCGAGGCCGCCGTCGAGCGAGGGCGTATCCGTCTCCTCGGGCGTCTCCATCGCCTGGATCGCGTCCCACACGTCGGCCATGCTCATCACGGCGAGCGCGTCCCGCAGCAACTTCACCCGCTCCCGCTGGGACGCCGAGATCTGCGCCGGGCCGGAGGACATCAGGGTGAGCGACCGGAAGGGCGCGTGGTCGATCAGCACCGCCGCTCGCGAGATCTGGCCGCCGAGTGAGTGCCCCAGCAGATGCACCGGCTCTCCCACCGCCTCCGCCTGCGCGAGCACGTCCAGCGCCAACTCCTCCTGTGCGTAGGCGGATTCGTCGTCCTGGGGGCCGTCCGACTCGTACTGTCCCCGCCCGTCCACGGCCACGGTCCGGTATCCGCGCGCCGCGAGCGGCAGGTGCAGCGGGTTGAAGTCCTCCTTGCTCCCGGTGAACCCGGGCAGCAGCAGCGCCACGCCCCTGGGCTCGACACCGGCGGCCACGGGAGCGTCGACGACGGCGAACGCACCCCGCGCCGTACGCAAGGAGTACGCACGGGTGCCGGGAGGCGGGGCGAAGGTGGCGGGCCTGCTCATGGGGAAGAGGTTATCGGGGGCGGCGGGAGGGGGCCGCGTGAGACCGACGAGAGAGCCGGCGCCGGGTGTGGGGGTGGGACGCCGGGCGTGGGCGTGGGGGCGTTGGGGGGACGGGTCGGGAGAGGGGGCCGGTACGTGGGTGGGACGTCCGCCGCAGGTGTGCGGGCGTGCTGGTGCGGCGCAGGGTGTGGGGTGCGCGAGTGCGCGAAACACCGGTGGTCCGGGTGTGCGGGAAGTGGACCGTGAAATGCCGGTGGTCCGGGTGTGCGGGAAGTGGACCGCGAAATGCCGGTGGTCCGGGTGTGCGGGAAGTGGACCGCGAAATGCCGGTGGTCCGGGTGTGCGGGAAGTGGACCGCGAAACGCCGGTGGCCCGGTTCACGGGAAGTGAACCGGGCCACCGGCGTGTGAGGGTGCCGCCCCTGCGGGGCCGCGGGATCAGGCCTCGGGGGCCTCCACGGCCGCCGCGGTCTTCCGCGTACGGCGACGGGGCTGGACCTCCGGCTCCTCGGTGGCCTGCGCCGGAATCTCCGGAGCGGCCGCCTCGGCGACGGCCTTTCGCGTCCGCCGCGCCTTCGGAGCGGTGGGCTCGGCTCCGTCGACCGCTTCCACCGCGGCTGCGGTGGCCTTGCGGGTGCGGCGGGGCTTGGCCGCGGGAGCGGCTTCGGCCTGGGGTGCGTCGGCTTCCGGGGTGGCCGCGGCCGTCTTGCGGGTGCGGCGGGGCTTGGCCTCGGTGGCCTCGGCGGTGTCCACCGCGGTCTCGGCGGCCGCGGCGGTCTTCCGTGTCCGCCGCGCCTTCGGAGCGGTGGGCTCGGCTCCGTCGACCGCTTCCACCGCGGCTGCGGTGGCCGTGGTGGCCTTGCGGGTGCGGCGGGGCTTGGCCTCGGTGGCCTCCGCGGTGTCCACCGCGGCCTCGGCGGCCGCGGCGGTCTTGCGTGTGCGGCGGGGCTTGGCCTCGGTCGCTTCGGCGGTGTCCACCGCGGCTGCGGCGGTCTTGCGGGTGCGGCGGGGCTTGGTCACCGGGGTGGTGTCCTCCGCGAGCGTGGCCGGGGCCTCGATCGCGGGGGTCTCGATGACCGGGGCCTCGGTCGCCGTGGCGGGCTCCGCTGCCTTGCGGGTGCGGCGGCGCGGCTTGGCCTCGGTGGCCTCCGCCGTGTCCACCGTGTCCACAGCGGCCGGAGCTGCGGCGGGCGCCGGCTCGGTCACCGGGACGTCGGCCACCGCGATCTCCGCGGCCGCGTCCGTGGCCGGGCGCTCCGCGGACTTGCGGGTACGGCGGCGACGCGGCTTCTCCGAGGCCTCCGGCGCTGCCGGGCCCTCGACCGCGTCCACCGTCTCGACGGCAGCCTCGGCGGCCTCGGCGGTCACGGGCGACGCGGCGGCCGGCACGACCTCCGCCGGGGCTCCGCCGCGCATACGGCGACGGCGGCGCGGGGTACGCGTTGCCTGCGACTCCTCGGTGCCGGACTCGACCGCCGGTGCCGGCGTCGTCGTAGCGGCGGTGGCGGTGACGGCGGCGGCGTCGTCGAGCGGGGCGCCGTTGCGTGTGCGGCGACGACGGCGCGGCGTGTGGGCCGCGCGCTCGCCGTCACCGGACTCGGCACGGCCGGCGCGGTCACCGCGGTTCGAGCGGTCGCCCCGGTTCGAGCGGTCACCTCGGTCGGAGCGGTCGCCCCGGTCGGTACGGCCGCCTCGACCGCGCGCACCGCGGCCACCGGTCTCGCCCAGGTCCTCCAGCTCCTCCGCGTCCAGACCGGCACGGGTCCGCTCCGAGCGCGGCAGCGTGCCCTTGGTGCCCGCGGGGATACCGAGGTCCGAGAACAGGTGCGGGGAGCTCGAGTACGTCTCCACCGGGTCGTTGAAGTCCAGCTCCAGCGCCTTGTTGATCAGCTGCCAGCGCGGGATGTCGTCCCAGTCGACGAACGTGATCGCCGTACCCTTGGCGCCCGCGCGGCCGGTACGGCCGACCCGGTGCAGGTACGTCTTCTCGTCCTCGGGGGACTGGTAGTTGATGACGTGGGTCACGCCCTCGACGTCGATGCCGCGCGCGGCGACGTCGGTGCAGACGAGGACGTCGACCTTGCCGTTGCGGAAGGCGCGCAGCGCCTGCTCGCGGGCGCCCTGGCCGAGGTCGCCGTGGACCGCGCCGGAGGCGAAGCCGCGACGCTCGAGCTGCTCGGCGATGTCGGCGGCCGTGCGCTTGGTCCGGCAGAAGATCATCGCCAGTCCGCGGCCCTCGGCCTGCAGGATGCGGGAGACCATCTCCGGCTTGTCCATGTTGTGCGCGCGGTAGACGAACTGCTTGATGTTCGCGACCGTGACGCCCTCGTCGTCCGGCGCGGTGGCGCGGATGTGCGTGGGCCGGGACATGTAGCGGCGGGCGAGGCCGATGACCGCGCCCGGCATGGTGGCCGAGAACAGCATGGTCTGCCGCTTGGCCGGCAGCATGTTGATGATCTTCTCGACGTCGGGCAGGAAGCCCAGGTCGAGCATCTCGTCGGCCTCGTCGAGGACCAGGCACTTGACGTGCTTCAGGTCCAGCTTCTTCTGGCCCGCGAGGTCCAGCAGCCGGCCCGGGGTGCCGACGACCACGTCGACGCCCTTCTTCAGGGCCTCGACCTGGGGCTCGTAGGCCCGGCCGCCGTAGATCGCCAGCACGCGCACGTTGCGGGCCTTGCCGGCCGTCAGCAGGTCGTTGGTGACCTGCGTGCACAGCTCGCGCGTGGGCACGACGACGAGCGCCTGCGGGGCGTCGGTGAGAGCCTCCGGGGCGGCGCGTCCGGCCTCGACGTCGGCGGGGACGGTGACGCGCTCCAGGAGCGGGAGACCGAAGCCCAGCGTCTTGCCGGTGCCGGTCTTGGCCTGGCCGATGACGTCCGTGCCGGAAAGGGCGACGGGGAGCGTCATCTCCTGGATGGGGAAGGGGTTGATGATGCCGACGGCTTCCAGGGCCTCGGCCGTCTCGGGAAGGATTCCGAGATCTCGAAACGTCGTAGTCAGGGTTATGCCTCTTCTGTGTGGCGCGGTGCGAGGCGAGCGCGGGGGTCTTTGACAGACCGTGCCGGGGACGTCGGCTGCCATACGGGCGAACCACTCGGGCCGGCCGTAAAGCACGGGACCTCTGCCGACGCTCTAGCGCTCGTACCGCTGAGGGTGTCCCTCCGGTCGTCGTACGGAATGAATCGCACGATCGGGAGGGCTGTCGGGTCGGAGCCGATCGGGCCACCGACCGGGCATCCTCATGCGTGCGCCCCGTCGAAACACGTCGAACACCGTCGACGCACTCAGCAGGCGCATTACCACCATACCCCGGAATCGCGCACATGTGATGGCCGAATCGGTCACGTAGTCGTGGTCACAGTGGTTGACCAGGGGCTTCCGAGGGGCGGCGAGCGGGCTATTGTGCGCCTCATGACTAGCTCTGACAAGCCTGAGAACGCGTCCGCCGCTCCCGCCGAACCGACCGGTGTCGCCGCCCAGGACTGGGCGCGGGCGTCCGCCGAACCGCAGTACCGCGCCGCGGTCGTGGATTTGCTCGGAGCGCTCGCGTACGGAGAGCTGGCCGCGTTCGAGCGCCTGGCGGAGGACGCCAAGCTGGCGCCCACCCTCGGGGACAAGGCCGAGCTGGCGAAGATGGCCTCGGCGGAGTTCCACCACTTCGAACGGCTGCGGGACCGGCTGACCGAGATCGGCGAGGAGCCGACGGCCGCCATGGACCCCTTCGTCGCCGCGCTGGACGGCTTCCACCGGCAGACGGCGCCCTCCGACTGGCTGGAGGGCCTGGTCAAGGCGTACGTCGGCGACTCGATCGCGAGCGACTTCTACCGGGAGGTGGCCGCACGTCTGGACGCCGACACCCGTGAACTGGTGCTCGCCGTGCTCGACGACACGGGGCACGCCGAATTCGCGGTGGAGAAGGTGCGGGCGGCGATCGACGCCGACCCGCGCGTGGGCGGCCGGCTGGCGCTGTGGGCACGGCGGCTGATGGGCGAGGCGCTGTCGCAGTCCCAGCGGGTCGTGGCCGACCGGGACGCGCTGTCCACGATGCTCGTGGGCGGGGTCGCCGACGGGTTCGACCTCGCGGAGGTCGGCAGGATGTTCTCGCGGATCACGGAGGCGCACACCAAGCGGATGGCTGCGCTGGGCCTGGCCGCGTAGCGGTCCGCCGGGGTCCGGGGGCGCGCGCCGGGGCGGCTGGCGCGGAGTGCCGAGTGCGGGGCGTCGTGCGGGCGCGTGGTGCTTGCCCGCGCAGTCCCCGCGCCGCTTCGGTGCGCAGTTCCCCCTGCACCGGTTCGCAGTCCCCGCGCCGCTTCGGTGCGCAGCCCCCCCCGTGCCGCTCCGGTTCGCAGTCCCCGCGCGCCTTCGGTGCGCAGGCCCCGCGCCCCCTTCGGTGCGTTCTCCGCGCCCCTTCGGGCGGCTGGGCCGGCGACGTCTTCAGGACGACTTTCCCCGCGCCCTCTCCGGCCGGTGTTCTCCGCGGCCCGTCAGGGGGTGCGTCTACGCCGTCGCTGATCGGCGGAGGCGGCGGCGGGCGGGGCGCAGGAGCAGGGAGAGGGAGGCCGTGGAGACGATCGCGGCGCCCAGGATGCTCGGCAGGGCACTGCCCGGGCCCAGGGCGCTGTGGGTGACGAAGTCGCCGAACAGGGCTCCGGCGAGGCCCGTGGAGTACACCAGCGGGCGGGCCGGCAACCGGTCCGGCAGACGGTGGGCCGCAGCCCACGCCAGCACGAGACCGAGCACAGCGGCGCCGAGTACTTCCAGGATCATCGCGAGGTCCCTCCCACGGCTGGTCTTCCGGCCTTGTCGGTCGTAGCCCGTCATACCCGTGACCTGCGGATTGCAATCATCCGCTGTGGAGGAGTTGTGCTCCGTCCGTGCCTGGTCCGCACGCGGAAGGGCCCGGCGGCACGCGGCCGCCGGGCCCTTCTGACGACTTCGGCCTACAGCGTGCCGAAACCCACCTTGCGCACGGTCGGCTCGCCGATCTCCACGTACGCCAGGCGTTCCGTCGGCACCAGGACCTTGCGGCCCTTCTCGTCCTGGAGGCTCAGCAGCTGCGTCTTGCCGGACAGTGCATCGGACACCAGACGCTCGACCTCCTCGACGCTCTGACCGCTCTCCAGAACGATCTCGCGGGGCGCGTGCTGCACGCCGATCTTGACCTCCACGGCTATGTCCCTCCGACGGTCAGTGATGTGCGCGATCTTCCGCGCCGTACGCAGCACACATTAGCCCGGCGAGGGGACGCGCACGCCGTGGGCCGGAACGCCGTCAGCGAACAGCGCCCGGCAACGCACGGCCGTCAGTGGTGTTCGATGCCGTGCAACGGGAAACCGGCGATGCCCCGCCATGCCAGCGAGGCCAGCAGCTGCACCGCCTGATCACGCGGGACGCTGCGGTCGCTGTGCAGCCAGGAGCGGGCCACGACCTGGGCCAGGCCGCCGAGGCCCGAGGCGAGCAGCATCGACTCCGCGCGGGAGAGGCCCGTGTCCTCGGCGATGACGTCGCAGATCGCCTCGGCGCACTCGGTGGTGACCTTGTCGACGCGCTCGCGCACCGCCGGCTCGTTCGTCAGGTCCGACTCGAAGACCAGCCGGAAGGCGCCGCCGTCGTCCTCGACGTACGCGAAGTAGGCGTCCATCGTCGCCCGCACGCGCTGCTTGTTGTCGGTCGTCGAGGCGAGCGCGCTGCGCACCGACTGGATCAGTGCCTCGCAGTGCTGGTCCAGCAGGGCGAGGTAGAGGTCGAGCTTGCCGGGAAAGTGCTGGTAGAGCACCGGCTTGCTGACCCCGGCCCGCTCGGCGATGTCGTCCATCGCCGCCGCGTGGTAGCCCTGAGCGACGAAGACCTCCTGGGCGGCTCCCAGCAGCTGGTTCCGTCGGGCTCGGCGTGGCAGGCGCGTGCCACGCGGGCGTGCTGCCTCTGTCTGCTCGATGGCTGTCACGCCGCCTCCCAATGTCGTCCACGTGCGGTGTCGACCGCGGGGCCATCGTACTTTTCGGTAACCGTGCTGTGCGCGGTGCGAGCGCAGAATTTCACGTACCGGACGGCCGCGAAAGCCGCGGAGCGGTCCCCTCGGTCCCGGCCGCGGCCGGGACCGAGCCGCGAGGTCAGAGGTAGTCGTCGTCGTCCACCGAGACGACACGTGCCTGTTCGACCAGGTCGGCGATGTTCGCGCGGGCCGGGTCCAGCTCCGTCAGGGGGTCGTCCTTGACGGGTGCGATCTCGGTGTGCTGCTCGGCGGCGTCCGCCTCGGGGGCCTCGACGTCGATCTCCTGGACCGCGTCGTCGGCCTCCAGGTCCTCGACCACGTCGGGGTCCTCGACCGCGTCGGGGTCGATGGGGTCATAGGCCATGGTGGGGCTCCCTTCCTACGAACGTCCCTGAAGCAGCAGGGGCCACACGCGGGTGCCCTCTGCACGAGCCTAGGAGACGGCTGATCCGGACGCCATGCCATTCGCCCGTCCGCTGTCCGGTTCACCAGTCGCCCGCGGTTCACACGCCGTCCGGCCCACTTGGCGCATTCGATCCGCACCTCGCCGGTGCGCGCGATCGCTCCACGCGCCGCCGGGTACGCGCGTTCGCCCCCACACGCCGCCGGGTGTCCGTCCTCACGCCGCGCGGGTGGGCGTGCGTGTCCGTCCTCGCGTCGCGAGGGTGGGCGCGTGTGTCTGTGGCATATGGAACGCCTGTGACGGCGAACACACGAATCCGGACGTGATCACCTCGTAACATTGGCCGCATGTCTTCGACCGAATCACCGTCCGTCTCGGCCGCCAGTGTGCTTCCCAGGGTGGCGCCCGTCCGGGTCGGTGAGGGCGAGCGGCTGCGGTCCGTCGGCCTGCCGGGAGCCACCCTGTCGATCCGTTCCCGGCCTCCCGCGCGCGAGGGCCTGCCGGCCGCGCTGTACGTCCACGGGCTCGGCGGTTCCTCGCAGAACTGGTCGCTGCTGATGGCCGAACTGGACGGTGTGGTCGACGGCGAGGCCGTCGACCTGCCCGGCTTCGGCGACTCCCCGCCACCGGACGACGGCGACTACTCCATCACCGGGCACGCGCGCGCGGTGATCCGCTTCCTCGACGCGTCCGACCGCGGCCCGGTCCACCTCTTCGGCAACTCGCTCGGCGGCGCGGTCGCCACGCGCGTGGCCGCCGTACGTCCCGACCTCGTCCGCACGCTCACACTCGTCTCGCCCGCACTGCCCGAACTGCGCATCCAGCGCACGGCGGTGCCGACGGGCCTGCTCGGTGTGCCCGGTGTCGCCGCCCTGTTCAACCGGTTCACCCAGGGGTGGACGGCCGAGCAGCGGGTGCGCGGGGTCACGGCGCTCTGCTACGGCGATCCCGGGCGGGTGTCGCCGGAGGCGTTCGAGCACGCCGTCGAGGAGCTGGAACGGCGGCAGCAGCTGCCGTACTTCTGGGACGCGATGACGCGTTCCGCGCGCGGGATCGTCAACGCCTACACACTCGGCGGCCAGCACGGGCTGTGGCGCCAGGCGGAACGCGTCCTCGCGCCGACCCTGCTGATCTACGGCGGCCGCGACCAGCTGGTCGGCTTCCGCATGGCCCGCAAGGCCGCCCGCGCCTTCCGCGACTCCCGGCTGCTGACCCTGCCGGACGCCGGACACGTGGCGATGATGGAGTACCCGGACGTGGTCGCCGGAGCGGTCAGGGAACTCCTCGCCGAGGGGGGCGGTTCGAGTGGGCGGGCCGGGGCCGGACGTGCGCCGGGCGGCTACGCGGGCCCGGGCCCGCGCGGCGCCGCCGCGGACGCCACTGCCACGGGCGCGGGGAGCTGAGGGGCGGGTGGGACGTCACAGCCGTCGCGGACCGGCTCCCAGGGACGACTCCGCGGACATAGCCGCACGGCAGGCCCGGCAGCGGGGCGCGAGCTCCGGCGACCGCCGGGACGCACCGGGCCAGGAGGGTGCGCGGCCGACCGCGCCGCCGCACCCGGAGGACGCCAGCCGGGATGCTCCGAGAGGTCCGCGGAGTCCGGGTGTCTCCGGTGTTCCGGCCGCTCCGGGCACGTCGCGAGGGGCGTACCCGGGTGTGCCGAGGCTTCCGGACGGCACGCCCGCTCGTGGCGTGCCGCGTTTCCCGGACGGCACGCCCGCGCACGGTGTGCAGCGTTTCCCGGACGGCACACCCGCGCACGGTCTGCCCCGTCTTCCCGACGGCGGTGCCGCCCGTGGTGGGCACCCCGAGCAGCGGGAAGCGGGCGGTGGCTGGGGGGCGTTCGGCGGGCCGGCCGGCGGTGGTGCGGGGACCGGTGTGACGCTGCCCCGGCAGCGGCAGGCGGGACCGGACGGTGGCCCCGGGCAGCGCCCCGGCCCCCGGCAGGAGTATCTGGAGGCCTTCGGGGGCGCGGGCGGCGGGCACGAGAAGGCCGAGAGCGCCGATGAGACCGAGGGCAGCGGGAACGCCCCGGACGGCGAGGGCGCGGGAGTCTTCGCACCCCGTTCGGGGCAGGGTCGCCGTACCGGTCAGGCGCCGGACTCCGACCGGCAGGACGCCGCTCTCGCCGCGGACGGCGCCGGCATCCCCGCGCAGCGCGGAGTCGGCAAGGGGCGGGCCTTCGCCGGAATCGCGGCGGCGGCCGTCACCACCGTGCTCGCCGTGATCGTCGCCGGGCAGGTGGCCGACGGCCGGGAGGGCGACGCCGTGCAGGCGCAGTCCGACCCCGACGGCGGTCGGGCCGATGCGCGCGCACCCGGAGAGGCACCCTCCGGCTCGCCGAGCGCGGTGGCGCTGACGTACGAGCAGAAGATGGGCAAGAGGTATCCGCTCGGCGCCGAGTTGAAGGGCTCCGGGAAGTTCGACGCCGTGCCCGGTTTCGACAAGGCCCCGGGGCAGGGACAGAAGTACCGGTACCGGGTGGACGTCGAGCAGGGGCTGCGGCTGGACGGCGCGCTGTTCGCCGAGGCCGTGCAGAAGACCCTGAACGACGACCGCAGCTGGAGCCACGCCGGCGCCCGCACCTTCGAGCGCATCTCCTCCGGCAAGCCCGACTTCGTGATCACGCTGGCCAGCCCGGGGACCACCGCCGAGTGGTGCGCCAAGTCCGGCCTGGACACCACGGAGGACAACGTCTCCTGCGACTCGGCCGCCACCGCGCGCGTGATGATCAACGCCTACCGATGGGCTCAGGGCAGCAGGACCTACGGGGACAAGATCCATTCGTACCGGCAGATGCTCATCAACCACGAGGTCGGTCACCGGCTCGGGCACGGCCACGTGTCGTGCCAGAAGGACGGTGAGCTCGCCCCGGTCATGCAGCAGCAGACCAAGTTCCTCGACCACGACGGAATCCACTGCCTGCCCAACCCGTGGCCCTATCCCCGGAGTTGACGGGCGCAGCTCATGTCACATTGACGCGAGTTCGTTCATATTTCTGCGCATGTGGTCCCGTCATACCGCCTCCGACAGCGCCGCCATCGAGATGGCGCTCATCGGCGTGACCGCGATCTGCGTGGCCGACATCCACTGTCGCTGACGCCGCCTTCCCGGCGTACGCGTTGCGACCTTCTTCCCTTTTCGTCCGTGGTCCTGCCATGGATGCTTCGACGACCCGACGCCGGGGCCGACGTCTGTCCGCAGCCGTCTCACTGCTCGTCCGCATGTCTCACTTTTCGAGAAACCCTCGATCAGTTCCCGAGAGGTCGTCATTCCGATGCGTCAATCGTCCGCCACAGCGCGCCGCGTGGCAGCGGCATCCGTCAGCCTGGTCCTGGCAGCGGGCGCAGCCGCCTGCGGTCCGAAGGACAACGACGCCCAAGGGGTCCGGCGGCGACTCCACACCCCGTAAGGGCGGCACGCTCAGGGTGCTGAACTCCGAGCCGCAGACCGATTTCGACCCGGCGCGCCTCTACACCTCCGGCGGAGGGAACGTCCCCTCGCACCGCACGCGCGCGTGCCGTCGAGGTGCTGGAGAGGGTGGGAATCGCGGACGCCGAACGGCGCTCCCGGTCCCGCCCGCACGAGTTCAGCGGCGGCATGCGCCAGCGCGCCTTCATCGCCATGGCCCTCGCCCGCGAACCGGAACTGCTGATCGCCGACGAGCCGACCACGGCCCTGGACGTCACCGTCCAGGCCCAGATCCTCGACGCGACGAGCCCGTCTCCGCGCTCGACGTCACCACGCAGGCCCGCGTCGTCGCCCTGCTCGGCGAACTCCAGCGGGAACTCGGCCTCGCGCTGGTCTTCATCGCCCACGACCTCGCCGTCGTCCGCCAGGTCAGCGACCGGGTCGCGGCGATGCGCCGGGGCCGGCTCGTGGAGCACGGGCCGGCCGACGAGGTGTACGACAGCCCGCGCGAGGCGTACACCAGGCAACTCCTGGCCGCCGTGCCGGCGCTCGACCCGGAGTCGGCGGCGCGGCGGCGCGCGGCCCGGAGTGAACCCGCCGTGGCGTGACGTTGCGCGGCCGGATGACCACTGTCTGAACTCTTAGCGCGACGGAACGCCGTCCGCACGCGAAAGTTACGACCGTTCACCCCTTTTGGTGGGGGGGGTGGGGAACCGGCCGCGCCCCCCCCCCCAGTACGCCGGAAGTAGGGCCCCGGCGGGGCCCCGCGGCAAACGGGGGGAGCCCCAACGGAG
>NZ_JBEOTD010000016.1:98621-150653 GCF_040426375.1 Streptomyces sp. NPDC096012
TGACGCGACGTCAGCGCTTTTTGATCCTGTGCCGGTCCCCCGATGCGCGCGACTCGCGTGAACCACGTGGGTGATTGAGCACGCACCGCCATGTCGCCTTACGTTCGTCCCGCTGCGAGCCGCCGGGACAACGGCGGCTCCCCAAACGGGAGATCGGGGGTGCACAGTGCGCATCGGATTGCTTACGGAAGGTGGCTACCCGTTTGCGAGCGGTGACGCCGGACTCTGGTGCGACCGGCTCGTACGCGGGCTCGCGCAGCACGAGTTCGAGATCTACGCGCTCAGCCGCAGCCGGCAGCAGGAGGACGAGGGCTGGATCCCGCTCCCACCGCAGGTCGGCCGGGTGCGTACGGCGCCGCTGTGGACGGCCGAGGACGACGGGGTCACCCATGGTCGGCGCGCGCGCCGGCGCTTCGCCGAGTGCTACGGCGAACTGGTCGGAGCGGTGTGCGCCGGAGCCGACCCCGGATCGGACGCGGGACCCTCGGCATCCACGGGGCTTCCGGGGTCCTCGGGGGTACCGATGTCCGCCGGATTCTCCGGGTCCCCGAGGGCTGCCGGGTTCTCGGGAGAATCGCCGTCCCCGGGCTCTGCCGGGTTCTCGGGGGCGCCGTGGTCCCCGGGAGCCGACCGCTCCGACGACGTGGCGGACCGTTTCGGCAGTGCGCTGTACGGACTCGCCGAACTCGCCCGCGAGGAGGGCGGACTGGTCGGCGCCCTGCGCTCCGACACGGCCGTACGCACCCTGGAACGGGCCTGCCGCGCCCCCGGCGCGCTGCGCACGGCGCGCGAGGCGCGCGTGCCGGACCTGCTCGCCGTCGCCGCACATCTCGAACGCGCCCTGCGCCCCCTCTCCCTCGACTGGTACGGCGACGACGCTCTCGGCACGGTCGACCTCTGCCATGCCGCGGCCGGCGGCCCCGCCGCCCTGCCCGGGCTGCTGGCCCGCCACTTCTCCGGCGTGCCGCTGCTGGTCACCGAATACGGCGTCCAGCTCCGCTCGCACTACCTGCGGCCGGTTTCCGGCGCCGCCGCTCCCGCCGTGCGCGCGCTGCTCGCGGCCTTCAACGGCCGGCTCGCCACCGAGATCTACCGCCGGGCCGAGATCCTCACCCCCGGAAACGCCCACGCCCGCCGCTGGCAGGAACGGTGCGGCGCCGACCGGAGCAGGATCCGCACGGTCCACCCCGGCATGGAGGCCGGGCACTTCGCCGAGGCCGGCGAGTCCCCGGACCGCTCCGAGCCGGACACGCTGGTCTGGGTGGGGCGTGTCGAACCCGCCAAGGACCTGGTCTCGCTCCTGCACGCCTTCGCCGAGATCCGCAAGGAGGAGCCCACCGCGCGCCTGCGGATCGTCGGCGCTCCCTTCGGCCCCGAGGGTGAGGCCTACTCGCGTCACTGCCGGGCGCTCGCCGCGCAGCTCTTCCCCGACGAGGCGGAGGGCGTGCACGCCGTCGGCGACAACCCGGTCTCCTTCGCGGAGATCGGCGACCCGGAGGCCCCGGCCCTGCCCGACGCCTACGCGTCCGGCGCGGTCGTGGTGCTGTCCAGCGTGGTCGAGGGTTTCCCGATCAGCCTGATCGAGGCCATGTTCTGCGGCCGGGCCACGGTGTCCACGGACGTCGGCGCGGTGGTGGAGGTCATCGGCGGCACGGGCCTCGTCGTGCCCCCGCGCAACCCCCGGGCGCTCGCAGAGGCGTGCGTGGCGCTGCTGCGCGACCCGGAGCGCCGTGCGCGCCTCGGTGCCGCCGCACGCGCCCGGGCGCTCGAACTGTTCACCGTCGAGCAGAACATCGCGGCATTTCACAGCATTTACCTCGAGATCGTGTCGCACTGTCCGGTCCGCCGAGTCGTCCTCGACGACGCGGGCGAACCCCTGCCGTTCGCCGCGCCCGCCGAGTCCCACGTCCCCGGCCGCTGGACCGGCCCCACGGCCTCCGTCCTGCCCCGCCGCCTCCCCGGCTGGGCCACGGCCGCTCCGGTACGCGCGACGCCGATGGCGGCCGCGGAGGGGGCGTGATGAACGCGTCCGAGAACCGCTTCGAGGGTGTGGCCCGTGGGGATGGTCATGCCCCGGGAGAGCCCGTTGCTCCGGACCGACTCGGGATGCCCAGCGGCGGCGCCCCGTGGGACGCCCGCTCGGGGGAGTGGCTGCGAGGCGGGCCGTCCGAGGCGCCGCCGGCGACGGCCGACCTCGCGGCGGACGGCCTCGACGGCTCCACATCTCGGGCCCCCGCTCCCGCGAGTTCCGCCCCCACGACCGGCGTCGGCCTCTTGACGCCGACTCGGCGAGGGGACGGGCCCGGCACCGGGGCGAGCGCGACGCACGGGCCCGGTACCGGGGCGAGCGCGGCCCACGGGCTCGGCGTCGTAGCGGGTACGGAATCTGGGTCTGGCGCCGGGGGGAGCGCGGCCTACGGGCTCGGCATCGAGGTGGGTACGGCGCCTGGGTCTGGCACCGAGGCCCGTGCGGCACTGAAGCTCGGCGTCGAGGCGGGTTCGGCACCTGGGCTCGGCATCGAGGTGGGTACGGCACCTGGGTCTGGCACCGAGGCCCGCACGGCACCCGGGTCCGGCACCGAGGCCCGTACGACGCACGGCCCGGCGGATCCGCGGCCCGGGGAGCGACGTGCCCCCGCTCCCCGGCGCGGGGCCGGTGACCCGGTGAAAGCGTTGCTGCACCGCCACCGTGAGCTGTGCGAGCGCGCCGTCGACCCGCTGGAGATCGCGGCCGGTCTGGAGGCGCACGGGGTCACCGACCGGACCGCCGCCCGCTTCCGGCACCGGGACGTGTTCTCTCTCGCCGAGGAGCTGTACGCGCGCGTGCCGCGCAACGGCGACCCGCGCCCGGAACCCGAGCTGCTGCCCGCGCCCCGCGTCCGCGCCGGCTGGGTCCTGCTCACCGTTCTGCCGGGTGCGCTCGGCGCGCTCACCGTGGCCGCGCTGCGATTCACCCACGGACACCCCCGCCTGCCGGTGGCCCTCGGCGGCATACTCGCCGTCGCCCTCGCCACGCGCGCGGCACTGCGCCACGGACCCCTGGCCGGCGCGCCCGGCGCGCGCGCCCGGCGCACATGGGCCGGGCGCTCCACGGCGTGGGCCTCCCGCGCGTGGACGCTCTGGCTGCTGGCCTACGCCCTCTTCGGCGACGGTCTGCTCGACGCCCTCGTCAGGGGCGGTCCCGACGCCCTCCCCGGCGGAATCCCGGCAGGCCCCTGGCCCACCGCCACCGCGCCCGTCCTCGCCCTCACGCTCGCCTGCGCCCCGGCGGCCTGGAGCGCCCACCTGCTCAGCGCCGGCGCCCGCCGCAGGCTCGCCGGCAGCCGGGGCCTGGCGGACTTCACGTCGGCCGCGAAACCGCTGCTGCTCGGCACCCTCACCCTGTTCTTCGGCGCGCTCTCGGCGCTGCTCCTGCTGTGCGGCACCGTCCTGCGCGAACCCGCGGCCTACCCGCAGTCGCTCGCCCTGGGAGCCCTGCTGCTGCTCGCCCGGCTGCTCACGGTGCACCACCACCGGCGCGCCCCCGCCGTCGCGCTCGGCGCCGCGGCCGCCATGGAAGCGGTGGTCCTGGCCCTGCCGCTCGCCGCCCGGCTGCCCGGCTGCGCCTTCCTCGCGGCCCCGGCCCGGATCCTCGTGAACGCCTGGGGAGCCACCGCCGTCCCCGCCCTCGCCTGCGGCACCGCGGCCCTGGCCCTGTTGCTGCACGCCGCCCGCACGCTCACCCGGGCCTCGGCCCACGCACCCGCGGGAGCACCCGAGTGAACCGGTTGCCGCCGGTCCGACCCGGGCCACCCCGCCGGCCGCCCGGAGCGCCTGACGGCACCGGGCGACGACCGGCGGCGCCCGGTCCACGGCCGGAGGCCCGTACCACCCCCTTGAAGGAGACCACCAGATGACCACCTCCCGACCCGGAGCGCCCGGGGCCACCGGAACCTCCGGAGCGGCCGCAGGAGCCCTCGCAGCATCCGGTACCGCCGGCGAGCACACCCAGGGGGCCGCACGATGAGGGTCCTGCTGACCGGAGCCAACGGATACATCGGCCGCTTCGTCGCCGACCGTCTGCTGGCCGACCCCGCCGTACAGCTCACCGCGCTCGGCCGTGGCGACGACGCCGACGTCCGCTTCGACCTGGCCACCGGCAGCCCGGGCGCACTGACCCGCTTCCTCGACGCGGTGCACCCCGGGGTCGTCATCAACTGCGCGGGCGCCACCCGGGGCGGCGCCCGCGAACTCGCCCGGCACAACACCGTCGCCGTCGCCACCGTCTGCGAGGCCCTGCGGCGCAGCGGCTGCGGCGCCCGGCTGGTGCAGATCGGGTGCGGCTCCGAGTACGGCCCGAGCCAGCCGGGCTCGTCCACGGCCGAGGACGCCGTACCGCGCCCCGGCGGCCCGTACGGCGTGAGCAAGCTCGCCGCCACCGAGCTGGTCCTCGGCTCCGGTCTCGACGCCGTCGTCCTGCGCGTCTTCTCGCCCGCGGGCCCTGGCACCCCGGCCGGCTCCCCACTGGGCCGGCTCGCCGAGGCCATGCGCCGCGCCATGCAGTCCGGAGACGGGGAACTCAAGCTCGGCGGACTCGGCGTCCAGCGCGACTTCGTGGACGTACGCGACGTCGCGCGCGCCGTGCACGCCGCCTCGCTCTCCGCCGCACAGGGCGTCATCAACATCGGTTCCGGCCGTGCCGTCCGGCTGCGCGACGCCGCCGCGGTCCTCGCGCGCGTCGCCGGATACGGCGGCGCCCTGCACGAGCTCGACGCCCCGCCCGGCCCCCTGCGCGGCGCCATCGGCCACCCGCGCGTCGAATCCGACCACGTGAGCCCGATGGCGTACCCGTACCCCGACGGCTGCGGCAGCTGGCAGCAGGCCGACGTGCGCACCGCACGCGACCGGCTCGGCTGGCGGCCCCGGATCAACCTCGAAGAATCCCTGGCAGACATCTGGATGGAGGCGGCATGCCGCATCTGACCAGCACCACCGCAAGCGTGTCGAGCACCGGCGTGCGCACCGCCCTCGGCATCCCCGGGTACGCGCACCCGCTCGTCGCCCCCGCCCAGTGGGCCGAGCTCGCCCGCCCGGGCACCCCGCTGGACTGGGTGGTCCTCGACGTGGCCGGCGGCCCCGGCACCCGCCCCGACCCGTACTGCCTGGAGGCCGCGGGCCGGCTGCGCGACGTGGGCGTCCGCGTCCTCGGCCGGCTGGACCTCACCTACGGCGCCCGCGCCGTCGGCGACCTGCTCTGCGACGCCCACCGCTACCTCGACTGGTACCGCGTCGACGGCTTCCTGCTGGACCGCTGCCCCACCGGGCGCTCCGCCCTCCCCGAGGTCCGGCGCGCGATCACCACGCTCCGGGGGACCGGTGACGGCGTCCACATCGTCCTCGGCCACGGCGGCCACCCGCACCCCGGTTACGCGGAGAACGCCGACCAGTTGGTGACCTTCAGCGGCCCCTGGTCCGACTACCGCTGGTCGCAGGCCGCCGAGTGGACCGCGGACTATCCGCCCGACCGGTTCTGCCACTTCGTGCACGGCGTGCCCCTGGGCCATCTGGACGAGGCCCTGCGCATAGCCCGCTGGCAGGGAGCGGCGACGATCTACTTCACGGACCGCACCGACGGGGGCGGCCGCGCGGACCCCTGGGAGACCATGCCCGGCTACTGGGACGAGATCGTCTCGCGCATCGGAACGGGTGTCTCGGAATGAAGAAGGCCGTGGCAGTGTTACGGGGAGAACAACTGTAGTGATTGACCGACCAACGGAGTCCCCGTGTCGTTGCCACCCCTGGTCGAGCCAGCTCCTGAGCTCACCGTAGACGAGGTCCGCCGGTACTCCCGCCACCTGATCATCCCCGACGTCGGGATGGACGGGCAGAAGCGGCTGAAGAACGCCAAGGTGCTCTGTGTGGGCGCCGGCGGCCTGGGCTCCCCGGCGCTGATGTACCTGGCCGCCGCGGGCGTCGGCACGCTCGGCATCGTGGAGTTCGACGAGGTCGACGAGTCGAACCTGCAGCGCCAGATCATCCACAGCCAGGCCGACATCGGCCGTTCCAAGGCCGAGTCCGCGCGCGACAGCGTCAAGGGCATCAACCCGTACGTGAACGTGGTCCTTCACGAGGAGCGGCTCGAAGCCGACAACGTGATGGACATCTTCAGCCAGTACGACCTGATCGTCGACGGCACGGACAACTTCGCGACCCGGTACCTGGTCAACGACGCGTGCGTGCTGCTGAACAAGCCCTACGTGTGGGGTTCGATCTACCGCTTCGACGGACAGGCCTCCGTCTTCTGGTCCGAGCACGGCCCCTGCTACCGCTGCCTGTACCCGGAGCCCCCGCCCCCCGGCATGGTCCCCTCCTGCGCCGAGGGCGGCGTGCTGGGCGTGCTGTGCGCGTCCATCGGCTCCATCCAGGTCAACGAGGCCATCAAGCTCCTCGCGGGCATCGGTGAGCCGCTGGTCGGCCGGCTGATGATCTACGACGCCCTGGAGATGCAGTACCGCCAGGTCAAGGTCCGCAAGGACCCCGACTGCGCGGTGTGCGGAGAGAACCCGACCGTCACCGAGCTGATCGACTACGAGGCCTTCTGCGGCGTCGTCTCCGAGGAGGCCCAGGAGGCCGCCGCCGGCTCGACGATCACGCCAAAGCAGCTCAAGGAGTGGATCGACGACGGCGAGAGCATCGAGATCATCGACGTCCGCGAGCCGAACGAGTACGAGATCGTCTCCATCCCGGGCGCCAAGCTGGTCCCGAAGAACGAGTTCCTCATGGGCACCGCCCTGGAGGGCCTCCCGCAGGACAAGAAGATCGTCCTGCACTGCAAGACGGGTGTCCGCAGTGCGGAAGTCCTCGCGGTCCTGAAGTCCGCGGGCTTCTCCGACGCCGTCCACGTCGGCGGCGGCGTCATCGGCTGGGTCAACCAGATCGAACCGGACAAGCCGGTCTACTGACCGCCCTCCCCGCCCGCCGGCGGGGAGCAGAAGCCCACGGCACCGACCAGCTCGGCGGCCGTGGGCTTCTGCCGTGGCCGCAGCGCCCCCGCCACGGCAGCCCCCGCTGCTGCAGCGACCGCCGCGGCAGCCCTTGCCGCGGCGGCCCTTGCCGTGGCGGCCCGGGCCCGGCCGCGTCAGGAGCAGACCGTGCCGTCCTTCGGCACCGTCCCCTCCAGCAGATAGGCGTCCACCGCCGAGTCGACACAGTCGCTGCCGCTGCCGTACGCCCCGTGTCCCTCGCCCTTCCAGGTCAGCTCGACACCGACCCCTCTGCCCAGTTCGCCGGCCATCCGACGGGCGCCCTCGTACGGCGTCGCCGGGTCGCCGGTGTTGCCGACGAGCAGGATCGGCGCCGCGCCCGGAGCGCTGACCTCCGGGGTGTCGAACTGGCCGGACACCGGCCAGCCGTGGCACCAGCCGGCCGTGTCCCAGGCCAGGAAGGCGCCGAACACCGGCGAGATCCGCTCGAACCCGGCCAGTCGCCGCTCGGTCTCGGCGCCGGTCGGCCGCTGCCTGTCGTCCAGGCACGATATGGCCCGCTGGGAATGGGACGTGGTGCCGTAGCGGCCCGAGGAGTCCCGCTCGTTGTAGTCGTCGGCGAGCCTCAGCAGCCGCGAGCCGTCGCCCTTGCGCGCAGCCTGGAGCGCGGCGGTCAGCTCCGGCCATCTGGTCTCCCGGTACAGCGGCAGCACGATCCCGGTGACCGCGAGTGTCTGGGTCAGTTTCCGCCCGGACGACGTCGGCAGCGGCTCGGTGTCGAGCCGGTCGAGCAGGTCCGCGATCTCCCGCGAGCCCCGCTCGGGGTCCTGGCCCGTGGACTTCAGGTAGTCGTCGAGCGCCCTCTGGAAGCCGCGCGCCTGGTTCTCGGCGTGGCCCACCGTGTCCGCGGTCGGGTCCACCACCGCGTCGAGGATCAGCCGTCCCACCCGCTTCGGGAACAAGTGGGCGTACACCCCGCCGAGTTCGGTGCCGTAGGAGATGCCGAAGTAGTGCATCCGCGTGTCGCCGAGGACCTGGCGCATCACGTCCATGTCCCGTGCGGTGTCGGTGGTGGACACATGGCCCAGCAGCCGGCCGGCGGCCTTCCGGCAGCCCTCGGCGAAGTCGGCGGCGTCCCGGAAGTACGCCTTCTCCTCGGGCGGGGTGTCCGGGGTGGCGTCCACGTCCTCGGCGGCCTCCGTCTCCGGGTCGGCCCGGCACCGGATGCCCTCGCTCGCGCCGACCCCGCGCGGATCCCAGCTCACCAGGTCATAGCGCTCCCGGAGCGAGGAGACCGTGGCCGCGTAGTACGGCATCGACGAGACGCCGGAGCCGCCGGGACCGCCGAAGTTGAAGAGCAGGGAGCCGATGCGGTCGCCTCCGGTCGCCTGCGCGCGGATGAGGGCGAGGCCGATCGTCGCACCCTCCGGCTTCGACCAGTCCAGCGGCACGTTGAGCGTCGCGCACCGCCAGTCGCCATCCGGCGCCGGGGAGTCCGCGGTGGCCTTGCAGCGCCGCCAGTCCAGGTGCTGCGAGGTGAGGGACGCCGGGAGGTCCCCCGACGGCTTCGGCCCCGATGCCGACGCACGAGCCGTGTCCGTGCTCTTGCCCTCGCTCCCGCCCCCGGCTCCGTCCCCGCCCGACGAACCACCACCGCAACCGGCCACCAGCAGCGCCGCGGCCGCGGCGGCCGTCCAGCGCAGGAATCGCCACATGCGCACCCCCCTCACAGGCCCTTCGCGTCGTGCCGCGCCGGGCGTTCAGGCCATCGTAGGCGCAGCGGCTCGCGCCCGTTGCAGCCTGTGGATAACCCTCTGACCTGCACTTACTTGACGTGTGCCGGTTTCGCGGCTGTCGCCCGGGCGTCAGGAGCAGACCGTGCCGGCCTTCGGCACCTTCCCGTCCAGCAGGTAGCCGTTCACCGCCCCCTGCACGCACTTGTTCTTGCTGTCGTAGGCCCCGTGTCCCTGCCCCTTGTACGTCAGCTGCACGCCGACGCCCTTGCCGAGCGCGTCCACCATCTTCTTCGAGCCCTCGTACGGCGTGGCCGGGTCACCGGTGTTGCCGACGACGAGGATGGGTGCCGAGCCGGGGGCACGGACGACGGGATGGTCAGCGGCGCCCGGCACCGGCCAGTCGGTGCAGTTGACCATGCCCCAGGCGAGGTAGTCCCCGAACAGCGGGGAGGCGGCGCGGAATTCGGGCAGCTTCTTCTGCACGTAGTCCGCCGTGTAGCGGGGCTTCGCGTCGGCGCAGTTGATGGCGGTGTTCGCCGCGGTGAGATTGCTGTACTCCCCGTTCTCGGAGCGGCCGTTCATCGAGTCGGACAACAGCATGAGGACCTTGCCGTCGCCGTCGTACGCCTGCTCCAGTCCCTCGGTGAGGTACTCCCAGAAGTCCTTCGAGTACAGGGACTGCGCGATGCCGTTGGTGGCGGCGGTCTGGGTGAGCTGGCGCGGGAAGATGCCGGGGATCGGCTTCTTCTCCAGATCGCCCAGCAGCTTGGCGATGCGGTTCTTCACCTCTTGCGGGGTGGCCCCGATCGGGCACTCCGTGGTCTTCGACGTGCAGTCCTTGGCGAAGTTGTCGAGGGCGAGCTGGAAGCCCTTGGTCTGTCCGAGCGCGCTCTGCTCGGGGTTCTGCGTGGGGTCGACCACGCCGTCGAAGACGGCCCGGCCGACGTGCCGGGGGAACAGATGGGCGTAGACGCCGCCCAGCTCGGTGCCGTAGGAGATGCCGAAGTAGTGGAGCTTGTCGTCGCCGAGGACCTTGCGCATCAGGTCCATGTCGCGCGCCGCGTCCGTGGTGCGCACGTGCGGCAGGACCGGCTTGGAGTGCTTCTCGCAGGCCGCGTTGAACTGCTTGGTCCGCTTCAGCAGTTCCGCCCGCTCGGCGCTGTCGTCGGGTGTCGCGTCCTGCTGGAAGTAGGCGTCCAGCTGGGCGTCGTTCTCGCACTGCACCGGCGCGCTGCGGCCCACCCCGCGCGGGTCGAAGCTGACCAGGTCGTAGCGGGTGCGCAGGGCGCTGTAGTCCGGGGCGAACGCGGGCAGCGTGGATACGCCGCTGCCACCGGGGCCGCCGAAGTTGAACACCAGCGAGCCGATGCGCCTGTTCGCCGGGCCGCTGCTCCTGGCCCGGATCAGAGCGATGTCGATGGTGTCGCCCTTGGGGTGCGCCCAGTCCAGGGGCGCCTTCATGGTGGCGCACTGCCACTTCGTCCCGTTCGGCAGCGGGGACGGTGAGCTGCCGCCGCCCTCCGCCTCGGACGGTGCCGGGCAGTCCTTCCAGTCCAGCTTCTGCTTCGTGACGTCCCCGTCCTTCGGGCTGTCTCCGCATCCGGCCAGCAGGGCGGACAGCAGCACGGCTGTGGTCGTCAGGGCAGCGGCGCGCAGCCGGGAGGGGTTCGCCATGTCTCCATCCTGGGGGCGCCCGGGCCGAGGCGCGCGCGGGGCGCGGGCCGTACGAGGTACGCCCCCGCGCACGCCGCGCCCGTCCCCGCGGTGCTCCCACGAGGCCCCGCCGGTCATGCCGTGGCTAGAGGGCGCCCTTGCGGGTCAGGTGGTTGAAGGCCAGCCAGCCCGGCAGCACCGGCAGCCACAGGGTCAGCAGCCGGAACAGCAGCACGGCCGGGGCGGCGACCTCCTTCGGAAGCCCGAAGGCGATCAGGCCGAGCGTGAGGCTCGCCTCCACCGCGCCCACGCCGCCCGGGGTGGGCGCCGCGGAGCCGAGCGCGTTGCCCGCCAGGAAGACGACCGCGACGCTGGCGATGCTCAGCGAGGTCGTGCCGTTGCCGAACGCCCGGACGGAGGCGTCCAGGCACATCACGAAGCACGCGGTCAGCAGGAGCATGCCGCCGATGCCGGTGACGAGCTTCTGCGGCCGCTGGAGCACGTCGAGCATGCGCGGCACGACGCCGGCGAACAGTGAACGCACGCGTGTGACGACGAACTTCCGCAGGAACGGCACCGAGGTGACCACGAGGACCAGTACCGCCACGGTCAACAGGCCCGCGATGACCGTGCGGGACGGCGACAGGGACGGCGTCTTCTCGGTACCGGTCAGATAGCCGAAGGACAGCAGCATCAGGATGTGGCAGCCGAGCCCGAACAGCTGCGACGCGCCGACGCTCGCCACCGCGAGCCCCGGGCGCACACCGGTGCGCTGCAGGAAGCGGGTGTTGAGCGCCACGCCGCCGACGGCGGGCGGCGCCACGATCTTCACGAACGAGCCGGCGACCTGGGCCGCCACCGTCCTCAGGAAGGGGACGCGTTCCGGCACGAACCCCAGGAGCGCCATCGCCGCGGCCACGTAGCTGAGCGCGGAGAACAGCACCGCCGCGGCCACCCAGCCCCAGTGGGCCCGCGCGAACAGCGTGCCGAACTCGATGTGCGTGAGCTGTGTGAGCAGGTAGTACGCGCCGATCGCACCCGCGATGAAACTGATGAGCGTGCGCGGCCGCACCCGCTCGAGCCGGGCCGGCTCCACCGGGGCCTGCGGCCGGATCCGCAGCACCTGGTGCCGGATCTGGGTGAGCAGATCCTCCTCGCGGGCCTCCTCGAGGGCTTCGTCGATGGCCCGGCGCTCCGCGCGCTGTTCGGCGCGGACCGCCTTCTTGTCCGGCTTCTCGAGGACGGGCGACGCCGTCTCCGGCGCCTCCTCCAGGCGGGCTTGCTTGGCCTGCCGGGACGCCTCCAGCACGGCCTCGCGTTCCCGCTCGGCCCGCTCCCGGGCCAGTCGGCGCAGCGTCGCACGCGTGGAGCGCGTCAGCGCGATCGGCTGGAGCATCGGCAGGCAGTCGGCGACCGCGTCGGGGCCGAGCACGCCGACCGCGGAGGCCACCGCCCGTTCGGCGCCGGCCCGCAGGGCGAGCGTGGTGACCAGCTGGGCGACGTCCATGCGCAGCAGCAGATCGCCGGCCGCGATCTCACCGCCGCGCAGCTCGGTGAGGATCACCCTGCCGGAACGATCCACCAGAATCGCGTCTCCGGCCAGCCTGCGGTGCGCGATCCGCCGCGACTGCAGCGCCTGCACCTGCTGCCAGGTCTTGCGCAGCAGCTCGTCGGTGACGTCCTCGTCGGCCAGCGAGTCCAGCGTGCGGCCGCCGGTGTGCTCGTAGACGAGCATGACCGCGTCGGGGCCGAGCTCGGAGGTGGCGATCAGTTTGGGTGCGTTGGCGCCGGCCGCGATCGCCGCGTACGCCAGCAGGGCCTCCTGCTCCAGGGCCTGCCGCAGCGACTGGAGACTGGAGCGGGTGGCGAAGCCGCGCAGCGTCAGATTGCGCCAGGCGCGGTAGAAGAAGCCCTGCGCCTGCTGTTCCCGGTCGACGACCGTGACGTCCAGCGGCGGCCCGTCCTCCAGGGTGACGAAGTAGCGCCGGCCGCGGTCGCCGTTCTCCGTCTCGACGGCCTCCTCGCGGGAGGTGCTGACCGGGTGGAAGCCGACGTGCCGGAGACCCGCCATCAGGGTCTGCCCGGTGGGGCGGACGTTGGGGGAGCCGACCGCGTACAGGGTGCCGTAGGCGACGGTCCAGCCGATCAGCACCGTCAGGATGATCGAGAAGGGCGTCGTGTAGCCGGTGACGAGCATCGAGAACGCGTCGAGCAGCAGCACGATCCACAGCACCGCACGCCATCGGGGCCGCCGGGACATGCCGACGGCCGTCATGTAGGCGATGACGGGCGCCAGATAGCCGTGCACCGGGTCGGTCAGGGCGTGGATGTCGCCCGGCGAGGGCTGGGTGAGCGCCTCCTGGATCGAGTCCGGGGCGGCCTGCGCGACCCACAGATCGGTGGCGAGGGTGACTCCGTGGGCGAGGACGGCCGCCAGGACGCCGTCGGCGATGCGCAGCCCGTCCCGTTTGATCAGCCGTTCGATCGCGAAGGCGACCGGGACCAGGAGGATGGCGATGCTCGACGCCAGCCCCGCGATCTTGATGAGCAGGTCCGGGGCCTGCCCGGTGCCCTTGTTGATGTCCTGTTCGAGGCCCGAGGTGGTGCCGTGCGCGAACGCCGCGACCGCGAGCAGCACGCCGATGGCGAGCACGCCCACCAGGAGCCGCATGAGATCGGAGGGGCGGTGCACGCGTGCGGGGAGCAGCGGCTCGTCGCCCTCGACCTCCTCGGCGTGCGGGTCGCCGCCGGGACCGTGGCCGGGGGGCGGGGTCTTCGGCATGTGCGCCCCCTTGCCTGCGTCGTCGCCGTCCTCACGCGCGCGTGAGCCGTGATCGTCCTCATCCGCGCGTGCGTCGTGATCGTCCCCGCGCGCGTCCGAGCGGTGGTCCTCATGAGTCGCGCCGCCGTCCTCCCGCGCGCGCGTCCGGTCGTCGCTTCCACGTGGGTCCGTGGCGTCGCCCTGGTGCGGACCGGCGTCCGCGTGGTGCGCGTCGGTGCCGCCCTCGTGCGGGCGATCGGTCTCGGGACGTGCGGTGCCCTCAGGGGTGCCCGCCGCGCCGTCGGGGTGCACGCCCTGCCGCTTCATCTGCTCTTCTTGGTCTCGTATCACCGGTCACCGCCCGCACGATGGTGGCATGCTCCACCGGCACACCCGGCCATCAGGGTGCGTGTGCGCGGGCGCACAGTCTGCCGGAATCGCCGCCAAGGGGCGAGAGGACCGGTGCGGGCGGCCGGCGGCCGGATGTCGGTGGGGTGCGGCAGGATGGGACGAATGAGCGAGCAGAGGCCGGCCGGGGAGCCCCGCGAGGAGCACGCGGACGCGCTGCCCGAGTACGCCGAGCGGGTCCTCGAGGTCGCCGAGCGGGTGCCGCCGGGACGGGTCATGACGTACGGCGATGTCGCCGAGTGGCTGGCCGAAGGGGGCCCGCGCCAGGTCGGCCGGGTGATGGCCCTCTACGGAGGCGCAGTCCCCTGGTGGCGCGTGGTGCGCGCCGACGGTGTGCTGCTGACCGGGCACGAACTGCGCGCGCTCGCGCACTACCGCGCGGAGGGCACGCCGCTGAAGGAGGCGGGCAGGAGCACCGAGGGCCACCTGCCGCGCCTCGACATGAGACGGGCCCGGTGGGACGGCGGTGCGGGCACGGACGGTCACACCTGACAGCTTTCGCCATCGGAGACCGCCCAGGACGGCCTGTGGCCCGTACGGGTGACACAGGGGACGTCCGTGGCATGACGTACGTTCGTGAGGTGTGGGACGCGCGTGTCGTGAGCGTCGCGAGGGAAGAACCGGAAGCCCTGCTTCCGACCAGAGCGGCGGCGTAGCGTCGGCTGCGCGTGTCCCCCTCACCCCGCGGCCACCGCCCCCCGCGCCCGACCGACCGCCCGCCCGCACGACCACCAGGACCGGCCAACCACGTGAGCTCCTCTTCCTCCACCAGGCGCCTGCCGCACTCCCCGGTGCGGCAGGGGAGCCGTGGCGCTTACCGTCTGGTCCGTACCCCTGCGGCCACGGTGGATCCCCCCCGTCTGGACGCCGCGCAGCGCGCCGTGGTTGACCACCGCTCTGGACCGCTGCTCGTTCTCGCGGGCCCGGGCACCGGCAAGACCACCACCCTGGTCGAGTCCGTGGCCGCGCGGATCGCCCGGGGCGGCGACCCGGACCGCATCCTGGTGCTGACCTTCAGCCGCAAGGCCGCCGTCGACCTGCGCGACCGCATGGCCCTGCGCATCGGCGCGGCCCGCGCCCCCAGGGCGACCACCTTCCACTCGTACTGCTACGCACTGGTACGCGCCCACCAGGACAGCGGCCTGTTCGCCGAGCCGCTGCGGCTGCTCTCCGGCCCGGAACAGGACGTCACCGTCCGCGAGCTGCTCGCCGGCCAGCCGGCTCTCGAGCGGCTCGGACTGAACCACGTGCGCTGGCCGGACGAGCTGCGCGCCTGCCTGACCACGCGCGGCTTCGCCGACGAGGTCCGCGCGGTCCTCGCCCGCAGCCGTGAGCTGGGCCTCGCCCCCGACGCCCTCGACGCCTTCGCCCGTCGCATCGGCCGCCCCGACTGGCGGGCGGCCGCCGCGTTCCTCGCCGAGTACCTCGACGTGCTCGACATGCAGGGCGTGATCGACTACGCCGAACTCGTCCACCGGGCGGTCCTGCTCGCCCACCGCCCCGAGGCGGCCGCGCGGCTCACCGCCCGGTACGACGCCGTCTACGTCGACGAGTACCAGGACACCGACCCCGCCCAGGTACGGCTGCTGCACGCGCTGGCCGGCGGCGGGCGCACCCTGATCGCCTTCGGCGACCCCGACCAGTCGATCTACGCCTTCCGCGGTGCCGACGTCAACGGCATCCTCGACTTCCCCGAGGCCTTCCCGCGCGCGGACGGCCGCCCCGCCCCCGTCGAGGTGCTGCGCACCGCCCGCCGCTCCGGCGCCGGCCTGCTGGCCGCGACCCGCCTGATCACCCAGCGCATGCCGCTGCCCAGGTTGCCCGCCGACAAGGTGCGCGCCCACCGCGAGCCGGCCGCCGTACGCGACGGCGGACGCGTCGAGGTCTACACGTACCCGACGCCCGGCACGGAACTGGACAACATCGCGGACATCCTGCGCCGCGCGCACCTGGAGGACGGCGTCCCCTGGAGCGAGATGGCCGTACTGGTGCGCGCCGGGGCCCGCGCGCTGCCGACCCTGCGCCGCGCCCTCACCGCGGCCGGCGTCCCGGTGGACATCGACGGCGACGACCTGCCCCTGCGGCACGAGCCGGCGGTGGCACCCCTGCTGGCCGCCCTGCGGGCGGTGGCCACGGCCGAGGCACGCCGCCGCGGGGAGGAGCCCACCGCGGTGGCCACGGCCGAGGCACCACGCCCCGCGGACGAGCCCACCACATCTCTCGCGAACGACGGGACCGGTGCGCCTACCTCGCCCTCCGCGGTCGACCAGACCACTGCGCGCACCGCGCCTTCCGCGGTCGAGGAGCCCTCCGCGCCCACCCCGCCCTCCGCGATCGACGAGCCCGCCCCGCCCTCCGCGATCCACGAGCCCACCCCGCCCTCCGCGATCCACGAGCCCACCGCGCCCCCCGCCCAGGGTGAACCCCCCGCCCAGGGTGAACCGCCCGCCGGAGAAGCCGCGGCCGACGATCCGGCGGAGCGGGACCCGGACACATCCTGGCTCGGCACCGAGACCGCCCTCGCCCTGCTCGCCTCCCCCCTCGCCGGTATGGACACCGCCGATCTGCGCCGCCTCGGACGGGCCCTGCGCGAGGAGGAGCGCACCGCCGGGAACCCCCTGCCGCCCCCGTCCGACGAACTGCTCGCGCGGGCGCTCGCCGAACCCGAGCGCCTGGCCGTGCACGACCCGGCCTACGCGCGCGGGGCGCAGCGCCTGGGCGCACTGCTCCGCAAGGCCCGCGAACGCCTCTCCGGCGGCGGTACGGCCGAGGAGGCGCTGTGGGACCTGTGGGAGGGCACCCCGTGGCCCACGCGGCTGGAGCGGGCCGCACGGCGCGGCGGCGCGGCCGGCCGCAACGCCGACCGGGACCTCGACGCCGTGTGCGCCCTGTTCGCCACCGCCGCGCGCGCGGAGGAACGCACCGGCGGCCGCGGTGCCCTGAACTTCCTGGCGGAGATCGAGGCCGAGGACATCGCCGCCGACACGCTCGCGGGCCGCGCGGTACGTCCGGACGCGGTACGCCTGCTGACCGCCCACCGCTCCAAGGGGCTGCAGTGGCGGGTGGTCGTCGTGGCCGGGGTCCAAGAGGGACTGTGGCCCGATCTGCGCCGCCGGGGCTCGCTGCTGGAGGCCGACCGCATCGGCCGTGACGGACTCGCCGAACCGCTCACCCCCGGCGCCCTGCTCGCCGAGGAGCGCCGGCTCTTCTACGTGGCCGCCACGCGCGCGCGTGAGCGCCTCGTCGTCACCGCCGTGAAGGCACCCGCCGACGACGGCGACCAGCCCTCCCGGTTCCTGAGGGAACTGGGCGTCGAGGCGAAGGACGTCACCGGACGCCCCCGCCGGCCGCTGTCGGTCGCCGCGCTCGTCGCCGAGCTGCGCGCCACCACCGTCGACCCGCGCGCGTCCGAAGCGCTGCGCGAGGCCGCCGCCCGCCGGCTGGCCCGGCTCGCCGCGCTCACCGACGAGGACGGCCGCCCCCTGGTGCCGTCCGCGCACCCCTACCGCTGGTGGGGCATGTTCGAACCGACCGAGAGCAAAGTGCCGCTGCGCCACCGCGACCAGCCCGTCGTGCTCTCGGGCAGCGCCCTGGACCAGCTCGCCAACACCTGCGCCCTGCAGTGGTTCCTGGGCCGCGAGGTGAAGGCGGACGCGCCCGCCACCGCCGCCCAGGGCTTCGGCAACGTCGTCCACGTCCTCGCCGACGAGGTCGCGTCCGGCCGTACCCCGGCCGACCTCGACGTCCTGATGGAACGCCTGGACTCGGTCTGGAACGCGCTCGCCTTCGACGCCCCCTGGAAGTCGCGGCAGGAGAAGGACAACGCGCGCGTGGCGCTCGAACGGTTCCTGAACTGGCACGTACTGAACCGCACCGGCCGCACCCCCGTGGCCAGCGAACGGGACTTCGACGTCACCCTGGAGGCGGGCGACTACGAGATCCGCATCCGCGGCCAGATGGACCGCGTGGAGACGGACGGCGACGGCCGGGCCTACGTGGTCGACTTCAAGACCGGCAAACAGGCACCGAGCGCCGCCGAGGTCTCCCGCCATCCCCAGCTCGCCGTCTACCAGCTCGCCGTCCGTGAAGGCGCCGTCGACACGGCCTTCGACGGCCGCCGCCCGGAGCCGGGCGGCGCCGAACTGGTGCACCTGAGGCAGGGCGCCGCACAACGCGACGGCGGCGAGAGCCTGCCCAGGGTGCAGACCCAGGAGCCGCCGGCGGGGGAGTGGGTCGGCGAACTGCTGGCCGGCGCCGCGGGGAAGGTCCTCGACGAACGGTTCACGCCGAGCACCGGCCAGCACTGCACGCACTGCGCCTTCCGTGCCTCGTGCAGCGCCCGTCCGGAGGGACGCCACGTGGTCGAGTGAGCCGCGGCCGGGGCAGGGTGACGTACGGCACCCCACGCGCTGACCTGCGTCTCCTTCGCTCCGGGAGGCCGGTCCGTCCTCGGGTGTCAGTCCTCGCCGCTAGCCTCTTTCGACATGCCCGCCCGTATCACCGACCCCGAGCAGCTCAAAGAGCTCCTCGGCATCCCGTTCACCCCGGAGCAGACGGCCTGCATCACCGCGCCGCCCGCGCCGCAGGTGATCGTGGCCGGGGCCGGGTCCGGCAAGACCACCGTGATGGCCGCCCGCGTGGTCTGGCTCGTCGGCACCGGTCAGGTCGCCCCCGAACAGGTCCTCGGGCTGACCTTCACCAACAAGGCCGCCGGTGAGCTGGCCGAACGCGTCCGCAAGGCGCTGATCAAGGCCGGCGTCACCGACCCCGACGCCCTCCCGTCACCCGACCGCGGTTCCGCGACGGCGGCGCCGCACGCCGTCCCCTCCGCGTGGGACCCGGACAGCCCGCCCGGCGAGCCGGTCATCTCGACGTACCACTCCTTCGCCGGCCGCCTGCTCACCGACCACGGGCTGCGCCTCGGCCTGGAGCCCACCTCCCGCCTGCTGGCCGACGCCACCCGCTACCAGCTCGCCGCGCGCGTGCTGCGCGAGGCACCCGGCCCCTACCCGGCGCTGACCCGCTCCTTCGCCGACCTCGTCAGCGACCTGCTCACCCTCGACTCCGAACTCGCCGAGCACCTCGTCGGCCCCGGGGACCTGCGCGCCTGGGACACCGGCCTGCTGCACACCCTGCAGGGCGCCAAGCTCACGAATGCCGACCTGCGCAAGGTCCCCGAGGCGGCCGCGGCACGACGGGAACTCACCGAACTCGTCGAGCGCTACCGGGCCGCCAAACGCGAGCGGGATCTGCTCGACTTCGGCGACCAGATCGCCCTCTCCGCCCGCCTCGCCCGCGTCCCCGAGGTGGGCCGCCTGCTGCGCGAGGAGTTCCGCGTGGTGCTCCTGGACGAGTACCAGGACACCTCCGTCGCCCAGCGCGTCCTGCTCGCCGGCCTGTTCGGCGACGGCACCGGCCACCCGGTGACCGCCGTCGGCGACCCCTGCCAGGCCATCTACGGCTGGCGCGGTGCCTCCGTCGCCAACCTGGACGACTTCCCCGCGCACTTCGCCCACGCCGACGGCCGGACCGCCGCCCGGCAGGCGCTCAGCGAGAACCGGCGCAGCGGCGGCCGCCTCCTCGATCTCGCCAACGGCCTCGCCGAGCCCCTGCGCGCCATGCACGCGGGCGTGGAGGCACTCCGCCCGGCCCCCGGCGCCGAACACGACGGCACGGTCCGCTGCGCCCTGCTGCGCACCCATGCCGAGGAGATCGACTGGATCGCCGACTCCCTCGCCCACCTCGTGCGCACCGGCACGGCCCCCGCCGAGATCGCCGTACTGTGCCGCACCGCGAACGACTTCGCCGAGATCCAGGGCGCCCTCGTGGCCCGTGACGTCCCCGTCGAGGTGGTCGGCCTGTCCGGACTGCTGCACCTGCCCGAGGTCGCCGACCTCGTCGCCGTCTGCGAGGTCCTGCAGGACCCCGGGGCCAACGCCTCCCTGGTGCGGCTGCTGACCGGGCCCCGCTGGCGCATCGGCCCCCGGGACCTCGCCCTCCTGGGGCGCCGCGCCCGCCTGCTGGTCGCCCACGCGCGCGCGGGCGACACCGACGACCCGGACCGCCGGCTCGCCGCGGCCGTCGAGGGGGTCGATCCGTCGGAGGTGACGTCGCTCGCGGACGCCCTCGACACGTTCCTGGAGTCACCCATGCGGCAGGACTCCGAGGAAGGTGCCGACGACGGGCTGCCCTTCTCCCCTGACGCGCGCGTGCGCTTCGCCCGCCTGGCCGCCGAGCTGAGGGACCTGCGCCGCTCCCTGTCCGACCCGCTGATGGACGTCCTGCACCGCGTCCTCGCGGTCACCGGTCTCGAGGTGGAACTGTCCGCGTCCCCGCACGCCCTGGCCGCCCGCCGCCGGGAGACCCTGTCCAACTTCCTCGACGTGGCCGCGTCCTTCGCGGCGAGCGACGGCGAGGCCACCCTGCTCGCCTTCCTCGGCTTCCTGCGCACCGCCGCCCAGTACGAGAAGGGCCTCGACAACGCCCTGCCCGGTGGGGAGAACACCGTCAAGGTGCTCACCGCCCACAAGTCCAAGGGCCTGGAGTGGGACGTCGTGGCCGTCCCCGGACTCGTGCGCGGCACCTTCCCCAGTGCCCAGGGCCGCGAGAAGTGGACCGCGCAGGCCAAGGTGCTGCCGCACGCCCTGCGCGGCGACACCGACACCCTGCCCGACGTCGCCTCCTGGGACGCGCGCGGTATGAAGGACTTCCACGAGGCCATGAAGGACCACCAGCACACCGAGGAACTCCGGCTCGGCTACGTCACCTTCACCCGCCCCCGCTCCCTGCTGCTCGGCTCCGGCCACTGGTGGGGCCCCAGCCAGAAGAAACCGCGCGGCCCCTCCGACTTCCTGCGGGCCCTGCACGACCATTGCGCCGCCGGATACGGCGAGATCGAGGCATGGGCCGACGAGCCCGCCGAGGACGAGGAGAACCCGGCCCTGCACGCGGCCACCGCCGACCAGGTGTGGCCGCTCCCGCTGGACGACGACGCCCTGGCCCGCCGCCGCGCGGCCGCCGACACCGTCCTCGCCCATCTGGACGCCCTCGCCGCCCGGGGCGGTCACCCGCCGGTCCCCCAGGACTCCGTCGCCCCCGCCGCCGTCGACGACCCGGACTGGCCTGCCGCGCCGGACGACGACCGCTACGGCCAGGATCCGTACACGGCGGACGTCCCGGACGACGAGGACCCCTTCGACGACGAGTTCCCGTACGAGGAGCCTTTCGGTGACGAGCCCTCGTACGGAGATGCCCCGTACGAGGAGTCCTTCGGCAACGAGCCCCCGTACGAGGCCGCCCCGTACGACGAGGAGTTCTCCGGAGAGGAGCGCCCGGACGGGGAAGCGTTCGGCGAGGGGCCCCGGCACGGGGACGCGTTCGGCGAGGGGCCCCGGCACGGGGACGCGTTCGGAGGGGGGCTCCGGCACGGGGACGCGTTCGGAGGGGGGCTCCGGCACGGGGACGCGTTCGGCGAGGAGCGTCCCTACGGTGCGGATGCCTCCGCCCAGGACGGCCCCGCCGCCCGTGAGACCCCGAGGGCCGGCCGACCGGACGCGTCGAGGACCGGCCGGCCGACGGTCCCCCGCCAGGCACCCGCACCGCACGACCGCCCCCGGCCCGCCGGACCGCGGACCCGTCCCACCCTGCCGCCCGAGGAGGCCCGCACCATCGCCTCCTGGGACCGCGACCTCGACGCGCTCACCGGAGAGCTGCTGCGCGCCCGGCAGAGCGTCACGGACGTCCCCCTGCCCGCCGCCCTGACCGCGTCCCAGCTGCTGCGGCTGGCCGAGGACCCGGACGGGCTCGCGCAGGAACTCGCGCGCCCCATGCCGCGCCCCCCACAACCGGCAGCGCGCCGGGGCACCCGGTTCCACGCCTGGGTCGAAGCCCGCTTCGAGGAGCTGACGCTGCCCCTGCTCGAACCGGACGAGCTGCCCGGCAGCGACGCCGAGATCGCCGACGAAGAGGACCTCGAAGCCCTGAAGGAGGCCTTCGAGAACACCGAGTACGCCCGCCGCACGCCCTACCGGATCGAGGCCCCCTTCCAGATCACCCTCGCCGGCCGTGTCGTACGCGGCCGCATCGACGCCGTCTACAGGACGGGCGACGGCGACGAGGCGACCTACGAGATCGTCGACTGGAAGACCGGCCGCACCCGTACCGCCGACCCGCTGCAGCTCGCCGTGTACCGGCTGGGCTGGGCCGAGCAGCAGGGCGTGCCGCCCGAATCCGTCACGGTCGCCTTCCTGTACGTGCGCAGCGGCGAGGTCGTACGCCCACCGGACCTGCCGGACCGGGAGGCGCTGGAGCGGCTGCTCACGGGCGAGACGGAGAGGGCGCGGGAGCCGGCCCCGGAGTGACGACGGAGACAGCACCGGTGTGACGAACCGCCCGCCGAGGTTGCCGGTGCGTGCGGATAGGCTCGTGAGCATGAGCCAGACCCCGGACAGCGCCGTCCGCACGTACATCGAGCAGCATCGCGCCGCCTTCCTCGACGACCTCACCGCATGGCTGCGCATCCCCTCCGTGTCGGCCCAGCCCGAGCACGCCCCCGATGTACGGCACAGCGCCGACTGGCTCGCCGCCCATCTCCAGGAGACGGGCTTTCCCACCGTCGAGGTCTGGCCGACCCCCGGCGCCCCGGCCGTCTTCGCCGAGTGGCCCTCGGACGACCCCGACGCGCCCACCGTCCTCGTCTACGGCCACCACGACGTACAGCCCGCCGCCCGCGAGGACGGCTGGGACAGCGACCCCTTCGAACCGGTCGTCCGGGAGAACCGCCTGTACGCGCGCGGGGCGGCCGACGACAAGGGCCAGGTGTTCTTCCACACACTCGGCGTCCGCGCCCACCTCGCCGCCACCGGCCGCACCGCCCCCGCGGTCGGCCTGAAGCTCCTGATCGAGGGCGAGGAGGAGTCCGGCTCCCCGCACTTCCGCGCCCTCGTGGAAGAGCACGCGGGACGGCTCGCCGCGGACGCGGTGATCGTCTCCGACACCGGCATGTGGTCCGAGGACACCCCGACGGTCTGCACCGGCATGCGCGGTCTCGCCGAGTGCCAGATCCGTCTGTACGGCCCCGGCCAGGACATCCACTCCGGCTCCTTCGGCGGTGCCGTGCCCAACCCGGCCACCGCCGCGGCCCGCCTGGTCGCCGGACTGCACGACGAGGACGCGCGCGTGGCCGTCCCCGGCTTCTACGACGGCGTCGTCGAGCTGACCGACCGCGAGCGCGAGCTGTTCGCCGAGCTGCCCTTCGACGAGGAGCGCTGGCTGTACACCGCCAGGTCACGCGCCACCTACGGCGAGGCCGGCCACACCACCCTGGAGCGCATCTGGGCCCGGCCGACCGCCGAGGTCAACGGCATCGGCGGGGGCTACCAGGGCCCCGGCAGCAAGACGATCATCCCGTCCTCGGCGACGGTGAAGCTCTCCTTCCGGCTGGTCGCCGGCCAGGAACCGGACCACATCGAGAAGGCCGTCCGCGCCTGGGCCGCCGAGCAGGTGCCCGCCGGTATCCGTCTCGAGATCGACTTCGGTTCCGCCACGCGCCCGTGCCTGACCCCGCTCGACCACCCCGCGCTGCAGTCCGTGGCCCGCGCCATGGGCCGCGCCTTCGAGGGACCCGTCCGGTTCACCCGCGAGGGTGGCTCCGGACCCGCGGCGGACCTCCAGGACGTCCTGGGAGCCCCCGTGCTCTTCCTGGGCATCTCCGTCCCCTCCGACGGCTGGCACGCCCCCAACGAAAAGGTAGAGCTGGACCTCCTGCTCAAAGGCGTCGAGACCAGCGCCTACCTGTGGGCGGACCTGGCCGACACCTGGCGGCCCGCGCCCTGACCGGCCGGCGCCGTACGGACGGGCACCGCGAGCGGGGCACACTGGAAGAACCGCCTCGTACGCCCCGCCCGGCCCGGCCCGGTGCCCTCCCGACCTACGCCCTGCCGAACCGCCCGCCGATACGAACCGCTGCTCTGGGGGAGTTGGAAGCACCCGTGACCACCTGGACCGACGACACAGCAGACCGACCCATCTCGCTGACCGCCCCGAGCGGCATCGACCGCGCCGCCCACCACCGGCTGGACGAGGCCTGGCTCGCGGCGGCGTGGAGCCACCCCACGACCCGCTGTTTCGTCGTCTCCGGCGGCCAGGTGCTCATCGACGAGACCCCGGACGGCCGGACCGAACTCGTCATGACGCCGTCCTTCGAGGCCCCGCTCACCGAGGCGCACCGCTACTTCCTGGGCATCGACGAGGAAGGCGTGAGCTACTTCGCGCTGCAGAAGGACGCGCTTCCCGGCCGTATCGACCAGTCCGCCCGCCCGGCGGGACTGCGCGAGGCCGGGCTGCTGCTGTCGCCGCGCGACACCGGGCTCATGGTCCACGCGGTCGGTCTGGAGAACTGGCAGCGCACCCACCGCTTCTGCTCGCGCTGCGGTGAGCGCACGGTCATCGCCGCCGCCGGCCACATCCGCCGCTGCCAGGCCTGCGGCGCGGAGCACTACCCGCGCACCGACCCGGCCGTGATCATGGCGGTGACCGACGCGGACGACCGCATCCTGCTCGGCCGCCAGGTCCACTGGCCGGAGGGCCGCTTCTCCACCCTCGCCGGATTCGTCGAACCCGGCGAGTCCATCGAGCAGGCGGTGCGCCGGGAGGTGTCCGAGGAGGTCGGCGTCAGCGTCGGTCCCGTGGAGTACGTGGCCAGCCAGCCCTGGCCCTTCCCGTCCAGCCTGATGCTCGGCTTCATGGCCCGCGCCACGTCCACCGAGATCGACGTCGACGGCGACGAGATCCACGAGGCCCGCTGGTTCTCCCGCGAGGAGCTGCACGACGCCTTCGAGTCCGGCGAGGTGCTGCCGCCCTACGGCATCTCCATCGCCGCCCGCCTGATCGAGATGTGGTACGGCAAGCCCCTGCCGACGCGCAGCTTCGTCTGAGGGCATGTCCGGCGGCCGGTGCGGGCACACGACACGGCCCCGCCGGATCGGCGCCCGGGACACGGCAGGGCGGTCCCTGAGAGATCAGGAACCGCCCTGCCGTACGGTCACCGCGGCGGACCCGCGGGGTCTCACGCGGCGAGCTTCTGCTTCACCTGGGCGAGGGAGGGGTTCGTCAGCGTGCTGCCGTCTGCGAAAAGTACGGTCGGGACCGTCTGGTTCCCGCCGTTCGCCTTCTCCACGAACGCGGCCGAGTCGGGGTCCTGCTCGATGTTGATCTCGGTGTAGGCGATGCCCTCCCGCTCCATCTGGCTCTTCAGCCGACGGCAGTAACCGCACCAAGTCGTGCTGTACATCGTCACGGTGCCCTGCATCTCTCGCGCTCCTCAGGCAGCTCGGAAAAATCGTCCGGGGGTAGAACGTAGGCGATCGGCGGCTCATTCCCCGCCGGGGCATACCCACACCGCACCCGCCCGGTCACCGCGTCGCGTGTGACACCTGCCGCATAAGTACGACCGCGGGCACCCGCCTGTGGACAACCGGCACGGCAGTCTCCGGCGACCTGGCAGCATGGCGGTGTGACAGCAGCAACGCACTCCCCTCTCTTCCCGCAGGCACCGGACTCGGCCGACGCGGTGCTCGAAGGGCTCGACCCCGAGCAGCGCGAGGTGGCCACCGCCCTGCACGGCCCGGTGTGCGTGCTGGCCGGAGCGGGCACGGGCAAGACGCGGGCGATCACCCATCGCATCGCCTTCGGGGTGCGCGCCGGGATCCTGCAGCCGTCCAGCGTGCTCGCCGTCACCTTCACCAACCGCGCGGCCGGCGAGATGCGCGGCCGGCTCCGGCAGCTCGGCGCACACGGCGTCCAGGCCCGCACGTTCCACTCCGCGGCCCTGCGCCAGCTGCAGTACTTCTGGCCGAAAGCGATCGGTGGCGGCATGCCCCGGCTCGTCGATCGTAAGATCCAGCTCGTGGCCGACGCGGCCGCCGCCTGCCGCACCAAGCTCGACCGGGGAGAGCTGCGGGACGTCACGGCCGAGATCGAGTGGTCCAAGGTCACCCAGACGGTCCCCGCCGACTACCCGTACGCGGCTGCGAAGGCCGGCCGGGTCAGCCCGCGCGACCCCGCCGAGATCGCCCACCTCTACGCGGCCTACGAGGACCTCAAGCGCGATCGCGCGGTGATCGACTTCGAGGACGTCCTGCTGCTGACCGTCGCCGTCCTCCAGGACCGGAGCGACATCGCCGAGCAGATCCGCGCGCAGTACCAGCACTTCGTCGTCGACGAGTACCAGGACGTCAGCCCGCTCCAGCAGCGGCTGCTGGAGCTGTGGCTCGGCGACCGCGAGAGCCTGTGCGTCGTCGGTGACGCCAGCCAGACCATCTATTCGTTCACGGGAGCAACGCCCGACCATCTCCTCGACTTCCGTGCCAGGCATCCCGGCGCCACCGTCGTGAAGCTGGTCCGTGACTACCGCTCCACCCCCCAGATCGTCCGTCTGGCCAACGGGCTGCTCGCCCAGGCCCGCGGCCGGGCCGCCGACAACCGGCTGGAACTGGTCTCCCAGCGCGGCCCGGGCCCGGAGCCCGCCTACACCGAGTACACCGACGAGCCCGCCGAGGCCGAGGGCGCCGCCCGCCGCATCCGGGAGCTGATCGACGCGGGCGTCCCGGCCGCCGAGATCGCCGTCCTGTTCCGTACGAACGCCCAGTCCGAGACCTACGAGCAGGCCCTCGCCGACGCCGGGGTCCCCTACCAGCTGCGTGGCGCCGAGCGGTTCTTCGACCGGCCCGAGGTGCGCAAGGCCTGGGCCGCCCTGCGCGCCGCGGCCCGTTTCGGCGGCAACGACTCCCTGCTGGACGACGTGGTCGATCTGGCCTCGCAGGTGCGCGCGGTGCTGTCCGGCGAGGGCTGGACCACCGAGCCCCCGGCCGGTTCCGGCGCCGTGCGAGAGCGCTGGGAATCGCTCGCCGCGCTGGTCGGCCTCGCCCACGACCTGGCCGCCGCGAAGCCCGGCGCCACCCTCGGCGACTTCGCGGCCGAGCTGGACGAGCGGGCGAACGCCCAGCACGCCCCGACCGTCCAGGGCGTGACCCTCGCCTCCCTGCACGCCGCCAAGGGCCTGGAGTGGGACGTCGTCTTCCTGGTCGGCGTCGCCGAGGGCATGCTGCCCATCAGCTATGCCAAGACCGACGAGCAGATCGAGGAGGAGCGCCGGCTCCTCTACGTCGGCGTGACCCGGGCGCGCGAGCGCCTCCATGTCTCCTGGGCCCTGTCCCGCTCACCCGGCGGCCGTCCCAGCCGTCGGCCCAGCCGCTTCCTCGACGGCCAGCGCCCCGGCACCACCGCCACCGTCGGCCGCTCCGGGCCCGGCGGCGCCGGGGGCGTCGAGCGCGGGATCACCGGGAGCGCCGTCGCCGTGCCCCGGCGTGCCCAGCGCGTGCCGGCCCGCTGCCGGGTCTGCGGCCGCACGCTGACCGAGGCGGGCGAGATGAAGCTGATGCGCTGTGAGGACTGCCCGTCGGACATGGACGAAGGACTCTACGAACGGCTCAGGCAGTGGCGGGCGGTCCAGGCCGAGCGCAGCGGGCAGCCGGACTTCTGCGTCTTCACCGACCGGACGCTGATGGCCATCGCCGAGGCGCGGCCGGAGAGCCCCGCCGAGCTCTCCCGCATCCCGGGTGTCCTCAGCCGCAAGTTGCGCAGCCACGGGGCCGACGTTCTGGCCATCTGCGCAGGCCGGGAACCTGTCGGGGACGACGAGGGGGACTGATGCGAACTCGACGGAAAAATAGTTTGCGCATGCCCCGGCAATCCCCATAGGTTCTAGGCACGGAAGCAGCGGCCTTCTAAAAGACCGCGGCTTCGTGTTGTACTTGCATACCCGAGTGGGCTGGTTCATCCCAGCTCCTGAGACGCCGAGAGGAGGCGAGTCCTGTGATCAGCATCAACTTCAGCACCATCAGCGCGGCCGAACTGACCGATCGCCCGACCGTCTCCACGTGCATGCTCGGCGCCTCGAACAAGGGCACCGGTCTGTCCGGCATTCGTGCCGTCCGTCCGGCGTCCTCCGCGTCCTCTGCGGGCCTTCCCGTCCGCGAGCGCAATGAGCGACCGACCAAGGCACTGGAAGCAGTAGAGGCACAGGCGCATGCCTATGCCTTCGCGGCGGCCGGTGCCGGATTCCGGAAGCAGACGACGCAGCACCACCTGATGTGGGCCTTCCGTGGGCCAGAACCCTGGAGTGATCCAGCCTGATCGCCGATCAGGCCGGCGCCTTCAGGGCCGCGGAACCCCACCCGGGATCCGCGGCCCTTCTGTTTGCCCCGAACGGGGCAACGGAGCGAAGGGGCCTCGGGACAGGAATCGAACCCGGTACCAAGCCGCCACCGGTCAACCGGCCGGACCGACAGACGAGGAAGACGAACCGTGCAACTCGAAGCGCACGCCCCGTCCGTACCGCCTTCACGAACGCTCCCCCCGCCCGGTCTCACGGAGGACTCCGCCTTGACCCCCCTCACCACGCTCACCGCGCTCGACGACGCCATCGAGAACCTCGGCGTACCCGTCCCCTGCCGTTCCTACGACCCGGAGGTCTTCTTCGCCGAGTCGCCCGCGGACGTGGAGTACGCCAAGTCCCTCTGCCGCACCTGCCCGCTGATGGAGGCCTGCCTCGCCGGCGCCAAGGAGCGGCGTGAGCCCTGGGGCGTCTGGGGTGGCGAGCTCTTCGTCCAGGGTGTCGTCGTCGCCCGGAAGCGGCCGCGTGGCCGCCCGCGGAAGAACCCGGTCACGGCATGAACACCGCAGGAACGATCGACCGTCCCCTCACGCACGACCCCAAGAAGCAGGCCCCGATGAAGCCGTCCACCAGCGAGCCCGCAGGCTCCGCGATTCCGGAATTCACCACCACCGGCGCGACCGAAGCGCGTCAGGACAGGAACCGAGAGATGCAACTCATGCAAGAAGCCCTGGCTCGTGCGCATATGCACGAGCGACTGGATGACGCCGTGCGCGAGCGCCGCGCCATGCGCCTGGCGGTCGCCCAGCGGATGCAGCGCCGGGCCGAGCGTGCCTCGCTGCGCGCCCGCCGCGCGCTCGCCATGGCGGTCATGCAGTAACCCTCACACCACGGAAGCGGTGGCCTCCCGGTCAGGGAGGCGAAGAGTTCCGCGCGGGGCCCGGTCCGGCCGAACGGACCGGGCCCCGCGGTGCGTTGCTTCCGGCGATCCACCGGCCGCGGGGTTATCGTCGCGGCGTGACGAGTCTTCCCGGGGGCAGTGATCAGGGCGGCTCCGGCCCGGAGCCCCGTACTCTCCTGTGCGCCCGCTGCGGCACTCCCGCGGGCGGTCCCCAGCCGGCCACCTGGACCTGCTCCGTGGAGAACGGCATCCGCCGCTACTTCTGCGAGACCTGTTCCAGGGAGAACCTGCGGGCGATCGAGGGCCGGCTGGATCCTTCCTGGTGGTGAGTGCCCCCTTCCCGGGAAACGGCGACGCGACGGAACGCGCCCCGGGAAGGTGGCGGCGCCGGCAGGTCACGCGCCCGCAGGTGAAACGCCCGCTGGTCAATCGCCCGCAGGTCACGCGCCCGCCGGTTCCTCCTCCGCCGATTCGTCATCGGAGCGGAAGCCGGGAAGCCACTCCTGCAGTTCCTCGCGCATCCGCACCGTGGCGCCCAGCTGGCAGAGCACCCCGATCGTGCTGAGCGTCACCCGGTGGATCAGCAGATAGGCCGGCGGCAGGTTGAGCTGCTTGCCCAGCTGGTAGGCGGGGGAGCGGGGGTCGGCGACACGCGCGGCCTGGCTGCGCATCCACGACCGGGTGAAGGTGAACGCCTCGGCCCGGGCCGGCTCGATGATCGGCAGCAGGTAGTCCAGGACGGCGTCCGGGTGGAGCTCTATGGACTCCTTCACGAACCCCTCCGCGCAGAGCAGTTCGTAGACCGACTCGGCGTCGCCGTCCAGGGTCAGGCGCAGCGAGACGCCGATCGGCAGGGGCAGACCTCCGGGGAGCCGGTCGACCGTGCCGAAGTCGAGGACGCCCAGCCGCCAGTCCTCCTCGCCGGCCGGGCCGCCGGGCAGCAGACGGAAGTTGCCCGGATGGGGGTCGGCGTGCAGCAGCCCGGTGCGGGCCGGCCCCGAGAACAGGAAGCGGGCGAGCAGCTGGCCGGCCCGGTCGCGCTGCTCCGGGGTGCCATCGTTGATGATCTCCGACAGCGGGATGCCGTCCATCCACTCGGTGACCAGGATCTGGTCGCACTGGTGCACCACCGCCGGGACCACCACGTCCGGGTCGTCCGCGAACTCCTCCGCGTGCGCGCTCTGGGCCTGGGCCTCCAGTGCGTAGTCCAGCTCCTCGGAGACGCGGTCCCGCAGCTCCGCGATGAGCGGCTTGATGTCCATGCCCGGGATCAGCGGCCCGAGCAGCCGAGCGAAGCGGCTCAGTTGGCCGAGGTCGGACAGCAGGGCCTCACCGGCGCCCGGGTACTGCACCTTGACGGCCACCTCCCGGCCGTCGTGCCAGACCGCCCGGTGCACCTGGCCGATGGAGGCCGCGGCCGCCGGCTTGTCCTCGAACTCCTCGAAGAGGTCGCGCCAGTCCGGCCCCAGCCGCTCGGTGAGGACCGCGTGCACCGTGCGCGTCGGCATCGGCGGTGCCGCTTCCTGGAGCTTGGTCAGTGCCGCCCGGTAGGGGCCGGCGACCTCCTCGGGCAGCGCCGACTCGAAGACGGACAGGGCCTGCCCGAACTTCATCGCGCCGCCCTTGAGCTCGCCGAGCACCTTGAACAGCTGCTCCGCCGTGCGCTGTTGCAGCTCCCGGCCGACGATCTCCGCCGACTCACCCACGATCCGCTTGCCCAGCCCCCACGTGGCCCGGCCGGCGAAGCCGAGCGGGAGCGCGGCGAGCTTGGCGGTCCGGGTGACCGCCTTCCGGGGAAGATCAGACATGCGCCCTCCAGGTCCCAGTCGGCCGCGCCGCTCGCGCCTCGCGTCGTCGGTGCGCCGACGGCCGTTGCACCGCCATTGTCGCGCGCCGCTTCCCGATGGTTGCGGACTGCCTCCCCCTACCTCTCTCCGCCGCACCGCATCCGCATGCCGGATGCGGCCGGACCGGCCGGGAGCCCCAGCTCAGGCCGGGTAGGGAGGCCTCCCAGCGGGCCCCGACAGCGGAGGGTGACCCGCCGTCGAGGAAGGCCAGGGCGTGTGCCGCGGCCAGTCCGGCGACCGCGGTGGCCAGCGTCAGGTCGCAGGCACCGGCCGGGCGCGCGTGGCCGGACCGCCACTGGGAGAGCAGCCGGGGCCAGGCCGGGTCCCGGTCCGTGCGGTCCTCGTGCAGACAGCGGGCGCAGCCGGTCTCGCCGGGCAGCACGAGCGGGCCGACCACGCCGGTGCCCTCCACGACCCCGGCGTACAGATGCGGTGTGCCGGAAGCCATGAGCGGTTCGGCGGAGAGGGGATCGGGTGCGTGCACGGCCACGTCGTCCCGGGGGGCGAGGATCACCAGGGAGAGGCCGGGGTCCGCCGCGCCGGAGCCGGGGGAGTGCGGGCGGCGCGGTGCGCTGTCCGGTGCCGCGCGGCGGACGGCGGCCCGCGCCGCCGCCTCCCTGCGCTCACCGAGGGACTCGGGAGGCAGCCCGCCCGGTGCCACGTCCCAGGGCTCGACGTGGCCGACGTCGCGTACGTCGACCTCGCCCACGCCGGCACCCGACAGCGCCGCCGCCAGCACGGCGCCGACCCGCCCGGCGCCGTGGACCTGCACCCGCAGGGCGCGGCGGGCGGCGAGCCGGTCCAGTGCGCCGCCCGGCTCGCTCGTGGTCAGGGTCAGCGACGCGAGGTCGGGGCGCAGCCGCCGCAGGACGTCCGGCTTCTCCCGCAGGGCGGTCGCGGCCGGTCCGCCGCCGCGCGCGTCGTCCACGAGGCCCGCGCGGGCCAGCCGGCCCACCAGTGCGTCGACCCGTCCGTCCGGGAGGGCCATGCGGCGGCCCTCCTGGCGCAGCAGCGGCAGCCCGCGGGTGCCGTTGAGCAGGTCGAGGAAGCCGCCCGTCGCCGTGTCCACCGGTCCGAGTGTCAGCGCGTGCGCCGGGGTCATGCCGAATTGCACGGTGTCGAGATCACGCCAGCCGCGCCGCAGCGCCGGCTTCACCATCGGATGCATGACTGCCCCCCCCGTATCCGTTGAAAAATCCCATAACGTCCGTGCACGTCTTCGGCCGGCGGAACCGGTCACGCTCCGCCCACGGCCGCCAGCATGCCCGGCCCGGGCGCCGAGTGCGGAAAGTTATCCACAGGCTGGGGGTGTTCGTCGTACAAATCAATCGAATGAATCGGAAAAATAAGCGGAGTAAAAGCGGTAAAGCGGACATCGTGATCGGTCATACGATTCCAACGCATGGTGAGGGATCTTGATCGAAGCGTCCCGCAGCCGGGACTTTGCCGGTACCCAGCAGGTAACGTCGGGGCGTGCCCGCCGACCCACTGCACCGCGCCGGAAAGCCACAGCGCAGCACGACGAGCCAGCCGCCCGGCGGCTCCAGGGCGAGCGCGATCGAGGTCCGCAGGAGTGCCCGGCGCCGCCGGACGGTCTCCGCGTACCGCGAGGGCGATCGCACCGTCGTGCTCATCCCCGCCCGGATGTCGAAGGCGGAGGAGCAGCGCTGGGTCACCGTCATGCTCGACAAACTCGCCGCCCAGGAGAGCAAGCGGCTCCTGGGCGACTCCGAGCTGGCCGAGCGCGCCGAGCGGCTGTCGGCCCAGTACTTCGGCGGCCGGGCCCGGCCCGTCTCGGTGCGCTGGGTGACCAACCAGAACACCCGCTGGGGTTCGTGCACGCCCGCCGAGGGCAGCATCCGGCTCTCGCACCGCCTGCAGGGCATGCCGGAGTACGTCGTGGACTACGTGCTCTGTCACGAGCTGGCGCATCTGCTGGTCCCCGGGCACGGACCCGACTTCTGGCGGCTGCTGGAGACCTATCCGCGCACCGAGCGCGCCCGCGGCTACCTCGAGGGCGTGGTCGCCGCCGAACGGCTGCCGCACGCGCCGGGCTCGCCCGGCGAGTGACCGCCCCGCCGGCGCGCGCGTCCCGCCCGCCCACCGGCACGCGGGAACCGCCGGCTCGCCCCGCGTTCCCCGGCCGGCGCCCGCGTTCCCCGGCCGGCGCCCGCGTTCCCCGGCCGGCGCCCGCGATGCCCGGCCCGCCCAGCGTTCCCCGGCCCGCCCCCGCGTGTGAGCGGCCGGGCGCGGTTGTGTACCGGGTGTGTACCGACCCGGCCCGATCGGGGCTGACGCCGGTCGTTGCCGTTAGCCTGGCGCGACGCACTCGCATTCGGGATGGGGGACGGTCGTAACGCATGGCCAGGGAATTCCAACGCGGCCACAAGGCCAGGATCAGTGACCTCACGGCGGGCACGGATCTGTACGTAGGCGTGCAGATCACCGGCCCCGGACTGACCTTCGACATCAGCTGCTTCGGTCTGGACGCGGACGAGCGCCTGTCGGACGACCGGTACTTCGTCTTCTTCAACCAGCCGAAGTCCCCGGAGGAGTCCATCCAGCTGCTGGGCGCCCAGGCGGGCGACACGGAGTCCTTCCGGATCACGCTCGACCGGATCCCGCAGCAGATCCGCAAGCTGTCCTTCACGGCGACCATCGACGGCGCCGGCCAGATGTCCCAGGTCGCACCCGGCTATCTGCGCGTCGTGGCGGGCGGCGAGGAGGTCGCCCGGTACTCGTTCAACGGGTCGGAGTTCTCCACCGAGCGGGCCGTGATGCTCGGTGACTTCTACTTCAAGGACGGCTGGCGGTTCGCCGCGGTCGGGCAGGGTTTCGACGGCGGCCTGGACGCGCTGCTGAAGAACTTCGGCGGCGAGGTGCTGGAGGAGGAGGCGCCGGCCGCTCCGCAGCAGCCGCACTCCGGTGCCGCACCCGGCTTCGCCCCGCCCGCCCAGGCCGCCGCGGCGCCCGCGTTCGGAGCCCCGGCCGCCCCCGCTCCGGCCCCCGTGCCCGCACCCGCCCCCGCCCCGCAGGGCTTCGCGCCGCCGCCCGGCCACACGCCGCCCCCGGCTCCCGCGCCGAACGTGCACGCCGCGCCGACGATCGTCGCCCCCCTCACCCCGCCCGGCGGCGGCACCGTCCCGCCCCCCGCCCCGGCACCCGCGCCCTACGGCCAGCCGCCCCAGCAGCCGTCGTACGGCGGCGGGCCGGGCGCGCCGATGCCCCCGGGGTACGGCCAGCAGCCGCCTGCCCACGGCGGCGGGCCCACCGCGCCCATGCCTCCGGGCTACGGCCAGGTACCCGGCCCGCAGGCCGCCCCCTACGGCGTGCCGCAAGGCGCACCCCAGGGCGGCGCCGGGGTGACGGCCGCGCTCCAGGCGTTCAAGGAGACGCCGACCGGACAGCGCTGGACGCAGCAGAACAAGAAGCTCGTCCGCGTCGACCTCGGCATCGGCGGACAGCCCGTGCTGGCCCGGCAGGGCAGCATGGTGCTCTACCAGGGCAAGGTCGACTTCAGCTACAAGGGCGCCGGGTTCACCGGGCGGATCGTCGGCAACGCCACCGGCCAGGAGATGCAGCTGATGCGCTGCACCGGCCAGGGCCAGGTGTTCCTCGCCGAGAACTCCACCCATCTGCACCCGGTCGAGCTGCAGGGCGACGCCCTCTGCGTCTCCGCGGAGAACGTCCTCGCCTTCGACGAGAGCCTGCGGTACGAGGTCCGCCGCGTCGAGGGCCACGGGATCCCCGGCGGCGCTCTGTTCACCATGCAGTTCCAGGGCACCGGCACGATCGTCGTCAAGACGCACGGCACGCCCGTGGTCCTGCCGGTCACGCCGACCACCTTCGCCGACTGCAACGCGGTCGTGGCGTGGTCGGCCGCCTCCCAGGTGATCGTCTCCAGCCAGGTCCGCATGCGCCGCAACGCCTATCCGGGCGACACGGGGGAGGGCGTCAATCTCCAGTTCCGGGGTGCGCCCGGCAACTTCATCGTCGTCCAGCCGTACGAGGTCTGAGGGAGCCCGTCATGAACCAGCCGCTCGCGGGATACGCCCCCGCACCCGTCACCGCGCGCATGGAGAACCACGGCAACCACATGCTGAAGGTCGCCATGCAGACCGGAAGCGACCTCCTCGCGCGCGTGGGGTCGATGGTCGCCTACGAAGGCTTCATCCAGTACGAGCCCAACCCGCCGGCCGTCCGGCAGATCGCCCGTGACTGGATCACCGGCGAGGGCGCGCCCCTGATGAAGTGCTCCGGCGACGGCCTGCTCTACCTCGCCGACTACGGCGCCGACGTCGTCGTGATCAACCTCAACGGCGACGGCATCTCCGTCAACGCCACCAACCTGCTCGCCTTCGACGCCCACCTCAGCTGGGGTGTGGAGCGGGTCAAGGGCCTCGCGAAGTTCGCCGGGCAGGGTCTGTGGAACACGAAGATCTCCGGCCAGGGCTGGGTCGCGCTGACCTCCCGCGGCAAGCCGATCGTCGTGGACTGCGGTGGCGGCGAGGACGAGACGTACGTCGACCCGGACGCGCTCGTCGCCTGGTCCCCGAACCTGAAGGTGAAGGGCAAGCGCAGCTTCAAGGCGCAGTCGCTGATCGGCCGGGGCAGCGGCGAGGCCTACCAGATGGCCTTCTCCGGCCAGGGCATCGTCGTCGTCCAGCCCAGTGAGGACAGCACCGACCGCCTCCGGGTCCGGGGCTGAGGGGGAGCCAGAACACCATGCAGAGCCCGCTTTTCGCGCACAACGACCTGCAGACCCAGGAACGCTGGAGTCTGCAGAACAAGCAGATGCTCCGCGTCACCCTGGAGGGTCACGACGACATCCTCGCCCGCAAGGGCACCATGGTCGCCTACCAGGGCCTGGTCGAGTTCGACGCCGAGTACCGCAGCAACAACCAGTCACGCGCGCGTGCGTACACCGGCGAGGGCCTGGACCTGATGCGCTGCCACGGCCAGGGCACGGTCTACCTCGCCAACCTCGCCCAGCACGTGCACGTCATGGACGTCGAGCAGGACGGGCTGACCGTGGACAGCTCCTACGTCCTCGCCATGGACTCCTCGCTGCACCACGAGGTCATCGCCGTCGACAGCCTCTACGGCATCTCCGGCTCCGGGAAGTACCAGCTGAACATCACCGGACGCGGCAAGGTCGCCCTGATGACCTCGGGCGCGCCGCTGCTGATGCAGGTCACGCCGGACAGGTACGTCAACTGCGACGCGGACGCGATCGTCGCCTGGTCCACCGGTCTGCGCGTGCAGATGCAGGCGCAGACCCACTCCTCCGGTGTGTGGCGCAGGCGCGGCAACACCGGTGAGGGCTGGGAGCTGAGCTTCATGGGCGCCGGCTTCGCGCTCGTCCAGCCCAGCGAGCTGCTGCCGCCGCAGAACGCGCAGATCGGGCAGGGCCTCGCCGCGCAGTTCGGCATGGGGCAGCAGGGCGCGCGCGGACACAACCAGGGCAACGTCTGGAGCTGACCGTCGGCAAAGCGGGCGCGGGGTGCGCCCGGCAGCAGACGTCAGCGACGATCGGGAGCAGAGGTAAGGGGCGACCGCCCAGGCGGTCGCCCCTTACGCCCACGCAGCGTGCCGCCCCGTTCAGAACCGGGCGCGGGTCGCCTCCAACAGACGCACGACCGACTCGTCCGCCACGTCGGCCACCTCGTCGTAGGCGAACCAGCGCAGATCGAGGGACTCGTCGCTGATCGCCTCGACGGCACCGGCCGGGGCGAGCGCCGCGTACTGGACGTCGAGGTGCCAGGCGCACGGCGTCTGGTGGCGGTCCAGGCGCACCGGACCACCGGGCAGCAGGGTCAGCCCCGCGACGCCCGACTCCTCCGTCGCCTCGCGCAGCGCGGCGTCCGCCAGCGTGGCGTCGACCGGCTCGCAGTGGCCGCCCATCTGCAGCCACATCCGCAGCTTCCTGTGCAGGGTGAGCAGCACCCGGCCCCGCACCGGGTCGATCACCAGCGCACTCGCCGTGATGTGGCCGTCCCCGCAGGCCTTCCACATGCCGTCCGGGTGCGCCTCCAGGTGGCTCAGATAGGCCTGGCGCAGCTCCTCCTGGCCCTCGTACTCCTTCAGGACGAGGACCGCGTCGTCGTACAGGCTCACTCGGTGCCGTCGCCCTCTGTCTCGCCGTCGTCCTTCTTGCGCAGGTCGGGCTGGCCCCCGGAGCCGGAGCCGGTTCCGGGGTCGCTCGCGGCCTCGCCGAGCAGCTTGTCCAGCTCGGAGAAGTCCAGCTGCTCGCGGTGCACGAAGCCGTCCGGGTCGTCCAGGTCGCTCGCGGTCGGCAGCATGTCCGGGTGGTGCCACAGCGCGTCCCGGCCATCGACCCCGCGCGCGTCCGCGAGCGAGGCCCACAGGCGGGAGGCGTCGCGCAGCCGGCGCGGGCGCAGCTCCAGACCGATCAGCGTGGCGAACGTCTGCTCCGCCGGGCCGCCGGTCGCACGGCGCCGGCGCAGGGTCTCGCGCAGGGCGTCGGCGGACGACAGACGCGGCTTCGCGGCCGCGTGGACCACCGCGTCCACCCAGCCCTCGACGAGCGCCAGGGCGGTCTCGAGCCGGGCCAGCGCGGCCTTCTGCTCGGGCGTGTCCTCGGGCTGGAACATGCCCTGCTGCAGGGCGTCCTGCAGCTGCTCCGGATTCTGCGGGTCGAACTGGCCGACCACGTCCTCCAGTTTGGCCGTGTCGACCTTGATCCCGCGTGCGTAGCCCTCGACCGCGCCGAACAGGTGCGAGCGCAGCCACGGCACGTGCGCGAAGAGGCGCTGGTGAGCGGCCTCGCGCAGCGCCAGATAGAGCCGCACCTCCTCCTGCGGGACACCGAGGTCCTTGCCGAAGGCCTCGGCGTTCGCCGGGAGCAGCGCGGCCTTGCCCGCCGGACCCAGTGGCAGGCCGACGTCCGTGGAGCCCACGACCTCGCCCGCGAGCACGCCGACGGCCTGTCCGATCTGCGTGCCGAACATGGCACCGCCCATCGAGCGCATCATGCCGATGAGCGGGCCCGCCATGGCCTGCATCTCCTCCGGCAGGACATCGCCCATGGCGGCGCCGACGCGCTCGGCGACCGGGTCGACCAGCTCCTGCCAGGCGGGCAGGGTCGCCTCGACCCACTCCGCGCGCGACCAGGCGACCGCGGACGCGGAGCCCGACGGCAGGGACGTCGCGTCGTCCAGCCACAGGTCGGCCAGGCGGACGGCCTCGTCGACCGCCTTGCGCTCGGCCGGCCCGACACTCGCGTCCTTCGTGCCGTCCGGCGCGCCCTGGGCGACCGTCTGGCGGGCGATCTGCTTGGCCATGTCCCAGTTCACCGGGCCGCCCTCGTAGGAGAGCATCTGGCCCAGCTGCTGGAAGGCGGCGCCCAGGTCCGTTGGGTTCAGGGAACCGAACATGGCTGCGAACGGATTGTCGGCGCCCGGGCCGCCAAAGCCTCCGGCTCCGGGCATGCCGCCGAAACCGAACGGATTGGCCGGTCCCTGCTCACCGCCGCTCTGCTGGTCCTTCTTCTTGCCCTCGTCGCCGTCTTCCGGCTCCTCCGGCGGAAGGCCGAATCCGAATGGGGTGTCACTCACGGGATTCCTCGGCTGGTAAGGCCACCGGTTCTCTCCGGCGGCGCGGCTGCCCGACGTCACCACCCAGCGTAGACACCCGGACCCGATCGGGGCTCGGTGCTTCGCCCACGGAAGGCCTGCGGCAGGATGGATACACCTGGTACGCACGCGTCACACGCGCTCGTACTGAAGACAACCGCTGGAGACGCCCGGTGAGTTCCCCAGATCCACAGGTTCGCGCAGCGCGAAACCCCTCAACCCCTCCCGGCGTGCGCGGGCCCGTCGTCGCGGTCACCGGCGCCGCCGCCGGGATCGGCGCCCTGCTCACCGAGCGGCTCGCCGCATCCGAGGAGATCAAGCAGGTCATCGCCATCGACGAGCGGCGCGGGGAGTGCGCCGACGCCCAGTGGCACATCCTCGACGTCCGCGATCCGGCGATCGCGGACAAGCTGCGGGGCGCGGACGTGGTCGTGCACCTCGCGCTCGACCTCGATCTGGAGACCGATCCGGCGGCCCGCACGGCGTACAACGTCCGGGGAACCCAGACCGTGCTGACGGCAGCGGCGGCGGCCGGTGTGCACCGGGTGGTGCTGTGCACCTCGGCGATGGTCTACGGGGCACTGCCGGACAACGAGCTGCCCCTCTCGGAGGACGCCGAGCTGCGGGCGACGGCCGAGGCCACGGGCGTCGGGGACCTGCTGGAGATCGAGCGGCTCGCCCGGCGGGCGCCGCGGGCCCACCCGGGCCTGAACGTCACCGTCGTGCGGCCCGCCGTTCTGGTCGGGGGCACGGACACGGCCCTGACCAGGTACTTCGAGTCGCCTCGGCTGCTGGTGGTGGCCGGGTCGCGGCCCGCGTGGCAGTTCTGCCACGTCGAGGATCTGTGCAGCGCTCTGGAGTACGCCGTTCTCGAGAAGGTCGACGGGGAGCTGGCCGTCGGCTGCGACGGGTGGCTGGAGCAGGAGGAGGTCGAGGAGCTGAGCGGGACCCGGCGGATGGAGCTGCCGTCCGCGGTCGCGCTGGGCGCGGCGGCCCGGCTGCACCGGATCGGGCTCACGCCGTCCCCGGCGGGGGACCTCGCCTACACGATGTATCCCTGGGTGGTCAGCGGCAGCCGGCTGCACGACGCCGGATGGCGGCCGAAGTGGACCAACGAGGAGGTCCTCGCGGAGTTGCTGGAGGAGGTCTCCGGGCGGCACACGGTGGCCGGGCGGCGGCTCGGGCGCAAGGACGCGACCGCCGCGGGCGCGGCGGGGGCGACGGTGGCACTGCTGGGCGCGGCGGCCGTCGTACGGCGTGCCCGGAAGGCTCGCCGGCGGGTGTGACGCGAGGGCATCACGGGCGTGTGGCGCGAGGGCCTCGCCGGCGTCTGACGCGAGGGCGCGCTGTAGGAGGCTCCAAACCCGCCCGCGCGCGTGCCTGGTGAATCTCGTATTCCCGGTGTCGCGGGCGTGCGGCACGATGGGGGTATGGCACACGCGAACGAGCACCCCGGTGAGCAGGCGGCACAGGATCCCATCAAGCTGATCGGCATCCGGGAGACCGCGCTCTCCGTGGACGAGGTGTTCCAGGCGGTCGGGGACGCGGCGGCCGGGGGCATCGCGCTGTTCGTGGGCACCGTGCGCAACCACGACGGGGGCGCCGACGTGGACGGGCTCGGGTACTCCTGCCATCCCAGTGCCGAGGCCGAGATCCGGCGGATCGCCGAGAAGGTCGTCGCGGACCACCCGGTGCGCGCGCTGGCCGCCGTCCACCGGGTCGGCGACCTGCGGATCGGGGACCTCGCGGTGGTGGTCGCCGTCGCCTGCCCACACCGGGCCGAGGCCTTCACGGCCTGCCGGAGGCTGATCGACGACCTCAAGCACGAGGTGCCCATCTGGAAGCACCAGAAGTTCTCCGACGGCACGGAGGAGTGGGTCGGCGCCTGCTGACCCCGTCGGGGGACCGCGCCGAAAGCCACGTCGGCGCACGGCGCCGATCCGGAGGCCTGCGCCGAACCCTGCCTGCGCCGCCCTCCCCCGACCGACCGGTGCCGACCGGTGCGAATCCGTTCCCCCGTTTCGCGCCGCCTCCGTGGAAGAGGTCCGCGCCGATCCGGGCAAATGGGTCACAACGGGCACATCCGTCCCTCCGGTTGCGTAACCGGACCCCTCGCGTGAGCGTTGTCAGTGGGGCTGGTTAATCTGCTGATCAGTCAGTTGCGGACGCTCATGGGGTTGGGAGGTCGGCATGGCGGCGCTCGTCTGGTTGCTGATCCCGCTCGTGGCCGCGATAGCGGCCGGAGTGTGGGGCGGTTGGGCCAATCGGACCCGCAGGGTGCGCGGTGACGGCCCCGAGCTGGACGGGTACGCCCGCTTCCGCGCGGCCATGGAGAAGACCGACTCCGGTGCGCGCGGCGCCTGACCCCGGCGCCCTGACGGTGCGCTGACAGAGGCGTCCCGTACTGTCGTGCCATGCCACGCCGCACCGCGACGATGCTCGCCTCCACCCTGATGCTGATCGCACTCCTGTGCGCCGGGGTGCTCATCCCCGTGCCGTACTCGGAGATGTCTCCCGGCCCCACCGTGAACACGCTGGCGGAGCACGACGGCGAGCCGGTGCTGCAGATCTCCGGGCACAAGACGTATCCGGCGAACGGCCACCTGAACATGACGACCGTCCGGGTGACCAGCGCGGACTTCCGGATGAACCTGGTCGAGGCCGTCTACGGCTGGCTGGCGCACGACAGCAAGATCGTGCCGCACGACACGCTCTACCCGGACGGCAAGACGGAGGAGCAGTCCACCCAGGAGAACGCCGAGGAGTTCAGCCAGTCCCAGGAGAGCGCCAAGGTCGCCGCCCTGAAGGAGCTGCACGTCCCCGTGAAGTCCTGGGTGATCGTCTCCACCGTCGTCAAGAACTCCCCGGCCGAGGGCAGGCTGCACGCGGGCGACGTGATCAAGGCCGTGGACGGCACGGCGGTGAAGCAGCCGACCGACGTGGCCAAGCTGGTGACCAAGCACAAGGCGGGGCAGGACGTCGTCTTCACCGTCGTCCCGGCCAAGGAGCAGGCGGCCGCCGAGAAGGCACACAGGACGGCCACCGGGACCCGGGACGTGAAGATCACGACCGCCACGTCCGCCGACAGCGGCGCCAAGCGGGCCATCGTCGGGATCTCCGCCGGGACCGACCACACCTTCCCGTTCACCATCGACATCAAGCTCGCCGACGTCGGCGGGCCCAGCGCCGGTCTGATGTTCGCCCTCGGCATCTACGACAAGCTCACCCCTGGCGACCTGACCGGCGGCAAGTTCGTCGCGGGCACCGGCACCATCGACGACGACGGCACCGTCGGCCCGATCGGCGGCATCGAGATGAAGACGGTCGGCGCGCGCGACAAGGGCGCCCAGTACTTCCTGACGCCGGCCGCCAACTGCGCGGCGGCCGCCAAGGACACCCCGAGCGGCCTCACCCTGGTCAAGGTCAAGACGATCCGGGACGCGCTGGACGCGCTGAAGGACATCCGCAGCGACAACACGGCCGCGCTGCCCACCTGCGCCGCCAAGGGCTGAACGGGCCCGGACACGGCTGGGGGCGCCCGTAGTGCCGGGGCGCCCCCATCGCCGTACCCGCAGCGACCTCAGTCCGCGAACGTGGCGGCCAGCGCCTCCGCGAGGCCCGGCACCAGGGCCGGGCCGGTCAGGACCTCCGTGGCGGAGTCCTTCTCGCGCAGCCGCAGCGCCGACTCGCGGCTGCCGTCCCGCAGCACCGCGACCGTCATGCGGACCTCCTGGCGCTCGGGGTGCTCGGCCACCCACTTGGTCAGCTTCGCCTCGCTGAGGCCCTGCGGCACCTGCGCCTCGGCCGACGGCGGCAGCATCAGGCGCTCCACCGTGAGCGCGCAGCCGACCACCGCGTCGGGCCAGGCGATGGTGCCGAGGAACTCGTCCAGCGGTTTGCCGGACGGGATCTCGTCCTGCTCGATCGGGGTGAGACCGGTGGCCCCGGACTCCTCCCCGAGGCCCAGCTGGGCCGCGAGCGAGGGTTCCTGAACCCGCAGCCGTGCGGTGTCGACGAGGGCGAAGAGGCGGGCGGGCTGGTCCCAGCCGAGGCCGGAGGCGTACTCGTCGATCTCGAGTACGGCCCGGGTGAGCGGGCTCGCTGCCATGGGAGTGTTGGACATGGTCACAATCCTGCCTCGTTCCCGGCCGGAACCGGGAACCGAGTAAGCCGTGAGTAAGTTGCATAGGTGTGGGCCCGAGATCACGGCGGGCCACGGGGGGCCCGCGAACACGAGGGCCTGACGGATCGACAGCGAACATCGAGGTGCGCACCTTGGCTTTCCAGATGCCGGACCGCGGCGGAAGCCCGACGGGGCCGCGGATCAGAGCGGGCCGCCCGTCCCGGCGCGTCCGGACCCTGCTCGTGACACTGGGCGTCCTGGCCGTCCTCGGCATGGCGTTCACCATGTTCGCGGGCTTCTGGACGGACTGGCTGTGGTACCGGTCGGTGCACTACTCGTCCGTGTTCACCACCACTCTGTGGACCAAGATCGGGCTGTTCTGCGTCTTCGGTCTGCTCATGGCGGTCGCCGTCGGCGTCAACATCTGGCTCGCGCACCGGCTGCGGCCCCCGCTGAGCGCCATGTCCATGGAGCAGCAGAGCCTCGACCGGTACCGGATGGGGATCGCGCCGTACAAGAAGTGGCTGCTGCTCGCCGTGACCGCCCTCGTCGGGCTGATCGCCGGCGCCTCGGCGGCCGGCCAGTGGCGGACCTGGCTGATGTGGGTCAACGGCGTGCCCTTCCACCAGAAGGACCCGCAGTTCCACCTCGACGTCGCCTTCTACGCCTTCGATCTGCCCTGGTACCGCTTCCTGCTGGGCTTCGGCTTCGCCGCCGCCGTCCTGAGCCTGATCGCCGCCGCGCTGACCCACTACCTGTACGGCGGGCTGCGCGTCACCAGCCCGGGCGCGCGCGCCACGGCCGCCGCGACCGGGCATCTGTCGGTGCTCCTCGGCATCTTCGTGGCGCTGAAGGCGGTCGCCTACTGGCTCGACCGGTACGGCCTGGCCGTCAAGTCGAGCGACTTCAAGGCGACCGACAACTGGACGGGCCTGCGCTACGTCGACGCCAACGCCTATCTGCCGGCGAAGACGATCCTGTTCTGCATCGCCGTCATCTGCGCCCTGCTGTTCTTCGCCACGCTGTGGCGGCGCACCTGGCAGCTGCCGGTCATCGGCTTCGGCCTGATGGTCCTCTCGGCGATCCTGATCGGCGGCCTCTATCCGGCGATCGTGCAGAAGTTCCAGGTCCAGCCCAACGAGCAGGCCAAGGAAGCGCCGTACGTCCAGAAGAACCTCACGGCGACCCGCGAGGCCTACGGCATCGACGACACCAAGGTCACCGAGTACCCGGGCAAGTCCACCGCCACGGACAAGACCAAGCTCCGCGACGACGTGAACGACGCGGCCGGCATCCGCATCATGGACCCGAACATCGTCTCGCCGACGTTCCAGCAGCTTCAGCAGATGAAGAACTACTACGGGTTCCCGACCAACCTGGACGTCGACCGGTACCCGACCAAGGACGGCAAGGACCAGGACACCGTCCTCGGCCTGCGCGAGCTGAACCTGGACGGAGTCCCGAAGAACAACTGGATCAACGACCACTTCCGCTACACCCACGGCTACGGCGTGGTCGCCGCCAAGGGCACCGAGGCCAACGCCAACGGCGAGCCGGTCTTCACCGAGTACGACCTGCCGTCCAAGGGCGACCTCGGCTCATACCAGCAGCGGATCTACTACGGCGAGAAGACCGGCACCTACTCCATCGTCGGCGGTCCCCAGAAGGAGATCGACTACTCCGACGACAACGGTGACAAGACCACCAGCTACCAGGGCAAGAGCGGGGTCAACCTCGACAACCCGGTCAACCGGGCGGCCTACGCGGTGGCGTTCAACGAGCCCCAGATCCTGTACTCGGGCGCGATCGGCAAGGGATCGCGGATCCTGTACAACCGCACGCCCAAGGAGCGCGTGGAGGCGGTCGCCCCCTGGCTGACCATCGACGGCGACGCCTACCCGGCGGTGGTGAACCACCGTATCCAGTGGATCGTCGACGCCTACACGACCACCAACGGCTACCCCTACGCCTCCCGCACCACTCTCGGTGACACGACGGCCGACTCGCTGACGGCGACGAACAACTCGCGCGCGGTGGTGGCCCAGCAGAACCAGGTCAACTACATCCGCAACTCGGTGAAGGCGACCGTCGACGCCTACACCGGCGATGTCAAGCTCTACGAGTGGGACACCAAGGACTCGGTGCTGAAGACCTGGATGAAGGCCTTCCCCGGCACGGTGCAGCCGAAGAGCGCCATCTCCTCTGACCTGATGGCGCATCTGCGTTACCCGCAGGACCTGTTCAAGGTCCAGCGCGAGCTGCTCACCCGGTACCACGTGACCGACGCGCAGACGTTCCTCACCGGCAGCGGGGTGTGGCAGGTGCCGGACGACCCGACCAACAAGTCGGGCAACGCGGTCCCGCCGTACTACCTGAGCATGAAGATGCCCGACCAGGCCGAGCAGGCGTTCTCGCTGTCGACGACGTTCACGCCCAACGGCCGTTACAACCTGGCGGCGTTCATGTCGGTGGACGCGGAGGCGGGCAGCAGTGACTACGGCAAGATCAGAATCCTGAAGCTGCCGACCAGCACGACCGTCGACGGACCCAAGCAGATCCAGAGCCAGTTCAACTCCGAACAGGACATCGCCGCCGCGATCAAGCTCCTCAAGGGCGGAGATTCGGAGGTCGAGTACGGCAACCTGCTGACGGTGCCACTGGACGGCGGACTGCTCTACGTGGAGCCGGTCTACGTACGCGGTGGCGGACTCAAGTACCCGTTGCTGCGCAAGGTGTTGGTCACCTACGAGGGCAAGACGGCCTTCGAGGACACACTCGGCGAGGCGCTCGACAAGGTCTTCGGTGCGCAGGGCCCGACCACCACACCGCCCGGCACCACCAACCCGCCGCCCTCGTCGAGCAGTCCGACCGTCAGGCAGGCCCTCGACGACGCCCAGAAGGCCTTCGAGGCCGGCCAGAAGGCCCTGCAGCGGCCGGACGGCCCGGACTGGTCCGCCTACGCCGCTGCGCAGAAGGACCTGCAGGACGCGCTCAAGCGGGCCCGGGACGCGCAGGCCGCGGCCGGCGGCGGCAAGAACGCCGACAAGAGCGCCGACAAGAGCGCAGACAAGAACGCCGGCAAGAGCGCCGGTGGCGCCGCTGACAAGGCCGCCGGCGACGGCAAGAGCGGCAGTTGATCAAGCACCCCCCGCGCCGTGGTACGGTTGGATCACAACGGCGCGGGGTGGAGCAGCTCGGTAGCTCGCTGGGCTCATAACCCAGAGGTCGCAGGTTCAAATCCTGTCCCCGCTACTGAAGTCGAAGGCCCGGATCCAAAAGGATCCGGGCCTTCGTGGTGTGCGAACTCATGTACTGCGGGCAACGACGGCCGCGCCGCCGTGGGGAGTTGGCCGGCTTGTGTTTGACTTGTCTCCCTGTGGGCATGTCGACAAAACGCTGAAGTGACCTCACGGGCTGCGGTATACCGGGTGTACCCAGGTTGCAGGTGGTGCGACGATGGATGTTATGGGGGACAAGGCAGCTCTGTTCGAGTCAAGGCGATTTGTGCAGCCTTCCGGTACGGAGCCGGCCCGCGACGAAATGGTGGACATGGGGGAAACCGCCGAGGAGACGCGCCTCGCGCTCGCCGCCCAGAGCGGCGACGCCGAGGCGTCGAGCGTCCTCGGTGCCATGCTGCTGCGCCGTGGTGACCTCGACGGAGCCGAACCCCACCTGCGCGCCGCCACCGCGGACGGCGACCGGGCCGCGGCCAACAACCTGGGCGTCCTGCTGCACCAGCGCGGCTATCCCGACGAGGCGGCCGGCTGGTGGCGGATCGCCGCCGTCGCCGGCTCCGCAGCGGCCGCGCACGCGCTGGGCCGCCACCACCGAGAGCGCGGGAACGAGCCGGCCGCCGAGTACTGGCTGCGCCAGTCCGCCGAGCAGGGCCACGCCCTCGGCGCCTATGCGCTCGCCGACCTCCTGGAGCACCGCGGGGACCCCGGCGCCGAGTACTGGATGCGGGCCGCGGCCGAGCGCGGACACCGGGAGGCCGCCTACCGGCTGGCGCGCGCTCTCGACCACAGGACCGGCCACGAGGACGAGAGCGGCGCCGACAGCACCGTCGACGAGGCCGAGCAGTGGTACCGGCAGGCCGCCGCCCGGGGGCATCGCAGGGCCGCCCTGCACCTCGGGGCGATCCTGGAGAAGCGCGGGCAGCTGAAGGAGGCCGGGCGCTGGTACCTGACCTCGGCCAAGGACGGAGAGGCGCGCGCCGCCTGCGCGCTCGGCTTCCTGCTGCGGGACGCCGGGGACACCGACAGCGCGGCCGTGTGGTGGCTGCGCGCGGCCCAGGACGGCGACGGCAACGCGGCCAACGCGCTCGGCGCGCTGCACGCCGAGCGCGGGGAGACGCAGACGGCCGAGCGCTGGTACCGGGCCGCGCTGGACGCGGGCGACGACAACGGCGCCTACAACCTCGGCCTGCTCTGTGCCGAGCAGGGGCGGACCGCGCAGGCCGAGCAGTGGTACCGGCGGGCCGCCTACGCGGGGCACCGGGAGGCGGCCAACGCGCTGGCCATCCTGCTGCTCCAGGGCGGCGACACGTCCGGATCCGAGCCGTGGTTCTCCAAGGCGGCCGAGGCCGGCAGCGTGGACGCCGCGTTCAACCTCGGCATCCTGTACGCCGGGCGCGGCGAGGAGCGGGCGGCGCTGCGGTGGTACGAGCGGGCGGCCGCGGCCGGGCACACCGAGGCCGCGCTGCAGGTCGGCATCGCGCGGCTGCGCGAGGGCGACGACCGGGACGCCGAACGGCATCTGCGGTGTGCCGCCGGTGGCGGCAGCGCGGAGGCGGCATACCGGCTGGCCACCCTGCTCGACGCGCGCCGGCCGCCGCAGCCCGAGCACGAGCTGGGCGAGGTCGTCCACGAGAAGACCGAGTGCGAGGAGTGGTACGAGCGGGCCGCCTCCCAGGGCCACCGGCGGGCGCAGGTGCGGGTGGGCATGCTCGCCGCCGCCCGGGGCGATGTCGTGGAGGCCGCGCAGTGGTACCGGACGGCGGCCGAGGCCGGCTCGCGCAACGGCGCCTTCAACCTCGGCCTGCTGCTGGCGCGCGAGGGGAGCGAACCGGAGGCGGCCGTGTGGTGGACGCGGGCCGCCGACGCCGGGCACGGCCGGGCGGCGTTGCGGCTGGCCCTGGTCTACGCGCGTCGCGGCGAGCTGGCCGAGGGGCAGAAGTGGGCCCACAGGGCGGTCGCCCTGGGTCCGGCCGAGGTGGCCGAGCGGGCCGGGCGGCTCCGGGACGCGCTGCGCGAGGAGCTGTCGGCATGACGCGCGCCGGCGGGCGTGAGTGACCCCCGCCACCTCGGCCCCCACGGATTTGCTTCTGCGGGACCCCCTCGCGTAGTGTCGTATTCACCGACGCGGGGTGGAGCAGCTCGGTAGCTCGCTGGGCTCATAACCCAGAGGTCGCAGGTTCAAATCCTGTCCCCGCTACTGAAGGCCGAGGGCCGGAATCCAGAGATGGATTCCGGCCCTCGGTTTTTTGTGCCCTGATCTTGCGTGCCCTGTGCGCGCCCGCGGCTCCTTGTCCGCGTGGTTGCCGAGCCCGCGGTTGCGCACGCGAAGAGCCCCGGCGGATGCCGGGGCTCAGGGGAAGCGGGTCGGTTACGCGCCCGTGCAGTCCGGGCACAGCCCGCGGTACGTCACCTCGACGTCCGACACCGTGAAGCCGAAGCGCTCGGTGTCGGGGAGGTCGGCGAGCGGGTTGCCCGTCGGGTGGACGTCGCGGATCGAGCCGCAGCGGGCGCAGACCAGGTGATGGTGCGGCTGGTGCGCGTTCGGGTCGTACCGCTTGGCGCGCTTGTCCGTCGTGACTTCCAGCACCTCGCCGAGGGAGACCAGCTCGCCCAGCGTGTTGTAGACGGTCGCCCGGGAGATCTCCGGCAGCTTCACGACGGCCCGCGCGTGGACCTCGTCGGCCGTCAGATGGACGTGCTCGCCGTTCAGGACCTCGGCCACCACGCGTCGCTGCGCGGTCATCCGCCATCCGCGTCCACGCAGCCGTTCCAGTAGGTCGCTCATAGCCACCAGCCTAACAGCAGGGAAGACCAGGTCGGGAACAGGTGTGAGATTAGATCAATGCCTGACTTAGACGAAGTCTATTGTAGGATCGAGACCGGCTTCGGCCATGGGACAGGACCAGTCAGTAAGGACGCAGGAGGCGCACGTGACGCAGGGACCGCTCACCACGGAGGCCGGGGCGCCGGTCGCCGACAACCAGAACAGCGAGACGGCAGGCGTCGGCGGCCCGGTTCTCGTCCAGGACCAGCTGCTCCTGGAGAAGCTCGCCCACTTCAACCGGGAGCGCATCCCGGAGCGCGTGGTGCACGCCCGCGGCGCGGGCGCCTACGGCACCTTCACGGTGACGGCCGATGTCACGAAGTACACGCGCGCCGCGTTCCTCTCCGGGATCGGCAAGGAGACCGAGGTCTTCCTGCGCTTCTCGACCGTGGCCGGCAACCTCGGCGCGGCCGACGCCGTCCGTGACCCGCGCGGCTTCTCGGTGAAGTTCTACACCGAGGAGGGCAACTATGACCTCGTCGGCAACAACACCCCGGTCTTCTTCATCCGGGACGCGATCAAGTTCCCGGACTTCATCCACACCCAGAAGCGCGACCCGTACACCGGCAGCCAGGAGGCGGACAACGTCTGGGACTTCTGGGGCCTGTCGCCCGAGTCCACGCACCAGGTGACCTGGCTCTTCGGTGACCGGGGCATCCCCGCGTCCTACCGCCACATGGACGGTTTCGGCTCGCACACCTTCCAGTGGAACAACGCGGACGGCGAGGCCTTCTGGGTCAAGTACCACTTCAAGACCGACCAGGGGATCCGGAACCTCACCGCGCGGGAGGCCGAGCTGCTCGCGGGCCGGGATCCCGACTCCCACCAGCGCGACCTGCGCCAGGCGATCGAGCGCGGCGAGTTCCCGAGCTGGACCGTGGGCGTGCAGATCATGCCGGTGGCGGACGCGGCGACGTACCGCTTCAACCCGTTCGACCTGACCAAGGTGTGGCCGCACGCGGACTACCCGGTCGTCGAGATCGGCAGGCTGGAGCTGAACCGCAACCCGCGCAACGTCTTCGCGGAGGTCGAGCAGTCGGTCTTCTCCCCGGCGCACTTCGTGCCCGGCATCGGCCCGTCCCCGGACAAGATGCTCCAGGGCCGGCTCTTCGCCTACGGCGACGCCCACCGCTACCGCGTCGGCATCAACGCCGACCACCTCCCGGTGAACCGCCCGCACGCCACCGAGGCGCGCACGAACGCGCGTGACGGCCGGCTCTACGACGGCCGGCACGGCGCCGCGAAGAACTACGAGCCGAACAGCTTCGGCGGGCCGCGGCAGACCGGCCGCCCGCTGTGGCAGCCGTTCGACGGCTTCACGGCGGGTACGGGTGACCACCCGACGCCCGCGCACGCCGAGGACGACGACTTCGTGCAGGCGGGCAACCTCTACCGGCTGATGTCGCACGAGGAGCAGGAGCGTCTGGTCGCCAACCTCGCCGGCGCGATCTCGCAGGTCTCGCGCGAGGACATCGCGGAGCGCGCGATCGGGAACTTCCGCAACGCCGACGCCGACTTCGGCAAGCGGCTGGAGGCGGCGGTGCGGGCGCTGCGCGGCTGAGCCGGCCGCCGTCGCGGCCGGGCGGGCCGGACCCCGAGGTGCTCCGGGGTCCGGCCCGCTGCGTGCGTCCGGGGCCGTCACCCAAGGTCCATGCGTCCGGGGCCGTCACCCAGGTCCATGCGTCCGGGTCCGTCGCCCAGGTCCATGCGTCCGGGTCCGGCGCCCAGGTCCGTGTGCTCAGTGCATGGGTGCGGGTTCCGATGACGGGACCCAGCAGCGGATGATGTCGCGGACCGAGACGATGCCGGCCACCTGGCCGCCGTCGAGGACGATCAGGTGTCTGAAGCCGCCGTGGGTCATGGCGCGGGCGGCGTCCCGCAGGGTCCAGTCAGGGGAGGCGAAGACGACCTCGGTGGTGGTGTGGGCATGGGTGCGTTCGGTGTCCGGGTCCTGGCCGAGCCCGATGGAATCGAGGATGTCGCGCTCGGTGAGGATGCCGATCCCGCCCGCGTCCGGATCGAGGACCACGGCGGCGCCGACGCGGCGCGCGGACATCAGGGCTGCTGCCTGGCGGAGGGTGTGTGCGGGGCCGACGGTGAGGACCACCGTGCTCATGGCGTCACGGACGAACATGGATGGGGCCACCTCCTGGGGGGTCTCGGAAGCTGTGCGGCCGGGCGCCGGAAGCGCCTGTGCGGCTTTTCACAAGTTCACAAGTGAGGGCAGGTCCCAGAGTGCCAGGCAAAGCACGGGTCAACAAGAGGGCGCGCGACGTCGATCAAGGGCGTGCGGGGGCCCTCTCGGTGCTCATGAGCGCCGGCCGAGATACCCCAGCATCTGTTCGTGGAGCAGGCCGTTCGACGCGGCGGCGTTGCCGCTGTGCGGACCCGGGCGGCCGTCGAGGCCGGTGAAGGTGCCGCCCGCCTCGGTGACGATGACCGCGTTGGCGGCCATGTCCCACAGGGACAGCTCCGGCTCGGCGCACAGGTCGACGGAGCCTTCGGCGACCATCATGTACGGCCAGAAGTCGCCGTACGCGCGCGTGCGCCACACCTGGCGGGTCAGGTCCAGGAAGCCGTCGAGCTGGCCCCGCTCCTCCCAGCCGGACAGCGAGGAGTACGCGAAGGAGGCGTCCGCCAGCTCGCCGACGCGGGAGACGTGGATGCGGCCGGCGGAGGTGAGGCTGCGGCCGGTGAAGGCGCCGTGGTCCTTCACGGCCCACCAGCGGCGGCCGAGGGCGGGGGCCGAGACCAGGCCGACGACGGGCTGGTAGCCGCCCTCGGTCGCCTCCGTCAGCGAGATGAGGGTGGCCCAGACCGGGACGCCGCGCACGTAGTTCTTGGTCCCGTCGATCGGGTCGATCACCCAGCGGCGGGGGCCGGTGCCCTCCACGCCGTACTCCTCGCCGAGGATCGCGTCCCTCGGGCGGGCCCGCTGGAGGTGGCCGCGGATCAGTTCTTCCGCCGCCTTGTCGGCTTCGCTCACCGGCGTCATGTCCGGCTTCGTCTCCACCTTCAGGTCGAGAGCCTTGAAGCGTTCCATGGTGGTGGCGTCGGCGGCGTCCGCGAGGACGTGGGCGAGGCGCAGGTCGTCGAGGTAGTCCGGCATGTCACGAACGGTATCGGTCGCCGCCGGTATGGGGCGACAGGGGGCAGGTGGGCGGGCGTGGCGAGGCGCTCGGGGGGCGCGGCCGCCGGAGCGCGCCCCCCGGTGCACCGCCGCCGGAACGAGGTGACCGCGCGACCGGTCGTGGTGCACCCGGCGGCGCCGCCACCTCGCGCGGCGGGAAGCGGACGCCGTATCACCGCGAACCCTTGACAGTGCATACAAGCGCGTCAAATCTGGGCGCAGAGTTGCTCCGCCCCAGGGAGGCGACGATGCCTGCGGCCCGGGAATCCCTACTGGACGCCGCCTGTACGGCCCTTGCGCGCCGGCCGTGGTCCGCGGTGCGGATGGTCGACGTGGCCGCGGCGGCAGGGGTGTCCCGGCAGACCCTGTACAACGAGTTCGGCAGCAAGGACGGGCTGGCCCGGGCCCTGGTCCGGCGGGAGGCCGACGGCTATCTCGCCGGGGTGGAACGGGCGCTCGGCAGTTCGGCCGAGCCCGCGCAGCGGCTCACCGCGGCGGCCGAGTGGACGGCGGCCGCCGCCCGGGACAACGCGCTGGTCCGGGCCCTGCTCACCGGCAGCTGGAGCGAACGGCTGCCGGCGCCCCCACTGGCCGGCGTGCCGTCCTCCTCGGCGGTGCCCGCGCAGCGGGCTCGCGGCGCGGGGCGTCGGCGCAGGGCGGGGCGCGGCGGCGGGAGACCCGGG
>NZ_JBEOTD010000017.1:0-147496 GCF_040426375.1 Streptomyces sp. NPDC096012
CGCACCGATCTGCAGCGGCATGATCCAGTTCGTGAAGCCGGCGAACAGCGGCGTCGCGAACATCAGCAGCATGATCGTGCCGTGCATCGTGAACGCCTGGTTGAACTGCTCGTTCGACATGAACTGCAGCCCCGGCCGGGCCAGCTCGGCGCGCATCAGCAGCGCCATCACGCCACCGATCAGGAAGAACGCGAACGACGTGACCAGATAGAGCGTCCCGATCGTCTTGTGGTCGGTGGTCGTCAGCCACTTCACCACGACGTTGCCGGGCTGCTTGCGCCTGACCGGCAGCTCGTTCTCGTACGAGTCCTCAGCTGCCGCGGCACCCTGGGGTTCATTGAGGATGCTCACAGGTTGTTCGTCTCCCGGTTCTTCTCGTGGCTCGTCTGCGCGATGCCGGCGGGAATGTAACCGGTCTGCCCCTTCTTGGCGAGGTCCTTGAGGTGCTGCTGGTAGCGCTCGGGGGAGACGACCTTCACGTTGAACAGCATCCTTGAGTGGTCGACGCCGCAGAGCTCTGCGCACTTGCCGAGGAAGGTGCCCTCCTGGTTGGGGGTCACCTGGAAGGCGTTGGTGTGGCCCGGGATGACGTCCTGCTTCATCAGGAACGGCACCACCCAGAAGGAGTGGATGACGTCACGAGAGGTCAGGACGAAGCGGACCGTCTTGCCCTTGGGGAGCCAGAGCGTCGGACCGGGGTTGCCCGTCTGCGGGTTCCGCGTGCCGGGCGTACCGACGTCGTAGACACCGCCGGCGTTCGCCGGGAAGGCGTCCTTGTACCGGTTCGGGATCGCGTCCAGGTTCTTGTCGGTCTTGGCGTCACCGGTGGAGCCGGGGACGTTCTCGACGTAGTTGAAGCCCCAGCTCCACTGGAAGCCGACCACGTTGACCGTGACCTCGGGCTTCTTGTCGGTGAGGCTGAGCAGCTTGGACTCGTCCCGGGCGGTGAAGTAGAAGAGCACCGAGATGATGATGATCGGGACCACCGTGTACAGGGCCTCGATCGGCATGTTGTACCGAGTCTGCGGAGGTACCTCGACCTTGGTGCGGCTGCGCCGGTGGAACATGGCGCTCCACAGGATCAGGCCCCACACCAGCACGCCGACGGCGAGCGCGGCAGCCCAGGAGCCCTGCCAGAGGGAGAGGATCCGCGGAGCCTCTTCCGTGGTCGGGGTGGGCATACCAAGGCGGGGGAAGTCCTTGTATGTGCAACCGGTAGCGGTCGCCAGGACCAGGCCCGCGGTCAGTGCCTGCAGCAGCTTCCGCCGCATCGGGCGCCGCGGCGAGCGGTCGGAGCCGTTGGGACTCACGTAGCGCCTTCCCGAGAGTCTCGCCCGCGCGGTCGGCGCGGCCTTCTCGCTGGTCGGTCGCCGCCCTGCGTCGGGCAGGGGTTTGGATGTTTATGCGGACCAAACCCTAGCCGACGCTCTCGGAGGGTTCGCGGGGAGGGGGGCATACGCGCCGCCGGTCACTCCGAAGGGGTTGGATTGGGCGCCCAATAGCTGGGGTTGTCATGGTTCGGCGTGCGGATGCGGGGTGCGTCGTGGCTGGTCGCGCCGTTCCCCGCGCCCCGGGCGCGGTCGCGTTCACCGAAGTCTTACGGTTGCCCTGTGTCCTACTTCGATGCCGCCTCGGCCGCTCCCCTCCACCCCGTGGCCCGTCAGGCGCTGTTGGCCTCGCTGGACGAGGGATGGGCCGACCCCGCCCGGCTCTACCGGGAGGGGCGCAAGGCCCGCATGCTGCTGGACGCCGCACGGGAGGCCGCCGCGGAGGCCGTCGGGTGCCGGGCGGACGAGGTGGTGTTCACCCCGTCCGGGAGCCGGGCCGTCCATACGGGGGTCGCCGGGGCGTTGGCCGGGCGGCGGCGGGTGGGACGCCACCTGATCGTGTCCGCCGTCGAACACTCCTCCGTACTCCATTCGGCCGAGGTGTTCGAGGCGGCGGGCGGGACGGTCACCCGGGTGGCGGTGGACCGGACGGGAGCCGTCGCGGCGGCGGACTACGCGGCCGCGCTCCGCGAGGACACGGCGCTGGCCGTTCTGCAGTCCGCCAACCACGAGGTGGGCACCGTCCAGCCGGTGGCCGCGGTGGCCGAGATCTGCCGGGCGGCCGGGGTGCCGTTGCTGGTGGACGCGGCGCAGTCGCTGGGCTGGGGGCCGGTCGGGGGCGACTGGTCGCTGCTCGCGGCGAGTGCGCACAAATGGGGCGGGCCGTCGGGGGTCGGGCTGCTCGTCGTCCGCAAGGGGGTGCGGTTCGCCGCCCAAGGCCCGGTGGACGAGCGGGAGTCGGGGCGGGCCCCGGGGTTCGAGAACATCCCGGCGATCGTGGCGGCCGTGGCCTCCCTGCGCGCGGTGCGGGCCGAGGCGGCCCGGGAGGCGGTACGGCTGCGGGAGCTGACGGAGCGGATCCGCACGCGGGTGCCGCGGGTCGTGGCCGACGTGGAGGTGGTCGGCGATCCCGAGCGCCGGCTGCCCGGGATCGTCACCTTCTCCTGTCTGTACGTCGACGGGGAGGCGTTGCTGCACGAGCTGGACCGGGCGGGTTTCTCCGTCTCCTCCGGGTCCTCCTGCACCAGCAGCACGCTGACGCCCAGCCATGTGCTGCGGGCGATGGGTGTGCTGAGCGAGGGCAACGTGCGCGTCTCGCTGCCGATGGGGGCGGCGGAGGCGGACGTGGAGCGGTTCCTGGAGGTGCTGCCGGGGGCGGTGGCGGCCGTCCGGGAGAAGCTGGGGGCGCCGGCACCGGCCGTCCGGACGCGCCCCGCGGAACTCGTCGTCGACTCCCTGGGCAAGCGCTGCCCCATCCCGGTCATCGAGCTGGCGAAGGTGATCGGGGACGTACCGGTGGGCGGCACGGTCCGCATCCTCTCGGACGACGAGGCCGCCCGCCTGGACATCCCGGCATGGTGCGAGATGCGGAACCAGCAGTACATCGGCGAGGAACCGGCCGACCGGGGCACGGCCTACCTGGTCCGCCGAACAACCTGACACGCCCACGCAGGGGGGCGCAGCCCCGCCAGGGGCCCGGGGCGCAGCCCCGTCAGGGGCGCGGGGAACTGCGCGACCGGCCCCCACACACCCGCACCCGAACAACGCCCCGCCCCCAACCCGAGGCACACCCCCGCCGTGGGCTCGAGGCGCAGCCCCATCAGGGGCGCGGGGAACTGCGCGACCAGCCCCCACACACCCGCACCCGAACAACGACCCGCCCCCAACCCGAGGCACACCCCCGTCAGGGGTCCGGGGCGCAGCCCCATCAGGGGTCCGGGGCGCAGCCCCATCAGGGGTCCGGGGCGCAGCCCCATCAGGGGCGCGGGGAACTGCGCGACCAGCCCCCACTCACCTGCACCCGAACAACGGCGCCCCAAGACACCGCACCCGAACAGCGGCGCCCCGGAGACAGCCGCACGCCCCCGCCGGCCTCAGCGCAGATGCCCCCGCACCTCATCGGCCGCCGACTCCCCGTACGCCTTGGTGAACCGCTCCATGAAGTGCCCCCGGCGCAGCTGGTACTCCTGCGTGCCCACCGTCTCGATGACCAGCGTCGCCAGCATGCAGCCGACCTGCGCGGCCCGCTCCAGGGAGACACCCCACACCAGGCCGGACAGGAACCCGGCACGGAAGGCGTCGCCGACGCCGGTGGGGTCCGCCTTGCGCTCCTCCTCCGCACAGCCGACCTCGATCGGGTCCTCGCCGACGCCCTCGATGCGCACGCCCTGCGAGCCGAGCGTGGTGACGCGGTGGCCGACCCTGGACAGGATCTCGGCGTCGCTCCAGCCGGTCTTGGACTCGATGAGCCCCTTCTCGTACTCGTTCGAGAAGAGGTACGTCGCGCCGTCCAGCAGTATCCGGATCTCCTCGCCCTCCATGCGGGCGATCTGCTGGGAGAAGTCGGCGGCGAACGGGATGTTCCGGGAGCGGCACTCCTCCGTGTGGCGGAGCATCGCCTCCGGGTCGTCCGCGCCGATCAGGACCAGGTCGAGGCCGTCGACGCGGTCGGCGACGGTCTTCAGCTCGATCTGGCGCGCCTCGCTCATGGCACCGGTGTAGAAGGAGCCGATCTGGTTGTGGTCGGCGTCCGTGGTGCACACGAAGCGGGCGGTGTGCAGGGTCTCGGAGATGCGGACGGACTCGGTGTCCACGCCGTGCCGGTCGAGCCAGGCCCGGTACTCGTCGAAGTCGAAGCCGGCGGCACCGACCAGGATCGGCGCCGTGCCGAGCTGGCCCATGCCGAAGGCGATGTTCGCGCCCACACCGCCCCGGCGCACGTCCAGATTGTCGACCAGGAACGAGAGCGAGACCGTGTGCAGCTGGTCCGCGACGAACTGCTCGGCGAATCGGCCGGGGAAGGTCATGAGGTGGTCGGTGGCGATGGAGCCGGTGACTGCGATGCGCACGACGGCATTCTCCTGCGGGAGGCGGGATTGACAGTTCACGCTACCCGTTCGCGCGGCGCCACTGAAGCTGGCAAAACTACCCGATAGTAGCTCTTTCTTCGCGGCCCCGAGCGTGCCTACGGTGCGCTCATGATGAATCCCGAGGCCGACTCCAGCCGACCCGCCGAGTACGACGGCGACCTCGCCGCGCTGCGCGGTGACTGTGCCCGGATGGCTCCGCACTGGGCGGTTCCCGAGCGGGCCGCGGCGCGTCCGGTGCCCCCGTCCCTGATCCACGGGGTGCGGGTGCCGGCCCGCTCCGCCCGGCTGCTGGACGCGATGTCGGACTACGGCGACTGACCCGTACGGCGCAGTCCCGGGAACCGCACGCTCGCCTCCCGCGTCCCATCGCCGTCCCCCGCCGAGGGGACCGGGACACGATCCAGCGAGGAGCGATGCGGTGAACACCGAGCGGCCTGAGAACTCCGGTGACGCGGAGGTGCCGGAGACTTCCGGGGAAGTCGCGGCGCGGGAACCGCGAGTCGGCGACGCGGACCCCGGTGAGCGGTCCGGCCGGCGCCGCTCACCGATGGTCGTCGCCTCGGTGGCGGCCGCGGTGCTGCTGGTCGGCGGCGGCGCGTTCCTGGCCACGGGCGGCGGCGCGGACGCCGGCGCGCCCGCGGGGCCCTCCGGAGGGCGCGGCACTCCCCCGCCGCTGGCGCTGGACGGCGGCTCGGCGGGCACCGAGGGCATCGCGCCCGGGGAACCCGACCCGAACGGCACGCGGTACGTGGCGCCGGGCGAACTGCCCGACGGGCCCGGATCGGCGCCGGTGTACACACCGGGGGGCGAGGTCGGCAAGGACGCCGTGGCCCGGCTGGCGAAGGCGCTCGGCATGGCCGCGACTCCGGTGGCCGAGGGACGGAACTGGCGGGTCGGCGGCAAGGACGGCTCCGGCCCGGTCCTGCGGGTGAACCGGGACGCGCCGGGCGACTGGACCTACAGCAGGTACGCGCCGGGCACCGACGACTGCGGGAAGGGGCCCCTGTGCGCGCACGACCCGATGGGCCCCACCGGCGGCGCGATCGGCGTGCGGGAGGCGGTGCGGGCGGCGGCGCCGGTGCTGAAGGCGGCCGGGCTGGACGACGCGAAGACCGATGCCGGCCAGGTGCTGGGCACCCAGCGCGTGGTCAACGCCGATCCGGTGGTCGGCGGGCTGCCGACGTATGGCTGGACCACCGGGCTGACGATCGGCAGGCAGGGTGAACCGGTCGGCGGCCACGGGCTGCTCGCCGCGCCCGCGAAGGGGGCCACGTACCCCGTGCTGAGCGCGGCGAGGACGCTGCGGCTGATGAACGGGGCGGCGGGGAGCGGCCACCGGATGGGGATCGGGGGCTGCGCCACCGCGGTGCCGGCGAAGGACCGGCTGGAGCAGCCGTGCGGCGCGTCCACGGGGGCGCCCAAGCGGTCGGCGGACCCGGTCACGGTCGAGAAGGCGGTGTTCGGCCTGGCCGCTCACTCGGTCGGCGGGCGGCAGACGCTGGTGCCGTCCTGGCTGTTCCGGGTGCGTGGGCCGGGGGCGGCGGACGCCTTCACCGTGACGCATCCGGCGGTCGACCCGAAGTACCTGGCGGCGCCCGGCCGGTCCGGGCCCTCGACGGAGCCGACCGCCGCCCCGAAGAGCCGGGACGTGAAGGTGAGCGGCTACGCGGCGGACGGCCGGAGGCTGACCGTGAGCTTCTTCGGCGGGGTGTGCGCCGACTACACGGTGTCGGCCGCGGAGAGCGGCGCCCGGGTGACGGTCACCGTCACCGAGAAGCCCTGGCCGGACAAGGTGTGCGTGCTGATGGCCAAGGAGTACGTGAAGACCGTACGGCTGGAGGCGCCGCTGGACGGGCGGGCGGTGGTCGGCGCCGACGGCGCGCGGATCGCCCGGTCCCGTCCGGGGGCGCTGCGGCCGCAGGCCCGCTGAAACCGCCCGGACACACGAAGGCGGCGGCCCCCGTGCCGGGGACCGCCGCCTTCTTGCCGGGCCGTGTGGACCGGTCCGTCATGACCCGTGGGGCTCAGCTGAAGGAGTCGCCGCAGGCGCAGGAGCCGGTCGCGTTCGGGTTGTCGATCGTGAAGCCCTGCTTCTCGATGGTGTCCACGAAGTCGATGGACGCGCCACCCAGGTACGGGGCGCTCATGCGGTCGGTGACGACCTTGACGCCGCCGAAGTCCTTGACGACATCGCCGTCGAGGGAACGCTCGTCGAAGAAGAGCTGGTAGCGCAGGCCGGAGCAGCCGCCGGGCTGAACGGCGACGCGCAGGGCCAGGTCGTCACGGCCTTCCTGGTCGAGCAGGGCCTTGACCTTCGCCGCGGCGGCGTCGGACAGGATGATGCCGTCGGTGACGGTGCTGGTCTCGTCCGATACGGACATCTACATCTCTCCCGGGTTGTACGGAGACTGCTTGCCGACGAGTGCAACCGGCACATGCGCGGATTCATTCCGGCCGGGCATTCGCATGGACGCGTTTTTCGTTCTTTCTTCATGCTCGCACACGCCCGGCGGCATCGGCAGCGGCCGGAAGAGGGCGCCGGGCGGGATTCACGTCACAGGGACGCTATGGCCGTCGTCAAAGTGACGTGAAGCGGATATGATAGATAGCGTCAGTTAGACGAAAAGTAGAAAGGGTGTGTGTCGTGACCACCGCCCAGACCCCGGAGCTCGACGTGCAGCCGTCTCCGCTCGCCCTGTTGCTGCTCGGCCGCGAGGCCGACCCGAAGAGCGAGCGGGGCGTCGAGTGTCCCGGTGACCTGCCGTCACCGTCGGACCCCGACCTGGTGATGCGCGCCCGCGCGGCCAAGGAGAAGCTCGGCGACAAGGTCTTCGTGCTCGGCCACCACTACCAGCGCGACGAGGTCATCCAGTTCGCCGACGTCACGGGCGACTCCTTCAAGCTTGCCCGGGACGCGGCCGCCCGCCCGGAGGCCGAGTACATCGTCTTCTGCGGCGTGCACTTCATGGCCGAGTCGGCGGACATCCTGACGTCCGACGACCAGAAGGTGGTCCTGCCCGACCTCGCCGCCGGCTGCTCCATGGCCGACATGGCGACGGCCGAGCAGGTCGCCGAGTGCTGGGACGTCCTGACCGAGGCCGGGATCGCCGAGCAGGTGGTGCCGGTGTCGTACATGAACTCCTCCGCCGACATCAAGGCCTTCACCGGCAAGCACGGCGGCACGATCTGCACCTCGTCGAACGCCAAGCGCGCCCTCGACTGGGCCTTCGAGCAGGGCGATCCCTCGACCACCAAGGTCCTCTTCCTGCCCGACCAGCACCTGGGGCGCAACACCGCCGTCCGGGACATGGGCATGTCGCTGGACGACTGCGTGGTCTACAACCCGCACAAGCCGAACGGCGGGCTGACGGCCGAGGAGCTGCGCGCCGCGAAGATGATCCTGTGGCGCGGGCACTGCTCGGTCCACGGCCGGTTCAGCCTGGACTCGGTGAACGACGTGCGCGAGCGCATCCCCGGCGTGAACGTGCTCGTCCACCCCGAGTGCCGGCACGAGGTCGTGGCCGCGGCGGACTACGTCGGCTCGACCGAGTACATCATCAAGGCCCTGGAAGCGGCCCCGGCCGGCTCCAAGTGGGCCATCGGCACGGAGCTGAACCTGGTCCGCCGACTGGCGAATCGTTTCGCGCCCGAGGGCAAGGAGATCGTCTTCCTCGACCGGACGGTCTGCTTCTGCTCGACCATGAACCGCATCGACCTGCCCCACCTGGTCTGGGCCCTGGAGTCCCTGGCCGAGGGCAACCTGGTCAACCGGATCGAGGTCGACAAGGAGACCGAGGCGTTCGCGAAGCTGGCGCTGGAGCGGATGCTGGCGCTGCCGTAGCACTCCGGTCAATGGCCGAGGCCCGGCCCCCTGGTGAGGGGGCCGGGCCTCGGTGCGTTCGACACCCCGCCGGGCCTCCGCCGGTCAAGACCCGCCGGGCCTCGGTGCGTTCGGACGCCCGTCGGGTCTTGTGCCGGGCGAGGGTGTCGCGGTGTGTTCGGACACCCCCGGGTCTCGACGCGTTCGGACGCCCGCCGGTTCGCGGTGTGGTCAGACGCCCGCCGGTTCGCGCGTCTCCGGCTGGACGCCCTCCCGCTTGGCCGCCCGCTTCCGGACGCGGCGCTCCTTGCGCAGCTCCAGCATCGCGTAGAGGGTCGGCACCAGCAGCAGCGTCAGCAGGGTGGACGTGATCAGACCGCCGATGACGACCACGGCCAGCGGCTGGGCGATGAAACCGCCCTCGCCGGTGACGCCCAGGGCCATCGGGAGCAGGGCGAAGATCGTCGCCAGGGCCGTCATGAGGATCGGGCGCAGCCGGTGCCGGCCGCCCTCGATCACGGCCTCGACGACGCCGTGCCCCTGCCTGCGGTACTGGTTGATCAGGTCGATCAGCACGATCGCGTTGGTCACCACGATGCCGATCAGCATCAGCATGCCGATCATCGCCGGGACGCCCATCGGGGTGCCGGTGGCGACCAGCAGACCGATCGCGCCCGTGGCCGCGAACGGGATGGAGACCAGCAGGATCAGCGGCTGGGCCAGCGAGCGGAACGTCGCCACCAGGAGCATGAAGACGATCGCGATCGCCGCCAGCATGGCCAGGCCCAGGTTCTTGAACGCGTCGTCCTGGTCGGAGGAGACGCCGCCGATCTCGGCCTCGGCGCCCGCCGGCAGATGGAGGGCCTTGATCCGCGACTGCAGCGCGGCGCTGACCGCGCCGGTGTTGTCCCCGGTCGGCTTGGCCGTGATCGTCGCCGCGCGCTGCCCGTCGATCCGGGTCATCGACACCGGGCCGTCCACCAGCTTCACCGTGGCGATGTCGGCGAGCTTCACCGGGCCGAGGCGCAGCTTCCTCAGCTGGGCCAGCGTGGTCGCGGGCTGGGCCGACTTCACGACGACGTCGCGCTCGGTGTCGTCGAGGACCGCTTTGGAGGCCGTCGTACCGCGTACCGCCTGGGCGACCGCGGCGCCCAGCTTCTGGTCGTCGAACCCGGCCGCGGCCGCCTTGGCGTCGGCCCTGACCGAGATCCGCGGCACGCTCGTCGCGAGGTCGCTGCTGACGTCCGTGACGTGGTCGAGTCCGGCGACCGCGGAGCGGACCTGTTCGGCGGCCGTGCGCAGCGCCCGGGGGTCGGCGGCCTTCACCACGACGCGCAGGTCCTGGCTGCCGAAGCCGTCACCGGCGGACACGGTGGTCGTCCCGGCGCCCTCGATCTTCTTCAGGCCGTCCTCGATGCGCCGCTGGACGTCCTCGTACGACGCCGCGTCCTTCAGCATCACCTGGTACGACGCCTGGTTGGTGTCCGTGCCGCCGCCGAAGGCCGCCATGAAGCCGGAGGAGCCGACGGTGACCTGGTAGTCCTTGACGCCCTCGGTGGAGGCGAGCAGCTTCTCCACCTTCTTCGCCCGGGCGTCCGTCGCCGCGAGGCTGGTGCCCGGCCGCAGCTTCTGCCTGACCGTGAGGACCTCCTGATCGCCCTGGTCGAAGAAGTTGGTCTTCAGCAGTCCGGCCATGCCGAACGTGACCACCAGGACGACGATCGCGATCAGCACGCTGGTGAGGCGGCGGCGCGTCGCGAAGCGCAGGACGGGGACGTAGGCGCGCTGCAGACGGCTGTCCGCCTCCTTCCGCTCGGCCTTGCGGCGGGCCTCCTCGGCGTCCCCCGGGGTGCCCTTCGGGGCCCGCAGGAACCAGTACGACAGGACCGGGACGACCGTCAGCGAGACGAGCAGGGAGGCCAGCAGGGCCGCCGTCACGGTGATGCTGAACGAGCCGAACAGGGCGCCCACCATGCCGCCGACGAGGCCGATCGGCAGGAACACGGCGACCGTGGTCAGGGTGGAGGAGGTGACGGCGCCGGCCACCTCGCGCACGGCGGTCAGGATCGCCTCCCTGCGCTCCTCGCCGTAGCCGAGGTGCCGCTTGATGTTCTCCAGGACCACGATCGAGTCGTCGACGACCCGGCCGATGGCGATCGTCAGCGCGCCGAGCGTGAGCATGTTGAGCGACAGGCCGCGCGTCCACAGCACGATCAGCGCGAGCACGATGGACAGCGGGATGGACACCGCGGTGACCAGCGTGGAGCGGATCGAGGCCAGGAAGACCAGGATGATCAGGACCGCGAAGAGCAGGCCGAGGGCGCCCTCGGTGGTCAGGCCCTTGATGGACTTGGACACGGCCGGGCCCTGGTCGCTGACGACCGTCAGCTCCGAGCCCGCGCCGAGGTCCTTGCGCAGCCCGGGCAGCTTGTCCTCGACGGCGTTCGAGATGGAGACCGCGCTGCCGTCGTGGTCCATGGTGACGTTGACGGCGAGGCTGGGCCGGCCGTCGGTGCGGGTGATGGAGTCGGCCGGGGCGGGCCGCTCCTCGACGGTGGCCACGGCCCCGAGGCGCACGGGCTTGCCGCCGGCCCCGCCGGTGACCATCAGGTCCCGGATCTGCCCCAGGGAGGTGAAGCCGCCGCCGACCTGGACGGTGCGGTTGGCGCCGTTCTCGTCGAAGGAACCGGCCGGGACGATCGCGCCGCCCGCCTGCAGGGCCTGGCCGAGGGCGGCGGGGGTCAGACCCGCCCGCGCCAGCTTCGCGTCGTCCGGGGTGACGGTGACCTGGAGGTCGCGTACGCCCATGACCTGGACCCGGCCGACGCCGTCGATGTCCTTCAGGGTCGGGACGACCGTCCTGTCCAGCTGGTCGGCGAGGGCCTGCTGGTCCTTGCCGGAGGTGACGGCGAGGACCACGGTCGGCATGTCGTCGGTGGAACCGGAGACGATCTGCGGGTCGACGCCGTCGGGGAGCCGGTTGCGGGCCCGGTTGACGGCCTGCTGGACGTCGGAGACGAGCCGCTTGGTGTCGTTGCCGTAGTCGAAGGACGCCATGATGACGGCGTTGCCCTCACTGGCGGTGGAGGTGACCCCGGTGACGCCGTCGACGGCCTGCAGGTTGTCCTCGATGGGCTCGACGACCTGCTTCTCGACCACGTCGGGCGAGGCGCCCTGGTACGGCGCGATCACCGACACCATGGGAAGTTCGATGGTGGGCAGCAGCTGCTGCTTGATCTGGGGTATCGCGATCAGCCCGAAGACGAGCGCGATGAGCGACACGAGCCCGACGAGGGCGCGTTGCGCGAGGCTGAATCTCGACAGCCAGGACATGGATCGGGGTCTCTCTTCTGTGAGCGGCACAAGCGCTGCCCGGTGGGGAGCGAACGGGCGCGGGGAACGGGCTCCGTACCCGGGAAAGGCGACGACGGGACGCACAGGTCAGCGCCCACGGCACCACCCTGAGCCATGCCGGAGGGCCGATCTGTAGGCCCCAGGTCCAGTTCCTCGTACCGCCCCTACTCCGCGCGCAGTACGCGCGGGTGGAGATCAGTCCGTCCTCGGACGTACCAGCCCCGACTCGTACGCGATCACCACGAGCTGCGCCCGGTCCCGGGCGCCGAGCTTCGACATGGCCCGGTTGACGTGCGTCTTCACGGTCAGCGGGCTGACCTCCAGGCGCTCGGCGATCTCGTCGTTGGAGTGGCCGCCGGCGACCTGCACCAGCACCTCCCGCTCCCGGCCGGTGAGCGCGTTCAGGCGCTCGGAGCGGGCCGGGTCGAGGCCGTCGTCGTCGCCCTGTGCGAGGAAGCGGGCGATCAGCCCCTTGGTGGCCGCCGGGGAGAGCAGGGCCTCCCCGCCCGCGGCGATCCGGATGGCGTTCAGCAGTTCCTCCGGCTCGCTGCCCTTGCCGAGGAATCCGGAGGCGCCCGCGCGCAGCGACCGTACGACGTAGTCGTCGACCTCGAAGGTGGTCAGGATGACCACGCGGACGTGCGCGAGGGAGGGGTCGGCGCTGATCATGCGGGTGGCGGCGAGGCCGTCGGTGCCGGGCATGCGGATGTCCATGAGGACGACGTGGGGGGCCGTCTCCTTGGCCAGCCGGACCGCCTGGGCGCCGTCGGAGGCCTCCCCCACCACTTCCATGTCGGGCTCGGAGTCGACCAGCACGCGGAACGCGCTGCGCAGCAGTGCCTGGTCGTCGGCGAGCAGGACACGGATGGTCATGCGGGCTCCCCCTGGGCCGTCGTACGGGTCTCGACGGGCAGGATCGCATGCACGCGGAAGCCGCCGCCGTAGCGGGGTCCGGTGGTCAGGGTGCCGCCGATGGCGGTGACCCGCTCGCGCATGCCGAGCAGGCCGTGGCCGCCCCCGGTGCCGGGTGCCGCGGTCTCGCCCGCGCCGTCGTCGAGGACGGTGACCTCGAGGTTCGGTCCGACGCGTACGACGCTGACCTCGGCCTCGGTCTCGCCTGCGTGCTTCTGCACGTTCGTCAGGGCCTCCTGGACGATCCGGTAGGCGGCCAGGTCGACGGCGGCCGGCAGGGAGGTGCCCTGGTCGCCGCGGGCCACCCGCACCGGCAGTCCCGCGCTGCGGAAGGTGCCGGCCAGCTCCTCCAGCCGGCTGAGCCCGGGGGCGGGTTCGGTGGGGGCCTCGGGGTCGCCGGACTGGCGGAGCAGGCCGACGGTGGCCCGCAGTTCGTTCAGGGCGCTGCGGCTGGCCTCGCGGACGTGGCCGAGGGCCTCCTTGGCCTGGTCGGGCCGTTTGTCCATGACGTGCGCGGCGACGCCCGCCTGCACGTTGACCAGCGCGATGTGATGGGCCACGACGTCGTGCAGGTCGCGGGCGATGCGCAGCCGCTCCTCGGCGACCCGGCGGCGGGCCTCCTCCTCCCGGGTGCGTTCGGCGCGCTCGGCGCGTTCCCGGATGGCCTGCACGACCGCCCGGCGGCTGCGGACGGCGTCCCCGGCGGTGGCGCCGATGCCGGTCCAGGCGAGCACGCCGAGGTTCTCCTGCGCGTACCAGGGCAGGGGGCCGCCGAGCATGGCGGCCGCCGTCAGCACGGTCATGGTGAGCAGGCCGACCCGCCAGGTCGTGGTGCGGTCGGTGGCCGAGGCGACGGTGTAGAGCGCGATGACGGCGGACATCGCGACGGGCGCGCGGGGGTCGCGGGTGACGGACTCGATCACGGAGAGCGCGCCGGTGACGGCGAGGACCGTCTTGGGTACGCGGCGCCGGAAGACGAGCGCCACCGCGGCGAGCGTCATCAGCAGCAGGCTGACGGGGTCGGGGCTGCGGACGCCCCAGGAGACACCGTGCCCGTCCTTCGGCACGACGAAGGAGCCGACGACCATGCACACCAGCACCCCGGCGGCGATGGCCGCGTCCAGCGCGAGCGGGTGCGCCTTCAGACCACACCGGGCACGTTCGAGAGTGCTCACGGTAGTGAACAGTACGGGTGTTTTGTCAGCGCCCGTACCACCGGTGCCGGGCGGCCGACGACAACGGCGATCCGTACGCCCCGTACTCCCGGGACGGCGACGCCGGGTACCGGCCCGTCGAGGTGCTGTTCACCCTGGACCGACCCGCGGGACCGGGTCAGCCGGGGATCAGGCCCTCGTCGCTGAGCAGGGCGCGGACCTCCGCCAGCGAGGCGTCGGCCGCCGGAAGGATCAGCTCGGAGGGCTCCAGCGCGTCGTCGGGCAGGGGGGTGCCGAGCCGGCGGACGGCGTCCAGGAGAGCGCTGAGCGTGCGCCGGAAGCCGGGCTCGTCGCCGTTCTCCACCTCCGCCAGCAGGTCGTCGTCCAGCTTGTTCAGCTCGGCGAAGTGGGAGTCGTCCAGTTTCACCTGGCCCTCCCCCATGATCCGTACGATCACGTCGGCCTCCTCGGCTCGGGCCCGGCGCCGGGCTACTGCTTGTCGAAGCGCGGGGTGTCCTGCGGCTGCTGCTGGGACTGCGCCTGGCCGGTGCCGGTGCCGCCCTCGATCGCCTGCTGCGGCGAGCCTCCGGCCAGCTCGGCCTTCATGCGCTGCAGTTCCAGCTCTACATCCGTACCACCGGAGAGGCGGTCCAGCTCGGCCGCGATGTCGTCCTTGGCCATGCCGGAGGGGTCGTCGAGGGCACCGGAGGCGAGCAGTTCGTCGATGGCGCCGGCGCGGGCCTGGAGCTGCTGCGTCTTGTCCTCGGCGCGCTGGATGGCCAGGCCGACGTCGCCCATCTCCTCGGAGATGCCGGAGAAGGCCTCGCCGATGCGGGTCTGGGCCTGGGCGGCGGTGTACGTCGCCTTGATGGTCTCCTTCTTCGTGCGGAAGGCGTCCACCTTGGCCTGGAGGCGCTGGGCCGCCAGGGTGAGCTTCTCCTCCTCGCCCTGGAGGGTCGTGTGCTGCGTCTCCAGGTCCGTCACCTGCTGCTGCAGGGCGGCGCGCCGGGACAGGGCCTCGCGGGCCAGGTCCTCACGGCCGAGCGCGAGCGCCTTGCGGCCCTGGTCCTCCAGCTTGGTGGACTGCTGCTGCAACTGGTTGAGCTGGAGTTCCAGGCGCTTGCGGCTGGTCGCCACGTCGGCGACGCCGCGGCGCACCTTCTGCAGCAGCTCGAGCTGCTTCTGGTACGAGTAATCGAGGGTCTCGCGCGGGTCCTCGGCCCGGTCAAGGGCCTTGTTCGCCTTCGCGCGGAAGATCATCCCCATACGCTTCATGACACCGCTCATGGGCTTCGCGCGCCCCCTTCTGACGGACTCCAGCTCACAGATCCTGCGACAGAACCCACAGTACGGGCCCTGCAACCATTACCGCACTGTTCGGGGAGTGATGCGCTCATCCCCAAGGACGACTGCGGTCGGTTCCGCTCCGGCCCAGGGAGTAGGCGGCCCCTCACGGGAACCCGGCCGGACCCCTCGCGGACCCCGCCCGGCACTCGGGCGGACCTCGCCCGGACCCCGGCGCACCTCCCTCGGACCTTCTCCGGAACCTCCCCGGAACATCCCCTCTGTCCCCCTACAGACGTCCGGCGTTGCGGGATCGTTCCCGTCCGGGCTGGGGTGCACGCCGGTGCAGCGCTTACCCTTGGGTTTTGTGTTCCGTAGCCGTGCCAAGGAAGAGAAGGCCCAGACCGCCGACAAGGCGCAGGTGACCCTCTCCAAGCAGACCCGCCACCCGCAGGCCCCGAAGGGCAGGCCCACGCCCAAGCGCAGTGAGGCCCAGTCCCAGCGCCGCAGCGTGGCCCACACCCCGACGAACCGCAAGGAGGCCTCGAAGCGCCAGCGCGAGGACCGGCGCGAGGCGCTGGCCCGCCAGCGCGCGGCGCTGGCCAGCGGCGACGAGCGCTACCTCCCGGCCCGGGACAAGGGCCCGGTCCGCAAGTTCGCCCGTGCCTGGGTGGACTCGCGGTTCAACGTGGCGGAGTTCTTCCTGCCGCTCGCCGTGGTGATCCTCGTGCTGAGCGTGGTGCGGGTGCCGTCGATCCAGAGCATCGCGCTGCTGCTGTGGCTGATCGTGATCGTGCTGATCGTCCTGGACTCGGCGGTCAGCGGCTTCCGTCTGCGCAAGCGGCTCAAGGAGCGCTTCCCGGACCAGAACACGCGCGGCGCGGTCGCCTACGCCCTGATGCGTTCCCTGCAGATGCGCCGGCTCCGGCTGCCGAAGCCGCAGGTCAAGCGCGGAGAGCGGCCCTGAGCGCAGACGCCTTCACCGAGGGCGCGGCCGGTGCCTGGCTGGGCGGGCTGCGTGACGTCGTACGCCAGGAGCTGGTGGCCCGGCAGCTCGACGAGCAGATAGCCGGGTGGTTCCCGGTCGGGCAGCGGCTGCGGGTGCTCGACGTCGGCATGGGCCAGGGCACGCAGGCGCTGCGGCTGGCCCGGCTCGGCCATCAGGTGACCGGGGTCGAGAAGGACGCGACCATGATCGCCGCCGCGCGCGATGCCCTGGCCGGGCAGCCGGAGGGCATCCGTGCCCGGGTCCGGCTGGTGCAGGGCGACGGGCGCGACACCGGGGTGCACTTCCTGCCCGGCAGCTTCGACGTGGTGCTCTGCCACGGCGTGCTGATGTACGTCGAGGAGCCCGACCCGCTGGTGGCGGGCCTGGCCCGGATGCTCGCCCCCGGCGGGCTGCTGTCGCTCCTCGTGCGCAACGGCGACGCCCTCGCGATGCGGCCGGGCCTGTCCGGGGACTGGTCCGGCGCGCTCGCGGCGTTCGACACCACCGCCTATCGCAACCGCCTCGGTCTGGACGTGCGCGCCGACCGGCTGGCCTCGCTCACCGCCACGCTCGCCGGCATCGCGGCACCCCTGCGCGCCTGGTACGGCGTACGGGTCTTCACGGACACGGCGGCGGACGACGCGGAGATCCCCGAGGACCTGGAAGCGCTGCTCGCGGCCGAGGAACGGGCCGGGCGGACCGACCCCTACCGCGGGGTGGCGGCACTGCTGCACCTGTGCGGCGTACGGGGCTGACCCCGTTCGGGGCAACAGCGCGGGCCGCACGATCACCGTGCGGTGAGACTCGGGACATGCACACTTCCCCCATCCACGCCCTCGGCCGGCGCGTGGCGGGCCGTGCCCCCGGGACGGCCGGCCGCGCCGTGGCGCTGGTGTGCTGCGCGGGCCTCGCCGCCGGCTGCACCGGGTCCACCGCGCCGACCGGGCAGGACACCGCGGCGGCCACCCGGGCGGCCGCGCCGATGGCCGCGGACGACCTGGAGAACCGGTACAAGAAGGTCATCAAGGAGGTCCTGCCGTCGGTCGTGCAGATCCAGGCGAGCGGCGACCTGGGATCCGGGGTGGTGTTCGACGGCAACGGGCACATCGTCACCAACGCGCACGTGGTCGGCAGCGAGAAGACCTTCCAGGTGACCACGGCCAACAAGGAGGAGCCGCTCCGCGCGAGCCTGGTCTACTCCTACCCCGAGCAGGATCTCGCGGTGATCCGTCTGGACAAGGTGCCGGCCGGGCTGAAGCCGGCGGTGCTCGGGAACTCCGAGAAGGTCGAGGTCGGCCAGATCGTGCTGGCCATGGGGTCGCCGCTCGGGCTGTCGTCCAGCGTGACCCAGGGCATCGTCTCGGCGACCGGACGGACCGTCAGCGAGGGGGAGAGCGACGGCGGCACGGGCGCCACCATCGCGAACATGGTGCAGACGTCGGCGGCCATCAATCCGGGCAACAGCGGCGGCGCCCTGGTCGACCTCGACGGGCGGGTCATCGGCATCCCGACGCTCGCGGCGGCCGACCCCCACCTGGGCAGCGCGGCGGCCGGTATCGGCTTCGCCATCCCGGCGTCGATGGTGCGGACGGTCGCCGAGCAGATCGTGAGGCAGGGCAAGGTCGTCGACTCCGGGCGGGCCGCGCTGGGCATCACCGCGCGGACGGTCGTGGACACGTCCTACCAGCCGGCCGGGGCGGCGGTGGTCACCGTCCGCAAGGGCGATGCCGCCGACCGGGCGGGGCTGCGGCCCGGCGACATCATCACCAAGGTCGGCGACCGGCCCGTCACCTCCCTCACCTCCCTGGCGGAGGCACTGGCGGCGGAAAGGCCGGGCGAGCGCACGTCGGTGACGTACCAGCGCAACGGCGTCTCGAAGACGGTCGAGGTGACGCTGGGCGAGCAGTGAGGAAAGCGGGCAGCGAGGAGAGCGGGGAAGGGGCACGTGCCCCTTTCCTGGGTACGGCCCCTCCCCGCATCCGCGAGCCGCTGGGTGCGGCCTCCTTCCCGCATCCGCGAGCCGAGTACGGCCCTTGGGCCCTTCCCCGGCATGGGCGAGCCGGACCAGCCCTTCCCCGACATGGGCGAGCCGGGTCCAGCCCTTCCCCGGCATGCGTGAGACGGGTCCAGCCCTTCCCCGGCATGCGTGAGCCGCTGTACACGGCCCCCCGGGGGCCGCTAGGCGTCGGCGTGCAGGCTCATCGGCCCGTAGATCTGGGAGCCCTCCTCGAACAGCAGCACCTGGTCGGCCCCGCCGTCCTGCAACGCCTTCCAGTGCTCGCCGATCCAGGACTCGGCATCCCCCTGCGTCGTGAACTCCTCGGGCTGCACCGCGGGCTGGACCTCCGTCCCGTCGGCCTTCTCGAACCGCCACGTCCATGCCGTCATGTGGGCCTCCTTGTGATCCAACTCCTCCCCGCAGGGTATGCGCTCCACCGGGCCGGAGGTGAGAGGGCGTGGATCGGCCGCGGGCTCGGGGGGACCGGGCCCCGCCACCGCGGCACAGCCGCCGACGGCCGCCGTCCCGGAACCCCCGGGCCCGCCGTCCCCGGCACCCCGACCCGCCCACGTACCACGGCGCAACCCCCCACGGCCCCCGTCCCGGAACCCCCGACCCACCGCCCTCGGCACCCCGACCACCCCGCGCACCACGGCGCAACCCCCCACGGTCGCCGTGCCGGAACCCCCAGCCCACCGTCCCCGGCACCCCGACCCGCCCACGTACCACGGCGCAACCCCCCACGGCCCCCGTCCCGGAACCCCCGACCCACCGTCCGCGACCCCCCGGCCCGCCCGCGCACCACGGCGCAACCCCCCACGGTCGCCGTGCCGGAACCCCCGACCTGACGTCCGGACCCGGACGCTGCGCCCCCGGGGCACCTGACACGCCGTACGGATCCCGCCTCCTCCGTCGCGCAACCCCGACCCGGCGTCCCTCCGGGGCCGCCGGTGCGCACAACCCGGTGTGCCGGGTGAAAATCGGTGCGTGGAAATCACTCTGCTCGGTACCGGTGCCCCGTCCGGACTGCCCCGGCCCGGCTGCCCCTGCGCCGCCTGTGCGCGCGCTCTCGGACCGGACGCGCGGGCGGCGACGGCGGCGCTCGTGGACGGGGCGCTGCTGCTCGACCTGACGCCGGGGGCGGCGTTCGCGGCGGCGCGTGCGGGCCGTTCGCTGGGCGGGGTGGCGCAGGTGCTGATGTCGCACCCGCACGACGGCCCCGCGGTGGAGGTGCCGGCCGGGCTGCCGCAGCCGGGGCGGGTGCCGGACGGGCGGGAGTTGGCGCTGCTGACGGGGCATCGGGTGCGGGCGCTGGCGATGGACGCGGGCGGCACCGGGTACGCGGTGACCGGGCCGGACGGGCAGCGGCTGCTGTATCTGCCGCCGGGCGGAGCCCCGGCGGGCCTCGAGGAGGCGACGGCGGAGTCGTACGACATGGTCCTGGCCGACGTGGTGGGCCGCCCGGACGCGCTCGCCCGGCTGCGGGCGGTCGGTTCCGTGGGCCCGGCCACGGACGTGATCGCCGTCCACCTCGACCATGACGTGCCGCCCGGCCCGGAGTTGCGGCGGCGGCTCGCGGCGGCCGGGGCGCGCGCGGTGCCGGACGGTACGACGCTGACGGTCGGGGCGTACGAGGAGGTGCCGGACGTGCCGCGCCGGACACTGGTGCTGGGAGGAGCGCGCTCGGGGAAGTCGGTGGAGGCCGAACGCCGCCTGGAGGCCTTCCCGGACGTGCTGTACGTGGCGACCGGCGGGACGCGCGGCGGGGACACCGAGTGGGCGGCGCGGGTGGCCGTGCACCGGGAGCGGCGGCCGGGGTCGTGGCGTACGACCGAGACGACGGACCTGGTGCCGCTGCTGGCGCAGGACGGGCCGCCGCTGCTGATCGACTGTCTTTCGCTGTGGCTGACGGACGCCATGGACGCGGTGGGGGCGTGGGACGACGCGGAGTGGGCCGGCGGGGGCGAGAAGGCGCTGCGGGAGCGGGTGCGGGAACTGGCGCAGGCACTGCGGTGCACGACGCGGACCGTGGTGGCGGTCTCGAACGAGGTGGGCTCGGGCATCGTGCCGGCGACCGCCTCGGGCCGCCGGTACCGGGACGAACTCGGGCGGCTGAACGCGGTGTTCGCGGACGAGTGCGAGCAGGTGCTGCTGATCGTCGCCGGACAGGCGCTGGTGCTGCGCGGCTGAGCGGCGCCACGCGCGCCCCGTCAGCCGGTGTCCTTGCGTGCCACGATCCGGTAGGCGTTGGAGAAGGGGGTGCGGCGGAGCAGGGGGGCCAGGGTGTGGTCCACGATCGCGGCCAGGTCGAGCAGTGGCGCCGCGATCGCCCTCATCAGCGGATGGACGTGGGCCAGGGCCAGGGTGAGCGCCCCGGCCAGGTCGTAGGGGATGTGCGGGGCGCTGCGGTCCGTCACCAGCACCGTGCAGCCCAGGTTCTCCAGTTCCGCGCGCAGGTTGGCCGGCGGCAGCAGGTGCAGATGGCGGGGCTGGCCGTACGGGAACCACCACCTGCCGAGCAGGACGGCGAACGCGCAGCGCGGGTCCGGGACCTCGACGACCAGGTGGCCGCCGGGGCGCAGCGCCGTGAGGGCCGCGCGGAGTTCGGCGCGCGGATCGGGGGCGTGCGCCAGGTGGTGGAACATGGTGATCACGTCGTAGCGGGCGCGCAGCCTGGCCGCCGTGCCCGGGGTCATGAGGTAGCCGCGGTGGGCCTCCTCGATGCGCTCCTCCAGTTGCGCCTGTTCCACCCGGGCGGTGGGGTCCAGGCCGTCGAAACTGGTGTAGGGGAAGAACTCCTTCGCCGCCTCGGGGAAGTGGCCGTGTCCGGTGCCCACGTCCAGCCAGCTCTCCGGCTCGGGCAGGGCCGACAGCTTGTACGCGGTGGCACGGTGCCGGCGGCGGACCGCGCCGTCGGACAGGATCCGGGCGGTGAACTCCTCCAGGTGCCGTTCGTAGAAGTCCCGGTGGAAGAAGGCGAGTCCCTCGGCCGAGAGCCGGGGGTTCTGGAAGGTGTGGGCGCAGTCACGGCACCGGTCGAGGACGTGCCTGCCCGGCCGGTGCCGCAGCGGGTCGCTCGCCCGCACCCGGGTCCGCAGCCGTGTGGAACCGCACCAGGGGCAGTTCTCGCGGCGCGGCTCCTGGAACGTGTCGGTGGTGTCCGGGGTGACGTACGGCCGGGAGGACATGGTCGGCATGGGCGGCTCCCTCTGCGACATTCCGCTGCAAACCGGAACGTATGGGATACCGATCTTCGGTGCAACGACGACGTGGCGGCGTGGTGGCCATCTGGCACCGATACGTTCGTTCGCCGGCTGTACTGTTCGGCGAATGAGCAGGATTGATCTGGACGACTTCACCGATCTGATCGAGCGCCCGGACGGGGGCGTGCGCCGTGACGCCGAGGCCCGGCGAGAGCGCCAGATCGTGCCGCCCGGGGCTCTGGGACGCCTCGACGAACTGGGCGAGTGGCTGGCGGCCGCGCAGGGCGCCGTGCCGGTCCGGCCGGTGGAACGGCCGCGCGTGGTGCTCTTCGCCGGCGACCACGGCGTCGCCGCTCTCGACGTCTCGGCGCGGCCCGCGGGCAGCGCGGAGCAGCTGGTGCGGGCGGTGCTGGAGGGGGCGAGCCCGGTCGCGGTGCTCGCGCGGCGGCTGGACGTTCCCGTGCGCGTCGTGGACCTGGCCCTGGACTGCGATCCGGACGCCTTCCCCGAGGACGTCGTACGGCATCGGGTGCGGCGGGGCAGCGGCCGTATCGACATCGAGGACGCGCTCACCCTGGACGAGGCCGAGGCGGCCCTGCTGGCGGGCGTGGCGCTCGCCGACGAGGAGGCCGACTCGGGGACCGACCTGGTGGTGCTCGGCGACATCAGCGTGGGCGGGACCACGGCGGCCGCGGTGCTCGTCGCGGCGCTGTGCGGGACCGACGCGTCCGTGGTGACCGGGCGGGGCGGGCTCGCCATCGACGACCTGGCGTGGATGCGCAAGTGCGCGGCGATCCGGGACGCGCTGCGGCGGGCCCGGCCGGTGCTCGGGGACCAGTTGCAGCTGCTGGCGACCGTGGGCGGCGCCGATCTCGCGGCGATGACCGGGTTCCTGCTGCAGTGCGCGGTGCGGAAGCTGCCGGTGGTGCTGGACGGAGTGGTGGCCGCGGCGTGCGCGCTGGTCGGGCAGCGGGTCGCCTTCCGGGCGCCGGACTGGTGGCTGGCCGGGCACGACAGCGGGGAGCCGGCACAGGTGAAGGCGCTGGACCGGATGGCGCTGGAACCGCTGCTGGAGCAGGGCGTGAAGGTCGGCGAGGGCGTCGGGGCACTGCTCGCGCTTCCCCTGGTCCGCTCCGCCGCGGCACTGGCGGCGGAACTGCCGGAGAAGCCGGAGCCCGGGACGGCCCCGGAAGCGGAGACGTCCCCGGAGAAGCCGGAAGAGGGCTGACCGCCGCCCCCGTCCGGCACCGCCCGGCCGCCACCGTTTCGGTTTCGGCTGAGCGCCGTCGCGGTGGGAAGGGGTTCGGCGGCGAGCGCGTACGGGACGGCCGCACGGTGGGGGGAAGCGGGGTGCCGGGCGCCTTCGCGGTGAGGCGCGGAGGGCCGGGTGCGGGTGCCGGGTGCCGGGTGCCGGGTGCCGACTGACCGGACCCGGGCCAGGGCCGGACTGGCGCCGCCGACGGACCGGGCCAGGGCCGGACGGCCGCCACCGACGGACCGGCCAGGACCGGACGCCCGCCGTCGCCACCACCGGACCGTGCGCGGACCGGACGGCCGCCGGCGGACCGGGCCAGGGCCAGACCGGCGCCACCAGCGGACCAGGCCACGGCCGGTTCGGCGCCACCAGCGGACCAGGCCACGGCCGGTTCGGCGTCGCCGGTTCGGTGGGTGGCCTGGTCGTGGGGGGCGGGTGGTCGGGGGATGCACTCGGGGTCTGCGGCCGGGATGGGTGAGGTTCGCCGGAGCGGCACCCATATGATCCTCACTTATGGGAGATGCCCGAATTGCCGTACAGTCGTCAACCGAACCGCGCCCGAACGAGGTGGGCCGGCGGTCCACCCGGGCCTCCCGGAGAGCCGCCGCCTTCGCCGTCTGGTACCTGCGGACCATCGCCTTCATCAACTTCCTCAGCGCGGTCTGGGTCTCGCTCGGGCAGGACGTGCGCCGGCACAACCAGGACGACTTCTTCACGCCGTACCTGCTGACCGCCGGCTTCGCCTCCGGTGTGTTCACCGCGTTCCTGGCCGTCACCATGCGGCGCCGCAAGCGGGCGGCGTGGATCCTGAACCTCGCGCTCAGCGGGGCCTTCCTCGCCCTCTTCGCGTTCGCCATGGCGTTCCCGGAGATCCGGCGGTACCCGCAGAACTGGATCTCCCTGGCGCTGACGGCCGCGTTCGTCGGCGCGCTGCTCGTCGGCCGCCGGGAGTTCTACGCCAAGGGCGACCGGTCCAACCCGCGGCTCGCCGCCACGGTCGCCGTCGGCGGCGGCCTGCTCGCCTCGCTGCTGGCCGCGCTGGTGGTGACGGTCACCAACCAGGCTCCCGACGCGGCCCGTTCCACCTTCCCGGAGCGCTGGCACTACGGCACCCTGCGGCTGGTGTCGGTGGCCGCCGAGGAGGCCCGCTTCCCCGGCATCGACCCGCCCAACTGGGCCAACGTGGCGATCAACGTGCTCAGCACCGGCCTCGTCCTCGCCGTGTTCTACGCCGCGTTCCGCTCCCGCCGGGCCGTCGACCCGCTCACCGAGGACGACGCGAAGCGGCTGCGGGCCCTGCTGGACCGGCACGGTGACCGGGACTCGCTGGGCTATTTCGCGCTGCGCCGGGAGAAGAGCGTGGTGTGGTCGCCGACCGGGAAGGCGGCCGTCGCCTACCGCGTGCTCGGCGGGGTGAGCCTCGCCTCGGGGGATCCGATCGGGGACCCGGAGGCCTGGCCGGGGGCGATCGTGCCGTGGCTCGCCGAGGCCCGCGCCCACGGCTGGATCCCGGCGGTGATGGGGGCGAGCGAGGAGGCCGGCACCGTCTACGCCCGGCACGGCCTGGACGCGCTGGAGCTGGGTGACGAGGCGATCGTGGAGGTCGCGGAGTTCACGCTGGAGGGACGGGCGATGCGCACCGTCCGGCAGGCGTACAACCGGGTGAAGCGGGCCGGGTACCAGGTGCGCATCCGCCGCCACGAGGACATCGGCGCGGACGCCATGGCGTATCTCGTCGAGCGTGCGGACGACTGGCGGGACGGGGCGACCGAGCGCGGCTTCAGCATGGCCCTCGGCCGGCTCGCGGACCCCGATGACGGCCGCTGCGTGATGCTGGAGTGCACGGACGCCGACGGAAGGCTGCGGGCCCTGCTTTCCTTCGTGCCCTGGGGCCCGAACGGGCTGTCGCTCGACCTCATGCGGCGCGACCGCGACTCCGACAACGGGCTGATGGAGTTCATGGTCATCGAGCTGCTGCGGCGGTCCGGCGAGATCGGGATCACTCAGGTCTCTCTCAACTTCGCCGTCTTCAGGTCGGTCTTCGAACGTGGTGCGCGCCTCGGTGCCGGTCCGGTGCTGAGGCTGTGGCGGTCGCTGCTGAGCTTCTTCTCCCGCTGGTGGCAGATCGAGTCGCTGTACCGCGCCAACGCCAAGTACCGGCCCATCTGGGAGCCGCGGTTCCTGCTCTTCGAGAAGAGCGCGGACCTGCTGCGCATCGGCCTCGCCGCGGCCCGCGCGGAGGGGTTCCTGGAGGCGCCGGGACTGCCCAAGTGGCTGCACCGCAGGCACCTGGACACACACCGATAGAGCCGCCCGGACGAGGAACACGGACGAGGAACGCCGATGGGAACGCTCGCCCGCTGGGCCCGCGCCGAGTGGGGGCCGCTGTACGTCTCCGTACGCGAGCCCCTGCTGACACGACGCCTGAGGGCGCTCCCGATGACGCTCGCGGCGGTGTGCCTGACGGCGCTGCTGCAGTACGTGCAGAACCGGTCCTGGGGCTTCCAGGCCGTGCAGGACCTGGGCGCCGTACGGGCCGAGGACCCGCTGTGGGCGTCCCTGCTGCGCACTCCGCTGTCGCTGTTCGTGCCCGCGCTGGACCTGCCGGTGTGGGGTGCGCTCGCGCAGATCCTGTTCGTGTTCGGGATCGCCGAGGTGTCTCTGGGCTGGTGGCGCACGCTCGTCATCGCGTACGTCGCCACGCTCGCCGGCACGCTCTACGCGCGCGTGGGCATCGGGCTCGGCCCGCACACCCCCTTCGGGCTGCCGTGGACCGACGCGCAGGTCGTGGACACCGGTCCGTCGGCCGCGGTCGTCGGCCTCGCGGTGTTCGGGAGCTGGTGGTACGGCGCCTACCTCACGACGGGTGCGGTGACCGTGGCGATGGTCGCGGAGGTGCTGGTCAAGGAGAACCTGGCCGGCAAGGAGCATCTGGCCGCGCTGTCGGCGGTGGGGACGCTGTGCCTGGTGGTGGCGGTGCGGGACCGGTACGGTCGCGGCCCGCGCGCGTCCCTGCGGCCGCCGTCCCGACTGCGGCGGTCGTGGCGGCTGCGGCGCCCGTGGCGACTGCGACTGCTGGGGCTGCCGCGACTGCCGCGGCGACTGCGCGTGCCGCCGCGGGTACCGCACTGTCAGTCGCGGCCGGGCAGCCGGACCGGCCGCGGATCGGGCCTGCCGCCGATCCAGTCCTGAACGGCGCGCCGCGGCCGGACCCAGCGGCGGTCGTGGCGGTAGGCCCGCAGGGCGGCCTTGGCACGGGCGTGGGGGCGGCGGCCGTAGAAGCGGCGGGCCCACAGCGAGCCGGGGCGGGCCAGCCGGAGCGCGCCGACGAGCGCCACCAGCGGCACGACGGCCCCGAAGATCGCGACCCGGGCCTTGCCCTTGCTCAGGGCGATGAGCGCGAAGAGGAAGTTGGCCGCGATGGCGCCGAGGGCACCGCCGCGGTCCGCCAGTTCGTCCTGGGTCAGGTCGTTGACCCCGAACGGGGAGAAGCCGGCCAGCAGCAGCCCGACCAGGGCGGCGGTGAGCACGACGACCTCGACGCTCTTGCGACCCTCCTCGCTCCAGTAGACGTCGTCCAGGTGCAGGATCAGGGCGAACTCGTCCAGGACGAGACCCGCGCCCATGCCGAAGACGACGGCGGCGATCACCCCGCCGGCGCCGTGCCGGTCGCTGGCGACCGCGCCGAAGCCGCCGATGACGGTGAGGATGACGCCGGGGACGACGTGGTGGATGTGCAGCCCGCCCGCCTTGACGTTGCCGAAGGGGCCCTTGCCGGCCCGGATCAGCCGGGTGACCACCCGGGTGACGACGAAGGTCAGCACGAAGGCGGTGAGGGCGACCAGCAGCGGGAGCTTGCCCGGCTCGACGATGTTCCGCACCCACCAGTGCCCCATATGCGCACCTTAACCCCGGGTGCGGGAGGCGGCCTCGCGAGCGCCGGGTAACCTGCGCCGGTGCTCAAGTCCTCCCCCCTCGACGGCCTCCGCTTCGCCTTCGGCACGCTCACCGTGCTGCCCGTCCGGGTGCGCCGGTGGGACCGGGAGGCGGCGCGCGGCGGCATGCTCACCGCCCCGGTGGCCGGTCTCGCCGTCGGCGGCTGCGCGGCCGGGCTGGGTGTGCTGCTGCTGTTCCTGGGCGCCGGAGCGCCGCTCGCCGCCGTCGCCTCCGTGGCCGTGCCCGCCGCGCTGACCCGCGGACTGCACCTGGACGGCCTCGCCGACACCGCCGACGGGCTGGGCAGCGGCAAGCCGGCCGAGGACGCGCTCAGGATCATGAAACAGTCGGACATCGGCCCGTTCGGGGTGCTCACCCTCGTCCTGGTGCTGCTGGCCCAGGCCGCCGTGCTGGCCCACCTCTACGACGCCTCGTGGGCGCGGGGCGCGCTGGCCGCCGTCGTCTCCGCGGCCGCCGCCCGTCTCGTGCTGACCCTCGCCGCGCGCGCCGGGATACCGGCCGCCCGTCCGGAGGGGCTGGGCGCGGCGGTGGCCGGCGTGGTGCCGACGGGCGCGGCGGCGGCCGTGGCGGTCGTCGTGCCGGCGGCGGCCGGGGCGTCGGGCGCCGGCCTCGGCGCGTACGACGGCGCGCGCACCGCCCTCGCGGTGGTGGCCGCCGTCGCCGTCGCCGAACTGCTCCTGCGCCGCTGCGTCCGGCGCTTCGGCGGAGTCACCGGTGACGTGTTCGGCGCGCTGGCGGAGACGGCGGCGACGACCGCACTCGTGGTGCTCTCCCTGGGCCACTAGCCCCCTCACGCCGGGCGGCCGCCCGGCGAGGCCCGGGGTCGGGCCGGTCGCCGGGGCCGCTCGCGGGGTGGTGTTCCCCCCTGGGGTTCGAGGTGCGTTCCGCTACGGCAGCTTCAGCGTGAGTGCGGACTGGAGCAGGCCCGGTGTCCCCCAGGCCGCGCGCGCACCGGCGTAGGCCGTGCCGAACGTGGTCGTGCCCAGCGGCTGCTGCTGCCGCGTCCCCTCCGGTGCCGTCACCGGGATCTGGGTGCCGGACGGGGCCGTGACGGTCACGGTGTTGCCGATCCGGTAGGCGGTGACCCGGCCGGCGTCGAGCGCGGTCTGCCACTTGGCCCGGTTCTGCAGCTCGGCGCCGATGGCGCTCTGCCGCAGGTTGACGATCGGGGTGTTGTCGGCGAACAGGGCGTGGTAGTCGGCGAGTACGCGCTCCAGGACCGGGTAGAGGTTGCGGTCCTCGGCCAGGTTGGACTGGTGGGCGAAGTGCGGACGCGGGTCGTTGCTCAGCACGTGCCCGAGATCGGCGTGCGCCTCGGTGGGCACGATGTGGTCGGTGAACCCGGTGGCCGTGTCCAGCGGCTGCGGCAGACAGGTCGAGGTCGGGTTGTCCTCGCAGATCCCGCTGCCGCCGTCCGCCCTGGACGTGTAGATCCAGTTGTACTCGTCGGCCATCTCGGCCCTGGTGCCGGTGTTGTAGTACACGTTCATCGGGTAGCGCGGCACGGTGAGCGTGCTGCTGCCCACGGTCCGCTGCGCGGACTCGCGGGAGTTGTCCGAGGCCGTCCACTTCACGCCGTTCGCGGCCAGGGCGGGTCCGAGTCCGGGGTTGTCCTGCGGCTGCTGCGGCAGGGTCTTCAGACCGGAGTGCTCACCGGTGACCAGTTCGCTGCGGTCGACCGGCAGGCCGTGCGCCAGCGCCCAGTCGTAGTTGTCCGCGATCTCCCTGGAGATGTCGGAGCGGCTCACCCACTTCGTCGAGCCGTCGGCGTTCTTCGCGCAGCTCCAGGGCACCGTCGTGGTGTCCTGGACGCATCCGAGGAAGAGATGGGTGTAGGTGTGGTTCACCCAGCGGTACTCGGCCTTGTCCTTCAGGAGCTGGTCGGCCGTCGGGTCCTGGCCGCCGTTCTCGCTCTTCCACTCCTCCCCGGCGCCCGCGTTGAACACCATGTCCAGCGTGAAGCCGTGGCTCCGCTCCCACTGGGCGGCGTACTGCGCGTCGGCCGGCGTCATGCGGATCGGCGTCGCGGTGTCGTCGCCGCCCCCCGCGCAGTCGATGTCGCCGGGGGTGCAGTTGCGTTCGCCGTCCCAGCGGGCGTCCGCCGCGAAGACGTCGTCGACGTGCACGGCGAAGTAGTTGCGGGCCTGTCCCAGGTGCACGCCCTGGGTCAGCCACTCGACCATGCCGCGGGCCAGCACCCGGAACTGCTGCTGGTGCTCGTTGTAGGCGAAGGTCACCACCAGCTCGCGGCGGCCGTCGTGCGCGTACTCGCCGAGCAGGCTGCCGGTGCCGGTGCCGCCGGGCACGGGGGTGTCGACAAAGCTGGTGAAGCCGGCGCGCGGCTGGGCGACGAAGCCGTAACTCTCGTCCACGGACGGCGAGTTGTCCTCAAAGGAGAAGGCACCCCGCAGATATCCGAACGCACCCGCCCGCCCGGCCCCGCTGACGGTGGCCGTGCGCCCGTCGAGGGTGCCGGCGTAGCCGTTGCTGTCGGTGTAGTCCAGGCCCACCTCGGGGTGGGCCCAGGTGTAGGCGTCCACCTGCGGGATGCCATAGGTCTTCTCGTACGCCTCCAGCGCCGTCTGCTCGGCCGACTCCGCCCCGAAGGGGGCCTCGTTCGGCAGGACCACGCCCTGGAACTTCGCGCGCGGCCGGCCGCCGGCCGTGTCGCTCAGGAAGGCCGCGGTGATCGCGGGACGCCCGGGGTCGTCCAGCTGCACGGTGGTGTACGGGACGCCCTCGCTCCTGAGCTGGGCGGTGATCGCACCGACCGGTCCGGCACCGTCGTCGACGACCAGGACCCTCAGGTCGATACGCGGATCGGCGGCGGCCGACGCGCCCGGTGCGGCCAGTCCCAAGGTGATCGTTCCCGCCGCCGTCGCGGTGACCGCGGCCGCTCTCCAGCGGTGTGCCCGATGGGCCATGACAGGTCCCTCCCCCCAAGAGATCCCCCGATGTCCGGATCCGTGACGGATCCGTGGAGGATCAGTGGCAATCATGCGAATCGGTGGACACACGGCCCACCGGAACTTGACGAGTGTGGCTCAGGTCACCCGCGCCCGAGGGGCGGAAATGGCCATGACGCCACGTACGGGTGAACACCCGCAGGAATGAGCGAACGGCCGCACGCGCGTAGTCTCGTGCCGGGTGTTCGCCGACAGGGTGAAGGCCCCGGTTGCCGCCTGCTCCCAGGACTGGGCCTAGGGTCGGCTCTCGGGCCCGGTCGACCCCACCCCGCATCGGCCACAGGAACTTCACATCGGAAGCGAGATCTCACCACCGTGACTGCTCTGACTCTCAGCACCGCCGCGGCGCCCGGCCTGCGGGCCGACGCGATCGTGATCGGTGTCGCCAAGGGCACCAAGGGCCCCGTCGTCGCGCCGGGTGCCGAAGCCGTGGACAAGGCGTACGACGGCAAGCTGGCCGGCGTCCTGGAGACCCTGGGCGCCTCGGGCGCCGAGGGCGAGCTGACGAAGCTGCCCGCCCCGGCCGGATTCAAGGCCCCGCTCGTGCTGGCGGTGGGGCTGGGCGCGGAGCCCGGCACCTCTGACGGCCCGGACGCCGACGCCGGTTACGACGCCGAGGCGCTGCGCCGGGCCGCCGGCGTGGCGGCCCGCGCGCTCGCCGGGACCGCGAAGGCCGCGTTCGCGCTGCCCGTCGACGGCCCCGGAGCCCTGGAGGCGATCGGCGAGGGCGCCCTGCTCGGCGCCTACTCCTTCGACTCCTACAAGGAGAACGGCCGTCAGGCCCTGAACGGTGCCAAGGCCAAGAACGGCAAGGCGCCGCTGGCCGAGGCCGTGCTGCTCGGCGGCAAGCCGCGCGACGCCGCGCACAAGGGTGCCGTCGCGCGCGCCGTCGCCGTCTGCGAGGAGCTGAACCGCTCCCGCGACCTGGTCAACACCCCGCCGAACGACCTCACCCCCGCGATCTTCGCCGGCATCGTGCAGGCGGCCGCCAAGGAGCACGGCCTCAAGGTGCAGGTGCTCGACGAGAAGGCCCTGACCAAGGGCGGCTACGGCGGCATCCTCGGCGTCGGCTCCGGCTCGGCCGCGACCCCGCGCCTGGTGAAGCTCTCGTACACGCATCCCAAGGCGGACAAGCACCTGGCCTACGTGGGCAAGGGCATCACCTACGACTCGGGCGGCATCTCGCTGAAGCCGGCCGGGCACAACGAGACGATGAAGTGCGACATGAGCGGTGCCGCCGCCGTGTTCGCCGCCGTCGTGGCCGCCGCCCGCCTCGGCCTCCAGGTCAACGTCACCGGCTGGCTGGCGCTGGCCGAGAACATGCCCTCCGGTTCCGCCGTGCGCCCGGGTGACGTGCTGCGCATGTACAGCGGCAAGACCGTCGAGGTGCTGAACACCGACGCCGAGGGCCGGCTGGTCCTCGCCGACGCGCTGTGGGCTGCGTCGCAGGAGAAGCCGGACGCGATCGTGGACGTCGCCACGCTGACCGGCGCGATGATGCTGGCGCTGGGCAGCCGGACGTTCGGCGTCATGGCCAACGACGACGCGTTCCGCACCGCACTGCACGAGGCGGCGGACGAGGTCGGCGAGCCGGCGTGGCCGATGCCGCTGCCCGAGCACCTGCGCAAGGGCATGGAGTCCTCCGTCGCCGACATCGCGAACATGGGCGAGCGGATGGGCGGCGGTCTGGTCGCCGGTCTGTTCCTGCGCGAGTTCGTGGGCGAGGGGATCACCTGGGCCCACCTCGACATCGCCGGACCGGCGTTCAACGAGGGCGGCCCGTTCGGGTACACGCCGAAGGGCGGCACCGGGTCCGCGGTGCGCACGCTGGTCCGCCTCGCCGAACTGACCGCCGCGGGCGACCTGGGCTGAGCCGCCGGCGGCCCGTTCGCCTCCGGCGCCTCGCGGGCCGGCGGCGGTACGCGGACCGCGGGGGCACGGGGACCCGTTCGCACGGTTCCCCGCGCCCCTGGTCCGTGCGCACCGTCGTTTCCGGGTGTACGTGGGGTGTCTCACACCGAGGCCCCGCGTCTCGTACGCCTCGAACAAGTGCAAAGATGGAGCCCGGCAGGACAGGGCCCCCACCGAAGGGCCGAAGCATCAAGCGGCCGGACACCAGCCGACCGACCGGTCACCTCCCGAAGGGGCAAGGGTGCCCGGCGCACGGCGCACATGCATGGAGGACGTGACGTGGCGAACGACGCCAGCACCGTTTTCGACCTAGTGATCCTCGGCGGTGGTAGCGGTGGTTACGCCGCGGCCCTGCGCGGGGCGCAGCTGGGCCTGGACGTCGCCCTGATCGAGAAGGACAAGGTCGGCGGCACCTGCCTGCACCGGGGCTGCATCCCCACCAAGGCCCTGCTGCACGCGGGCGAGATCGCCGACCAGGCCCGCGAGAGCGAGCAGTTCGGTGTGAAGGCCACGTTCGAGGGCATCGACGTCCCGGCCGTCCACAAGTACAAGGACGGCGTCATCGCCGGCCTGTACAAGGGCCTGCAGGGCCTGATCGCCTCCCGCAAGGTGACCTACATCGAGGGTACGGGCCGACTGTCCTCCCCCACCTCCGTCGACGTGAACGGCCAGCGCGTCCAGGGCCGCCACGTCCTGCTGGCGACCGGCTCCGTGCCGAAGTCGCTGCCGGGCCTGGAGATCGACGGCAACCGGATCATCTCCTCCGACCACGCCCTCGTCCTGGACCGCGTGCCGAAGTCCGCGATCATCCTGGGCGGCGGTGTCATCGGCGTCGAGTTCGCCTCGGCGTGGAAGTCCTTCGGCTCGGACGTGACCGTCGTCGAGGGCCTGAAGCACCTCGTGCCGGTCGAGGACGAGAACAGCTCGAAGCTTCTCGAGCGCGCGTTCCGCAAGCGCGGCATCAAGTTCAGCCTCGGCACCTTCTTCCAGAAGGCCGAGTACACCCAGGACGGCGTCAAGGTCACCCTCGCCGACGGCAAGGAGTTCGAGGCCGAGGTCCTCCTCGTCGCCGTCGGCCGCGGCCCGGTCTCGCAGGGCCTGGGCTACGAGGAGCAGGGTGTCGCCATGGACCGTGGCTACGTCCTGGTCGACGAGTACATGCGGACCAACGTCCCGACCATCTCCGCCGTCGGTGACCTCGTCCCGACGCTCCAGCTCGCGCACGTCGGCTTCGCCGAGGGCATCCTGGTGGCGGAGCGCCTGGCCGGTCTGAAGACCGTTCCGATCGACTACGACGGTGTCCCGCGGGTGACGTACTGCCACCCGGAGGTCGCCTCCGTCGGTATCACCGAGGCCAAGGCCAAGGAGATCTACGGCGCGGACAAGGTCGTCGCTCTGAAGTACAACCTGGCGGGCAACGGAAAGAGCAAGATCCTGAACACCGCGGGCGAGATCAAGCTCGTCCAGGTGAAGGACGGTGCCGTCGTCGGCGTCCACATGGTCGGCGACCGCATGGGCGAGCAGGTCGGCGAAGCCCAGCTGATCTACAACTGGGAAGCGCTGCCGGCCGAGGTCGCCCAGCTCATCCACGCCCACCCGACGCAGAACGAGGCGATGGGCGAGGCGCACCTGGCGCTCGCCGGCAAGCCCCTGCACTCCCACGACTGAGCCTTCGGTCAACGGGCGCGACGACACAGACTTCCGCAATTCGTTAGGAGCAACCGAAACCATGGCGGTTTCCGTAACCCTTCCGGCGCTCGGTGAGAGCGTCACCGAGGGCACTGTCACCCGCTGGCTGAAGGCCGAGGGCGAGCGCGTCGAGGCCGACGAGCCGCTGCTCGAGGTGTCGACCGACAAGGTCGACACCGAGATCCCCTCGCCCGCCGCCGGTGTGCTGGCCTCCATCAAGGTCGCCGAGGACGAGACCGTCGAGGTCGGCGCCGAGCTGGCCGTGATCGACGACGGCACGGGTGCGCCCGCTGCCGCCCCGGCCCCCGCTGCCGAGTCCGCTCCGGCCCCGGCCGAGACGGCCGTCCCGGCCGCCGAGGCCCCGGCCGCGCCCTCCACCGAGCAGGCCGCCCCCGCCCCGGCCCCGACCGCCGAGGCCGCTTCCGGCGGCTCCTCCGCCGAGGGCACGGACGTGGTCCTGCCCGCCCTCGGCGAGTCCGTCACCGAGGGCACCGTCACCCGCTGGCTGAAGTCGGTCGGCGACGCCGTCGAGGCCGACGAGCCGCTGCTCGAGGTCTCCACGGACAAGGTCGACACCGAGATCCCGGCGCCCGCCTCCGGCGTGCTGCTCGAGATCGTGGTGAACGAGGACGAGACCGCCGAGGTCGGCGCCAAGCTCGCCGTCATCGGCGCCCCGGGTGCCGCCCCCGCCGCCGCCCCCGCGCAGGCCGCTCCGGCGCCCGCCGCCGCCCCGGCCCCCGCCGCGGCTCCGGCCGCCCCGGCGGCTCCGGCTCCGGCTCCGGCGGCCCCGCAGGCGCCGACGGCCCCGGCTCCGCAGCAGCAGACGACCCCGGCTCCCGAGCCGGTCCCGTCGGCCCCGGCCCCGGCGCCCGCCCCGGCCGCGGTCACCCCGGCCACCGCTCCCACCTCGCCGACCGCCACCCAGGCGACCGACGAGGGCGCCTACGTGACCCCGCTGGTGCGCAAGCTCGCCGCCGAGAACGGCGTCGACCTGGCCACCGTCAAGGGCACCGGCGTCGGCGGCCGCATCCGCAAGCAGGACGTCATCGCCGCCGCCGAGGCCGCGAAGGCCGCCGCCCCGGCTCCGGCCGCTGCCGCGCCCGCCGCGAAGAAGGCCCCCACCCTGGAGGCCTCCCCGCTGCGCGGCCAGACCGTCAAGATGCCCCGCATCCGCAAGGTCATCGGCGACAACATGGTCAAGGCGCTGCACGAGCAGGCCCAGCTGTCGTCGGTCGTCGAGGTCGACGTCACCCGCCTGATGAGGCTGCGCGCCAAGGCGAAGGACTCCTTCGCGGCCCGCGAGGGCGTCAAGCTCTCCCCGATGCCGTTCTTCGTGAAGGCCGCCGCGCAGGCCCTGAAGGCCCACCCGGTCGTCAACGCCAAGATCAACGAGGCCGAGGGCACGATCACCTACTTCGACACCGAGAACGTCGGTATCGCGGTGGACTCCGAGAAGGGCCTGATGACCCCGGTCATCAAGCGCGCCGGCGACCTCAACATCGCGGGCATCGCCAAGGCCACGGCGGAGCTGGCCGGCAAGGTACGCGCCAACAAGATCACCCCGGACGAGCTGTCCGGCGCGACCTTCACCATCTCCAACACCGGTTCGCGCGGCGCGCTGTTCGACACGATCATCGTGCCGCCGGGCCAGGTCGCGATCCTCGGCATCGGTGCCACGGTCAAGCGTCCGGCCGTCATCGAGACCGAGGAGGGTACGGTCATCGGCGTCCGCGACATGACCTACCTGACCCTCTCCTACGACCACCGCCTGGTCGACGGCGCCGACGCGGCCCGTTACCTGACGGCGGTCAAGGCGATCCTGGAGGCCGGCGAGTTCGAGGTCGAGCTCGGCCTGTAAGGCCGGAACACGCCCCACGGCAGCACGACGGAGCCCCCGCCCGGAGTCCATCTCCGGGCGGGGGCTCCGTCGTGCGGCCGCGGGCCTCCCCCTGGGGACGGGGGTGTCGTCCGGTGCGGCCGAGCGCCGCAGCGCATCGGGGTGTGCCCGTCGAGCGGCCCGTTCGAGAGGTCCGGGATCCACCGTGCGGACATGCGGTTCAACGGCCCCGGCGGTCACGGAGGTTGAGGTTGCGGGCAGGAGTGCCGCACCGGTGGGGCGGAATGCTTTCGCGGCCCGGCGGGCAGTGCTCTGTAACCGGCGTCACCTGTGGCGAGAGCAACCGTGCCCCTTCTGCCCGGGGCCGCGGCCGTATTGTCTAAGGGTCCCGCCGACCCGCCGGGTCCGCACTGCCAAGGAGCCCCCATGACCGCGCCCGTCGTCCACTCGCTGCGCGAACAGATCCGCGAGCACATCGTGGAGGGGATCGTCAGCGGGCGCTGGCAGCCGGGTGAGCGGATCGTGGAGCGCCGGATCGCCACCGAGCTGGAGGTCAGTCAGACGCCGGTCCGCGAGGCGCTGCGCGAGCTGGAGTCACTGCGGCTGATCGAGTCCGCGCCGAACAAGGGCGTGCGCGTGCGGAACCTCACCGCGGCCGACCTCGAGGAGAGCTACCCCGTCCGGGCCGGCCTGGAGGCCATCGCGGCGGAGCTGGCGGCGGAGCGCCTCGCGGCGGACTGCTCGGCGCTGGAACCGCATGTGCTGGCCCTGTACGAGGCCGACCGCGACGCCGACGGCACGGGGCAGGTCCGCCACACGGTCGGCTTCCACCGCGAGCTGGTCCGCGCGGCGGACAACTCGGTGCTGCTGCACACCTGGGAGGGCCTGGGCATCGAGGTCTTCACGGCCCTGTCCATCCGGTGGCTCGGGACGGTCCAGCAGTCGTACGCCGAGGAGCACGAGGAGCTGGTGCAGGCGTTCAAGCGGCGGGACCCGCGGATCGCGGAGCTGGTGAAGGCACACGTCCTCGGCTGCGCGCCGCGCCCCTGACACACGAGGCACACGTGGCCGGACCGTCCACCACGCGCCTGACGGACGAGGCACACGTCCCGGACCGTCCACCACGCCCCTGACGGACGAGGCACGCGTGGCCGGACCGTCCACCACGCGCCTGACGGACGAGGCACACGTCCCGGACCGTCCACCACGCGCCCGGCGCACGAAGCCCATGTCCCCGGGGGCTGCACGCCGCTCCGGGTGCACGCCACTCCGGATGCACGCGGTTCGGCTGCGATCCGCTCCTCGGCCGCACGCGAGCCCACCCCCGCTCACCTGCGAAAACCCGGGTCGATCACGGCACCGCGTGCCCATTTCAAAGGCACCCGGTGCCTACTTTTTCGGAATCGAGAGGTTTTGGCCCTCAAACCTTTGATCGATCATCGATCAGGGAGTTAAAGTCACCGACGGACTTCCACCGAAGTCCTCTGCCCTGTCCTGCCAAAGACCTAGGGCACCCCCGAACCCTTACCGATGAGGGAACCCCCTTCGACTGAGGAAGGCGGCGACATGACCGACCCCAACGCCATCCAGCCGAGCGCGCTCGACCAGCTCCCGGACCGCGACCCGGAGGAGACCGCCGAATGGCAGGCCTCCCTCGACGCCGTCGCACGGGAGGCCGGGCCGCACCGCGCCGCGTACCTGATGCGGCGCACGCTGGAGCGCGCCGAGCGGGGCGGCGTCGCGCTGCCGAAGCTCCTCGAGACGGACTACGTCAACACCATCCCCACCTCCGCCGAGCCGGACCTGCCCGGTGACCCGGAGATGGAGGCCCGGATCACCGCCTGGAACCGCTGGAACGCGGCCGCCATGGTGACCCGCGGCGCGAAGCACGGCGTCGGCGGCCACATCGCCACCTTCGCCTCGGCGGCCTGGCTGTACGAGACCGGCTTCAACCACTTCTTCAAGGGCAAGGAATCCCAGGACGCCGCCGGTTCCGGCGACCAGCTGTACATCCAGGGCCACGCCTCCCCCGGTATCTACGCCCGCGCCTTCCTCGACGGCCGGCTGACCGAGGCGCACCTGGACAACTTCCGCCAGGAGGCGGGCGGCAACGGCCTGCCGTCGTACCCGCACCCGCGGCGGCTGCCCTGGCTGTGGGAGTTCCCGACGGTGTCCATGGGCCTCGGCCCGCTGTCGGCGATCTACCAGGCGCGGTTCAACCGCTACCTGACCAACCGCGACATCAAGGACGTCTCCGCCTCCCACGTCTGGGCCTTCCTGGGCGACGGCGAGATGGACGAGCCGGAGTCGACGGCGGCCCTCGCGCTCGCCGCCCGTGAGGAGCTGGACAACCTCACCTTCGTCATCAACTGCAACCTGCAGCGCCTGGACGGCCCGGTCCGCGCCAACTTCAAGATCGTGCAGGAGCTGGAGGCCCAGTTCCGCGGCGCCGGCTGGAACGTCGTCAAGACGCTGTGGGGCACCGCCTGGGACGAGCTCTTCGCCCTCGACACCACCGGCGCGCTGGTACGCCGCCTGCGCCAGGTACCGGACGCGCAGATCCAGACGTACCAGACCCGTGACGCCGCCTACATCCGCCAGGACTTCTTCGGTGCCGACCCGGCACTGGCGGAGATGGCGAAGCTGCTGAGCGACGACAAGATCTTCGAGTGCTTCCACCTCTCGCGCGGTGGTCACGAGGCCCGCAAGGTCTACGCCGCGTACAAGGCCGCCGTCGAGCACAAGGGCGCGCCGACCGTGATCCTGGCCCAGACGGTCAAGGGCCACACCCTCGGCGAGGGCTTCGCGTCGAAGAACGCCAACCACCAGATGAAGAAGCTCTCGGTGGACGAGTTCAAGGCGATGCGCGACCTGCTGGAACTGCCGATCAAGGACAGCGACTTCACCGACGGTGTGGTCCCCTACGGCCACCCCGGCGCCGACTCCCCCGAGGTGCGCTACCTCCAGGAGCGCCGCGCGGCCCTCGGCGGACCGGCCCCGGCCCGCCGCACGCACGCGCTGGCCCCGCTGCCGGCCCCCGCCGAGAAGGCCTTCACCTCCTTCGACAAGGGCTCCGGCTCGCAGAACGTGGCCACCACCATGGCGTTCGTCCGTCTCGTCAAGGACCTGGTCCGCGACAAGGAGACGGGCAAGCGCTGGGTGCCGATCGTCCCCGACGAGGCGCGCACCTTCGGCATGGAGAGCCTGTTCCCGTCCCTCGGGATCTACTCCCCCAAGGGCCAGACGTACGAGCCGGTCGACCGCGACCAGCTGATGTACTACAAGGAGGCCCGAAACGGCCAGATCCTCAACGAGGGGATCACCGAGGCCGGTTCGATGGCCGACTTCATCGCCGCATCGACCGCGTACGCGACGCACGGCGAGGCGATGATCCCGTTCTACATCTTCTACTCGATGTTCGGCTGGCAGCGCACGGCCGACCAGATGTGGCAGCTCGGCGACCAGCTCGGCCGCGGCTTCCTCGTCGGCGCGACGGCGGGCCGTACGACGCTGACCGGCGAGGGCCTGCAGCACGCCGACGGCCACTCGCCGGTGATCGCCGCGACCAACCCGGCCGCGCTCACCTACGACCCGGCCTTCGCCTACGAGGTCGCCGTCGTCGTCCGGGAGGGTCTGCGCCGGATGTACGGCGAGGCCAGGCCGGGCGAGGACCAGAACGTCTTCTACTACCTGACGGTCTACAACGAGCCGCTGCCGCAGCCGGCCAAGCCGCAGGGCCTCGGCATCGACGAGGGCATCGTCAAGGGCCTGTACCGCTTCAACACGGCGGAGTCCGCGGGCCTGACCGCACCGGCCAACGCCCCGCGCATCCAGCTGCTGGGCTCCGGTACGGCGATCCACTGGGCCCTCGAGGCGCAGCGGCTGCTCGCCGAGGAGTGGGGCGTGGCCGCCGACGTGTGGTCGGCTACCTCCTGGTCCGAGCTGCGCCGGGACGCGCTGGAGGCCGACGCGGCGCTGCTGCGCGGCGAGGAGCGGGGGCCGTACGTCCGCCAGGCGCTGCAGGGCGCCGAGGGCCCGGTGCTGGCCGTCTCCGACTACATGCGCCAGGTCCCGGACCAGATCGCGCAGTGGGTCGAGCAGGACTGGTCCTCGCTGGGCGCCGACGGCTTCGGCCTGTCGGACACCCGGGCGGCCGCCCGCCGCCACTTCGGCGTCGACGCCCCGTCGATCGTCGTCGCGGCCCTGGCCCAGCTGGCCAGGCGCGGCGAGGTCCAGGCGACGGCGGTGAAGGAGGCCCGGGAGAAGTACGGGCTGTAGGCACCGGGGTGCCGGTGACGAGGCACTGAGAACGAGGTGTGAGGAAGGGGTACGGCGGCCGCCGTACCCCTTCCTCGTCAGTGCCCCCGGCGTCCCCGGTGGGTTGTCGGTGGCCCCCGGCATCATGAGGGGCATGCGCGCCGCTCGTCTCATCAAGATGGTCCTGCTCCTGCAGTCCAGGGCCGCCATGACCGCCGCCGAGCTGGCGCGGGAGCTGGAGGTGTCCGAGCGGACCGTCACCCGCGACGCGCAGGCGCTGTCGGAGGCGGGGGTGCCGGTGTACGCCGATCGCGGCCGGGCCGGGGGATACCGGCTGATCGGCGGCTACCGCACGCGGCTGACCGGGCTGGCCCGCGGCGAGGCCGAGGCGCTGTTCCTGAGCGGGGTGCCCGCGGCGCTGCGGCAGATGGGTCTCGAGGACGCCGCCTCGGCGGCCCGGCTGAAGGTGTCCGCGGCGCTGCTGCCCTCGCTGCGGGACGCCCCGGACAGCGCCGCCCGGCGGTTCCACCTGGACGCGCCCGCCTGGTTCCGGGAGCCGGAGACGCCCGCGCTGCTGCCGGTGCTGGCCGGGGCGGTGTGGGCGGACAGCCCGGTCCTCGCCCGTTACCGGCGCGGGGACGGCGAGGTGGAGCGGCGGCTGGAGCCGTACGGGCTGGTGCTGAAGGCGGGGGTCTGGTACCTGTGCGCCCGGGTGCCCGCGGGCGGCTCCTTCCGGACGTACCGGATCGACCGGTTCACCACCGCGGACCCGCTGGACGAGCGGTTCGACCGCGATCCGGCCTTCGACCTGCCCGGCTTCTGGGCGGCCCAGGCCGAGCGGTTCGCGCGGTCGATCCTGCGTGCCCAGGTCGTCGTACGGCTCTCTCCGCAGGGCGTGCGCAGGCTGCCGTACGCCGTCGATCCGCTGTCCGCGCGCGAGGCGCTCGGTGCCGTGGGCGAGCCGGACGCCGAGGGCTGGGTGACGGTGACCCTGCCGGTGGAGTCGGAGGAGGTCGCGCACGGCCAGCTGACCGGGCTCGGCCCGGAGGCCGAGGTGCTCGCGCCGGCGGCCCTGCGGGAGCGGTTCGCCGCGGACGCCGCCCGCGCCGCCGCCCTGTACGGGCAGCCGCCCGGCGGGTGACGGTCCGTACCGCTCGGCGCGCGGCCCACCGGGCAACGATCCGTGGTACTCGGCGCGCGGCCCACCGGGTAACGATCCGTGGTACTCCGCGTGCGGCCCACCGGCCGAGGCCCGATGCTGGTGGCGTGATGGACGAGACGGAGTTCTGGGAGCTGATCGACGCCACCCGCGAGGTGGCCGAGGGCGACCCCGAAGACCAGGCGGACGCGCTGGTGGAACGGCTGCTGCGGCTGGACCCGGAGCTGGTCCTGGACTTCGCCCGTCACTTCGAGGCCCGCTACAACCGCGCCTACCGCTGGGATCTGTGGGGTGCCGCCTGGGTGCTGCTGGACGGGTGCAGCGACGACGCGTTCGACTTCTTCCGGTGCTGGCTGATCGGCCAGGGCCGGGAGGTCTTCGAGGGCGCCCTGCACGATCCGGACGCGCTGGCCGTGCTGCTGGAGGACTTCGACGAGGAGATCGACGGCGACGGCGAGGAGCTGGGCTACGCGGCCGACGAGGCGTACGAGCAGCTGACCGGCTCCGTCGCGCCCGATCTCGGCATCCCTCCGGCCCCCGCGGAACCGGTGGGCCGGCCGGTGGACTTCGAGAACGAGCAGGCGCTCGTGCAGCTGTATCCCCGGCTCTGGGAGCGCTTCAAGGAGTGACACCCGGCTCCGTACGCCCCGCCGGCACGTGCCCCGGTGCGGGGTGGCCGGCAGGGCGCGGCACGTGCCCCGTGCGGGGTGGCCGGCAGGGCGCGGCGCGCGGTGGGCCGGGTGCCGGCTCACGGGGTGGCTGTGGGTGTCCGGCCCTGCAGCCGGGCCGCCGTCGCCCTGATCTCCGGGAGGCGGGCGGTGAGGGCGGCGCCGGGGCAGCTGGTCCTGAAGCCGTCGTTGTGGCCGGCCACGGCGGGCATGGTGGTGGGGGTGCCCGTCTTGTAGCGGCTGCGGCCGTTGCTGGAGGTGAGGAGGACACGGCTCTGCGGGTCGACGCCGGCGAGCCCGAGTTTCCAGGCGGCCACGGCGGCGATGGCGTCGGTCATGACCCGCGGCACGGGTACGCCGGCGGTGAAGGTGCCGAGGGCGGCGATGCCGGCGGTGCGGTGGTTGAAGCCCTGGCTGTGGGCGCCGGTGACCGGCCGGTCGACGCCTCCGGCGCGGCCCTCGTAGATGGTGCCGCAGCGGTCGACGACGAAGTTGTAGCCGATGTCGTCCCAGCTGCGGTCCCCCGTCTGGCCCGCGTACAGGTGCCGGATGACCTCGGGCGCGTCGGCGCAGTCGTAGTCGTTGGGCGAGTCGGTGTGGTGGAGGAAGACCGCTACCACCCGGTCGTCGTAGCGCGGGGGCGGCTGGGAACGCGCGGTGGCGCGGTCCAGCCAGACCGTGCGCGGCACGATGGGCGGCCGGGCGGCCCGGTGGGCGGCCGGCGGCGGGACCGGGGCGGGGCGCTCGCGGTGTTCGGCGGAGAAGCGCTCGATGCCGTGGGCGCACAGGGCCAGCGCGAGGACGGCCAGCATGCCCGGCAGCCAGCCGAGCGGCACCCGGCGCAGGGGGCCGGATGTCCGGGGGCCACGTCGCCGGGCCTCCCGCAGTCTTGGGACGACACGCATGGTGCCACTCTCGGTGCGTTCGGCCGTGCCCGCGATGTGCGCTGTGCCACCTGGTGGAACCATCGTCCTGGTCCGGGACGTTTCCGGGTGTACACGCGTACGCGGCCGGTCCGCCGCCCGGTGGCCGCGCGTGTGCGGGTGACTGATCAGCGGACGCGCCCCGTCCGTACTGAGGGGTCCGAGAGAAAGGCGGCTCCGTGGACCTGCTCGACCTGGTGCTTGTGCTGGTGATCCTCCTCTACGCGGTCTCGGGTTACCGGCGCGGGCTGGTCGCCGGTTGCGTCTCCCTGGCCGGGTTCGTCGGCGGGGCCGTCGTCGGCGTGTGGCTGCTGCCGTGGGTGACGGGTCTGGTGGAGCGCGCCACGGCGCAGGCGACGGTGCTGGCCGTGCTGACGGTGCTGGCACCGGCGGTGGCGGGGCACGAGCTGGCGGGCCGGCTGGCGCTGCGGCTGCGCGGCGAGCTGGACCGGGGCCCGCTGCGGGTGGCGGACGGGGTGGGGGGCGCGGCGGCGAACGCGGCCGCGGTGCTGATCGTGGCCTGGGTCGCGGCGAGCGTGCTGGGCGCGGCCCCGTCCCAGGCCCTGACGACGGCGATACGGAACTCGACGCTGCTGGGCGCGGTGCAGGAGGCGATGCCGCAGACCACGCCGGCATGGTTCTCGCGGGCCACGTCGGCGCTGACGGAGGCGGGGTTCCCGCAGGTCTTCAACCCCTTCGAGAACGAGTCGACGGCCCGGGTGCCCCGGCCCACCGGCGACAGCGTCACCCCGGCCGCCGCGAGCGCGGCCAAGCTGAGCACGGTGAAGATCGAGGGCGCCGCGGGGGCCGAGGGCCGGGAGGGCAGCGGCTTCGTCTTCTCCGCGCGGCACGTGATGACCAACGCGCACGTGGTGGCGGGCATCGACCGGCCGAGCGTGCGGGTGGGCGGGGTCGGTCCGGCGTACGAGGCACGGGTGGTGCTCTTCGACCCCGCCCGGGACGTGGCCGTGCTGTATGTGCCGGGCCTGGCCGCCCCGCGCCTGCGCTTCGACACCGCCGCCGTGCGCGGGGACTCGGCGGTGGTGGCCGGCTATCCGCAGGACGGCGGCCTGAACCTGCAGGCGGCCACGGTGGCGAACCGGGTGGAGGCGACCGGCCGGGACATCTACAACGACCGCGTGGTCACCCGGGAGATCTACTCGATCCGGTCCACGGTCCGGCCGGGCAACTCCGGCGGTCCGCTGCTGACCACGGACGGCAAGGTGTTCGGGGTGGTCTTCGCCCGTTCCACCGCGGACGCCGAGACGGGGTACGTGCTGACGGCGTCCGAGGTGGCGGCCGACGCCCGGCTGGCGGCCACGGCGACGGCACCCGTGGACACGGGCCGGCTGATCGACTCCTAGGGCCGGAGACGGCCGGCCCGCGGCGGGGAGTGGCCGTCTCCGCCGGGTGTCACAGCCGGCGGCCCATGAGGACGTCGTCGACGTACTCGCCGTCCAGCCGGAACTCCCCGGGCAGCACTCCCTCGACGGCGAAGCCCTCGGACTCGTAGAGGGTGCGGGCCGGGGTGTTGTGCCCGAGTACGCGCAGGGTGAGGCGCCGCGCACCGCGCCCACGGGCCTCCTCGACGGCGGCCCGGACCAGGGCCCGCCCCACCCCCCGCCCGCGTGCCTTCTCGGCGACGGCGAAGCCCTGGACCGCGAGGACGTGCGCGTTCGCGGCGAGCGGCGTCGGGCGGGCGAGCCGGATGTAGCCGACGACGCGCCCGTCGAGTTCCGCGACGAGGTGGTCGTCCGGCCTGTGGCGCTCGTCGAAGAAGGGGGCGTACGGCGGCTCGGGGGCGGGCGTGACCTCGTGCAGGGTGGACCAGGCGGCCCGGGCGAGGGCGGACAGTTCCCCGTCGTCGCCGGGGCGGGCGAGGCGTATGTTCGGATCCGGCATGGCGATCACCCTACGGCGGACGTCCGGGACGTCCCGGACGTCCCACCGGGGCCGGACAGGCCTGGGCGGTCATGCCGGACGGGCCGGGAGTGCCGGACGGGCCGGGAGTGCCGGACGGACCAGGGATGCCGAACGGACCGGGGTGCCGGACGGACCGGGGTGCCGGACGGACCGGGGTGCCGGACGGACCGGGGTGCCGGACGGGCCAGGCGGACGAGGCACGCCGGGCGGGGCACGCCGGGCGGGGCACGCCGGGCGGGGCACGCCGGACGTGCCCGACGCGTCGGGCACATGCCGGCCGGCCCGGTCGTGCCGGTCGTCCCGAGGCCCGGCACCCTTCATGCTGGGGGCCATGGAACGTTCGCGAATCGCGGTGACCGGCGCGTCCGGTCTGATCGGCAGCGCTCTGGTGCGGTCCCTGACCGCGGACGGGCACGAGGTGGTGCGCCTGGTGCGCGGGACGCCCCGTGGGCCTGACGAGGTCCGCTGGGACCCGGCCCGGCAGTACGTGGACGCGGCCGGGCTCATCGGCTGCGACGTGGTGGTCAACCTGGCCGGGGCGGGGGTGGGCGACCGGCGCTGGACCGAGGAGTACAAGCGGCTGATCCGGGACAGCAGGGTGCTGGGCACCGCCACGCTGGCGGAGGCCGCGGCCGCACTGCCCCGGCCGCCGCGGGTGTTCCTGAACGGCAGCGCGATCGGCTTCTACGGCGAGACCGGCGACCGGGTGGTGGACGAGAGCGCCCCGCCCGGCGACGGCTTCCTGCCCGGGCTGTGCGTGGAGTGGGAGGAGGCGGCGGCGCCCGCCGAGGAGGCGGGCGTACGGACGGTGTTCCTGCGCACGGGGCTGGTCGTGGCGCGCGGCGGCGGGGCCTGGGGGCGGCTGTTCCCGCTGTTCCGGGCGGGTCTCGGCGGCCGCCTGGGCGACGGGCGGCAGTACTGGTCGTACATCGCGCTGCACGACGAGGTGGCCGCGATCCGGCACCTCATCGACGGCGAGGGGCTGTCGGGTCCGTTCAATCTGACGGCGCCCCAGCCGCTGACCAACCGTGAGATCACCGAGGCGATGGCGCGGGTGCTGCACCGGCCTGCGCTGTTCCCGGTGCCCGCGCCGGTGCTGCGGACGGCGCTCGGCGAGATGGCCGGGGATGTGCTGGGCAGCCAGCGGGTGGTGCCGAAGCGGCTGACGGAGTCCGGGTTCCGGTTCGCCTTCCCCGGGATCGACGAGGCGATCCGCGCGGCCTGACCTACGGCAGGGATGTCCTGCGACCCGTTGTGACCGAATGCGACCTCCATGCGACCGTGCTCTGTCGATGCGCGACTGCTGTTGACCGATCGGCGCCCTATCCTCGACGCGAACTCGGGTATTGCTCAAGCCAGTTGGGGGCATGACGTCTCCACCGGCAGCGCAACCACAGGAGGGGCCTCGTGCTTGAGCCCGCGTACCAGGTGGACGTCGTCATCGTGGGAGCCGGAATCGCCGGACTCTCGGCGGCTCATCGGCTGACCAGCGCAGGAGTCACCACCGCGGTCCTGGAGGCCGCCCCTTACGTCGGCGGCCGCATGTCGACCGAGAAGGTCGACGGCTTCCGGCTCGACCGCATCGGCCAACTGCTGTCCACGTCCTACCCCGAACTCCGGCTGACGCCGGGGCTGGACTCCCTCGTCCTGCGCCGGTTCGCGCCGGGCGTCCTGCTGCACCGCGACGGACGCACCCAGCGCGCGGGCGTACCGGCGGTCGGAGGGAGCACAAGGGGCGCACTCCATGCTGTGCGCGCCCTGGCGAGCGCTCCCAGGGGTCCGGCCGCCGCGCCGGGCCGGGCGGGCGCCCCGGTCGGCGGTGCGGTCGACCAGGCCCGGCTGGGCGCCGCGCTGGCCCGGATCGCCACGGTTCCGGTCGAACGTCTGCTGGGCCGCCCCGAACTGCCCGCCGCCCAGGCTCTGGCCCGGCGCGGGGTGCCGGCCCGCACCATCGACGGCTTCCTGCGCCCGCTGCTCGCCGCGCTGCTGTGCGACCCGGACCTGACCACGTCCAGCCGGTGTGCCGACCTGGCGCTGCGCGCCTACGCGAGCGGGCGGCTGGGCGTGCCGGAGGGGGGCGCGGAGATGCTGCCGGAACTGCTCGCGGGGACGCTGCCGGCGGGCACCGTGCACACCGGGGTGCGGGTCACCTCCGTCTCCACGACGTCGGTGACGACTGCCGAGCACGGGGAGGTCCGCTGCCGGGCCGTGCTGCTGGCGACCGACGCGCGGGCCGCGGCGGCGCTGCTGCCGGGGCTGAGGGTGCCCGCCTTCCATCCGGTGACCGTGGTGCACCACACCACCGACGACCCCGCGGCGGCGTTCTCGACCGGCACGTCGCTGCTGCTGGACGCGGACCGCGGCGGACCGGTGGCGCACACCGCGGTGCTCAGCAACGTGGATCCGAGCCGGGCGCCGGGCGGCCGGGTGCTGATCTCCTCGACGGTGCTGGGCACTCCGCCCGAGGGCGTCGACACCGCCGTCCGCATCCATCTCTCCCGGCTCTACGGCACCTCGACGCGCCGGTGGGAGACGCTGGCCGTGCACCATACGCCGGAGGCGGTGCCGGCGATGCGGCCGCCGCACGATCTGCGCCGGCCGGTACGGCTGCTGGCGGGCCTGTACGTCTGCGGCGACCACCGGGACACCAGCACGGTCCAGGGCGCCCTGCACTCGGCGCACCGGGCGGCGGCGGCGGTCCTGGCCGACCTGGGCGTGAGCGGCTCGATCCACACCGCCGACCCGGCACCGACCCTCCCGCGAGCGGCCTAGCCGCCGTCGCCCACGACACGTCCGGCACCGCCGGTCACCACCGTCCCGGCCACTCGCCGTCACGGCGGAGACGAGCCCCTCGGCGACCGGCCTCCGGCGCGCCGGAGCTCAGCCACGGCGGACGCGGCCGGCGGTGCCGGGCCGTGCTCGGCCGCCGGTCACCGCCGTCGGGGCACACTCGCCGTGATGGCGGAGACGAGGTTCCCGGCGTCGGCCTCCGGCGCGGTGGGCGGAGATCGCCGGCGACCTCCGCCGCGACGGCGCTCGGGGTGGTCAGATCAGGGACGCGACCCTTTCGCGGTAGCCCCGGGCCGGTGCCGCGTCGCGGTAGGGCTCCAGGCGGCGTTCGAAGTCCTTCACGTACTCGATCGCGCGTGCGCTGCGCATCTCCGCCGCCTGGCCTGCGGCCTCCGCGGCGAGTGCGCAGGCCTGGTCGAGTTCGCCGAGGCCGAGGCGGGCGGTGGCGAGGACGACGCGGCAGAACAGCCGGCTGCGGGCGTAGGAGGCGGCGCGCAGCTGCAGCGAGCGCTCGGCGTGCTGCGCGGCGGCCCGGAACTGCTGCAGGTCCCGGTGGCAGTGGCCCAGCTCGTCGGCGAGCTGGGCCTCGTCGAAGAACCTGGCCCAGTACGGCACCTCGTCCCCGGGCCGGGCCGCCTCCAGGCCGCGCTCGGCCCGGACCAGCGCCGCGGTGCACGCCCGCACTTCGCCGAGGACGCCGTGCGCCCTCGCCTCGGACGCGTGCAGCAGCGCCTGGACGACCGGCGGCGCACCGGTGCCGACCCCCTGCTGGGCGACCCGGGCCAGCTGCACGGCCTCCCGGCCGTGGCCCAGGTAGACGGCCTGGCGGCTCATGGTGACCAGGACGTAGGAGCCGTAGGCGCGGTCACCGGCCGCCTGGGCCAGCCGCAGGGCCTGGACGAAGTAGCGCTGGGCGAGTCCGTGCGCGGCGATGTCGTACGACGTCCAGCCCGCGAGGCGGGTCAGGTCGGCGGCGGCGCCGAACAGCCGGCGGCCGGTCTGCTCGTCGTAGCTGCCGCGCAGCATCGGCTCGCACTCGTGCTCCAGATAACGCACCAGCGCCTGGCGGGCGTGACCGCCGCCGAACCGGTCGTCGAGCGTGCGGAACAGCTCGCCGACCGAGCGCAGCGCCGCGATGTCGCCGCCGGTGACCTTGTGCCCGGGGGCGCGCTCGGCGTGCCCGCGGATCCGCGGCGGTCCGGCCGGCTGGGCCCGGGCCGGACCCGGCCGGGCCTGCGCGGGCACCCGGGGGGCCGGTTCCCGGGCCACCTTGTCGTCCGCCTTGCCGATCAGCCAGTCCCGGCTGGGCACGACCAGCCCTGCCGGGGTGAACGCGATCTTGCGCAGCTCGGCGTGGCTGCCGGAGTCCTTGCGCCACAGCCCGCTGACGATGTCGACGGCCTCCTCCGGGGTGCCGGCGAACTCCAGGCCGGCGTACACCGGCGCACAGGCGTCCAGACCGAGGTCCTGGGCGGTGAGCCGGCGCCCGAGGCGGCGGGTGAACACCTCGGCGATCAGGGCCGGGGTCGTCCCGCGCGGCTGCTGTCCGCGCAGCCAGCGGGTGACCGAGGTCTTGTCGTATCTGAGGTCCAGCCCGTGTTCCAGGCCGAGCTGGTCGACGCGTCGGGCCAGACCCGCGTTGGAGAACCCTGCTTCTGCGATGAGCGCGGCGAGCTGGCGGTTGGGGGTGCGCTGCGCGGGTCGGTCCGTCATCTGCGGTGCGGTCTCCTGCCTTCCGGGCCTCTGAAGTGCCCGGATTGCCTTTGAGCAGCCCTTATGGCCTCACGAACGGCGCGAATGTAGCGGAGAGTGAGCAGGTCATCACACACTTCTGCGGGTATTCATCCGATCGTGTGAGGAACGCCCGCACGGCTGACGTAGCCCGGACGGACGTACAGTGACGTGGGCGCGTTACGCGCCTGACACACCGGTTCGCTGAGGGAGGCGCTTGCCGTGAGTGAGTTGCGGTTCGTCCGTATGGGGTTCGGCGCGGATGCCGTCGACTACCAGGAGGCCTGGGACGAGCAGCGCCGGGTGCACGCGGCCCGGTTCGCCGACGAGGTCCCGGACACCGTCATCCTCCTGGAGCACCCCCCGGTGTACACGGCCGGCCGGCGCACCGCGGACAGCGAGCGCCCGCTCGACGGCACCCCCGTCGTCGACGTGGACCGCGGCGGCAAGATCACCTGGCACGGCCCCGGCCAGCTGGTGGGCTACCCGATCCAGAAGCTGCCGCGCCCGGTGGACGTGGTCGCGCACGTACGGCGCCTGGAGGAGGCGATCATCCGCACCTGCGCCGAGTTCGGCCTGGAGACCACCCGCGTCGAGGGCCGCAGCGGGGTGTGGGTGCTCGGCGACCCGGTCGAGCGGCGGCCCGCGCTCGGGGGACTCTCGCTCGACTTCGACCCCCGGCTGACCGACGAGGAGTTCGACCCCCGGCTCAACGGCCCGGAGTACGCCCCCTCCAACGCCGGCCAGCGGCGCGAGGACCGCAAGATCGCGGCGATCGGCATCCGGGTCGCCAAGGGCGTCACGATGCACGGCTTCGCGCTGAACGTGAACCCGGACAACAAGTGGTTCGACCGGATCATCCCGTGCGGGATCCGGGACGCGGGGGTCGCCTCCCTGGCGGGCGAGCTGGGCCGGGACGTCACGATCGACGAGGTGCTGCCGGTGGTCGAGAGGCACCTGGCGGACGTCCTCGGGAACGCGGACCTCAGGCCCCGCGTGGTCGAGAAGGCCACCGCCTGATCCCGCCGCCGCCGGGAATGCGCCCTGCATCCCTGCGGTTGGCCTGACCGGCAGGGCGCAATGAGCACGGGCGTACCCTGGTGTACGCCGAAGAATCGAAGTCACAGGGAGCCGGTCGTGTCCGCAGTCGCACCCGACGGACGCAAGATGCTGCGCCTGGAGGTCCGCAACAGCCAGACCCCCATCGAGCGCAAGCCCGAGTGGATCAAGACCCGGGCGAAAATGGGCCCCGAGTACACGAAGATGCAGAACCTCGTGAAGAGCGAGGGCCTGCACACGGTCTGCCAGGAAGCCGGCTGCCCGAACATCTACGAGTGCTGGGAGGACCGCGAGGCGACCTTCCTCATCGGCGGCGACCAGTGCACCCGGCGCTGCGACTTCTGCCAGATCGACACCGGCAAGCCGGAGGCGCTCGACCGCGACGAGCCGCGCCGCGTGGGCGAGTCCGTGGTCACGATGGACCTGAACTACGCCACCATCACCGGCGTCGCCCGCGACGACCTGGAGGACGGCGGCGCCTGGCTGTACGCCGAGACCGTGCGCCAGATCCACGCGCAGACGGCCGGGCGCGAGGGCGGCCGGACCAAGGTGGAGCTGCTGGCACCCGACTTCAACGCGGTCCCCGAGCAGCTCGCCGAGGTCTTCTCCGCCCGCCCCGAGGTCTTCGCGCACAACGTCGAGACGGTCCCGCGGATCTTCAAGCGGATCCGCCCCGGCTTCCGCTACGAGCGCTCCCTGAAGGTCATCACGGAGGCCCGCGACTTCGGCCTGGTCACCAAGTCCAACCTGATCCTCGGCATGGGCGAGACCCGCGACGAGGTCAGCGAGGCGCTGCGGCAGCTGCACGACGCGGGCTGCGAGCTGGTCACCATCACCCAGTACCTGCGCCCCTCCGTCCGGCACCACCCGGTGGAGCGCTGGGTGAAGCCGCACGAGTTCGTGGAGCTGAAGGAGGAGGCCGAGCAGATCGGCTTCTCCGGCGTGATGTCCGGACCGCTGGTGCGGTCCTCCTACCGTGCCGGGCGGCTCTACCGGATGGCCGTCGAGAAGCGTGGCACCTACATCGCCGTCCAGGCGGTGTGAGCCAACCGTGTGAATTCGCGCACAAGTAATTACTGGCCAGTAATGGCCGAGACCACGCGGTCCCGACCGTCCTCGCTGCTGAGGGCATCCGTCGGGGCCGCGTCGGCGTTCCCGGGGCCGCATGAAGGTTTCATCGGCGTTTGACCGGTGGGACACGCCCTGGTAACACCAATCAGTGACTCTGGTATCACGCCATGTACACCACCCGCCCCGAGGGGGACCTCGATCATGCAGGCCGCGCCCGTTCGCGCCACCGCCATCCCGTCCTTCACCGACGCGCTCCGCGCCGTCGAGTCGCTGCTCATGAGCAGCGGTCAGCGCACCGCCCGCCGCAACGCCTGGACGTCCGTCCTGGAGGACCGCCGCCGGGCCAAGGACCGGGTCGAGGCGCAGCAGGTCCTGGAGCGGGCCGCCACCCGCTCCTGACGCCCTTCCCGCCGGGCACCGCCGTCGTCGGCGCTCCCGGAGCCACGTAGACTCGTGGCATGGCGAGGAAGGAACCCGCGGCGGACGCCGCGAACGCAGGGCGGCTGAAGCAGATCGCCCTCACGTACAAGATGACCCGCAAGGCCGACAAGAAGATCGGTCTTGCACTCGCGGCCGTCGGCATCGGCACCTTCGGTGTACTCCTCGCGATCGGCTTCTTGATCGGCCACCCGGTCTATCTGGGCATCTTCGGCCTGCTGATCGCCCTGCTGGCGACGGCGATCGTGTTCGGCCGGCGGGCCGAGCGCGCCGCCTTCGGCCAGATGGAGGGCCAGCCGGGTGCCGCGGCCGCCGTGCTGGACAACGTCGGCCGGGGCTGGACGACCACTCCGGCGGTGGCGATGAACCGCAACCAGGACGTGGTGCACCGGGCGGTCGGGAAGGCCGGCATCGTGCTGGTCGCCGAGGGCAACCCGAACCGGGTGAAGACCCTGCTGGCGGCCGAGAAGAAGAAGATGAACCGCATCGTCGCGGACGTACCGGTGCACGACCTGATCGTCGGCGAGGGCGAGGGCCAGGTCGGGCTGAAGAAGCTGCGCACGACCATGCTGAAGCTCCCGCGCGTGCTGACCGGCCCCCAGGTGACGGCCACCAACGACCGGCTGCGCGCTCTGGGCGACCTGATGAGCAACATGCCGCTGCCCAAGGGCCCCATGCCCAGGGGCATGCGGATGCCCAAGGGCCGCTGACGCGAGGGCGTCGCCCGGCAGGATCTCCCGGCCCCCGCGCGGTGTGGACGACCACACCGCACGGGGGCCGTCGTGCTGCCCCCCTGTCCCGATGACACGCCGCCGCACGGAGTATCCGGCGGGTTATCGGCTCATGCGCTTCTAGCCTCGGCTTGTGACAAAACGGCATATTACGTATCTCGCCTGTACGACGGTGCTGCTCGGCGGGCTCGTCGGGACCAGCCCGGCCTCGGCCGCCCACCAGCTCCATGTGGTGCGGGCGGGTGAGTCGATCCAGAAGGCGGTGAACGCCGCCCGGTCCGGTGACACGGTCCTCGTCATGGCCGGCACCTACCACGAGAGCGTCACGGTGCGGACGCCGGGACTGACCCTGCGTGGGATGGGCAGTCGCACGGTGATCCAGCCGGCCGGGAAGAAGGCCGGCCTGGGCGCCGTCAGGGCCGCGAAGGCCGGCACGGGCACCGCGAGGGCTTCCGTCAGCTGCCGCGCCGCCGGCAACGGCATCTGCGTGGTCGGCCGGAAGAACAAGGCCCTCACCGGCGTCACCGTCTCCGACCTGAAGGTCACCGGCTTCGCCAAGAGCGGCCTGTGGTCCATGGGCACCGACCGGCTGACCGTCGAGCGGGTGATCGCGGACGCCAACGGGCAGTGGGGCATCGCCCAGGAGCACTCCACCCGCGGCCTGTTCCGGGAGAACACCGCCCGGCGCAACGGCGACGCGGGCCTGTTCCTCGCCAACAACGTGACGGCCGAACAGGGCGCCGCGGACACCAGGGGCACGGTGATCACCCGCAACCGCGTCGAGAGCAACCGGATCGGCATCACCGTCCGCCGGCTGCGCAACCTCACCGTCGCCCGCAACCAGATCACCGGCAACTGCGCCGGCCTGCTCGTCGTCGGCGACGAGAACCGGCCGAGGGCGGGCGCGCTGACCGTCAGCGCCAACCGGGTCGAGCGGAACAACAAGTACTGCGCGAAGACCGCCCGGCTGCCCCACCTGCAGGGCTCCGGCATCGTCCTGACCGGCACCGAGAAGACCCTGGTCACGCGCAACGTGGTCACCGGCAACTCGGGCAGGTCCCCGCTGTCGGGCGGCATCGTCCTGTTCAAGAGCTTCGTGGGCGCCAGGAGCGAGCGGAACCGGATCACCGACAACCGCCTGGAGAACAACTCCCCGGCGGACCTCGTCAACCAGGAAGCCGCCAAGAGCGGCAACGCCTTCGACCACAACGCCTGCCGGGCCTCCAGGCCCGCGGGGCTGTGCTGACCGGACGGCCGTACCCCACCCACGCAAGGAAGGAAGGCGGCACATGACCGCACCATCCCCCGAGCTCTCGGCTCCGAGCGAGCAGGGGGCACCCCCTCCCCCGCCGTCGATGCGGCTGCGCGAGCTCGTGTTCGGGGCGGCATGCGCCGCCGCCGTCCGCGCGGCCGCCCGGCTGGCCGTCGCCGACGCACTCGGGGACGCCCCCATGACCGTGGAGAGCCTCGCGGCCGCGGTGAGGACCGAGCCGAAGCCGCTGCGCCGGCTGTTGCGCGCCCTGTCCTGCTACGGCGTCTTCGCCGAGCGGTCCGACGGGACGTTCGCCCACACCGAGATGTCCCGGCTGCTGCGCGAGGACGACCCGCACAGCCTGCGGTACATCTCCCTGTGGTGCACCGAGCCGTGGACCTGGGACGCCTGGCCCAGGCTGGACGAGGCGGTGCGCACCGGCCGGAACGTCGTCGAGGACCTCTACGGCAAGGAGTTCTTCGCCTACCTGAACGAGGACGCCCCGGAGTCGGCCGACGTCTTCAACCGCGCCATGACGACCTCCAGCGAACAGTCGGCACGCGAGGTCGCGGCCCTGCTGGACCTGTCCGGCGCCTCCTCCGTCGCGGATCTCGGCGGCGGCCAGGGCCACGTGGTGGCGAGCCTGCTGGACAAGTACCCGGCGATGCGGGGCTTCCTGCTGGACCTGCCGCGGGTCGTGGAGAAGGCCGTGCCGCGGCTGCGCCCGGGCGGCGACCTCGCCGACCGCGCGCGGATCGTGCCCGGTGACGTCCGGGCGTCCGTCCCCGTCAAGGCCGACGTCTACGTCATCAAGAACATCCTGGAGTGGGACGACGAGTCCACCGCCAGGCTGCTGCGCAACGTCGTCGAGGCGGGCGGCCCCGGCACCCGGGTCGTGGTCATCGAGAACCTCGTCGACGACACCCCGTCGATGCGCTTCAGCACCGCCATGGACCTGCTGCTGCTCCTGAACGTCGGCGGCGCCAAGCACACCACCGCCAGCATGGTCGGCCGGCTGGAGGCCGGGGGCCTGGCCGTCGGCGACATCCGGCCGGTCAACCCCTACCTGCACGCGTTCGAGTGCACGGTCCCCGCGTGAGCGGTCTCCCGCCGCGAAGACACCGGTGCCGGGCCCGCGTCGGACGCGGGCCCGGCACCGGTGGCCGGACGGGATCAACCGCGGGCGTCGCGCTCCCACACGTAGAAGCGCTGGGCCATCGCGTCCTTCGGTGACCGCCAGGTCTCCGGGTCGTACGCACTGACGTACGCCGTGAGCCGCTCGCTGACCTCCTTGAACTCGGGGTGCGAGGTGACCTTGGCGATGGCCGGTCCCGGCTCCCGCTCGGACTCGATGAGGTGCATGTACACATCGCCGAACTGGAAGAGGCTGCGCCGGACGACGCCGACGAGGTGCGGCAGCTCTCCCCGGTCGGACTCCGCGAACACCTTGGCGATGTCGGGTGCGGAGCCCGGGGCCATGCGGGCGACGATCAGGGCCTGGTGCACGGTCTTCTCCTGTCGTCCGGCTCAGTCGGCCAGGGCCGGGGCGGACCGCTGACCGGCGGCCGCCTTCTCGATCTTGTCCCGGATCAGGGCCATCTGGATCTTGGAGTTCTTGTTGATGTTGTCGGTCATCCAGTCGTCGTCGACGGGAGCGTCCGGCTTCATCGCGAAGTCCTGCGTCCAGACCATCCTGGTGCCGGCGGGCACCTCCTCGTACTGCCAGTGGATGTTCATGTGGGCGAACGGCCCGGTCTCGACCCGGCGGGCCCGGACGGTGAGGCTGTCGCGGTCCGGCTCGCGCTCGGAGACCCAGCTCCAGACCGTGCCGTTGTCGTCCGGGTGCATGGTCAGCCGGAACGTCGTCCGGTTGCCCTCCTGCTCCAGGACCTCGACCGACGCGTACTCGCTGAACAGCTGCGGCCACCGCTCCAGGTCGTTGGTCATGTCCCAGACCAGGTCCAGCGGGGCGGCGATGGTGATCTCGTTCTGGGTGTGTCCTGCCATGTCAGGCTCCTGCCATCAAGGTGGTGTTGACCAGGTTCAGGAACTGCTGGGGCGTCTTGCAGCGCTCCGCGTCCACGGGCATCGGCGTGCCGTGGGCGTTCTCCAGCTCGCCGACGATGCCGAGCAGTCCGAGCGAGTCGACACCGAGGACGTCGAAACCCGTCTCCGGCTTTTCCTGGAGCTGCTGGGGGCTGACGGTCACCCCGGCGGCCTTCTTCATCAGCGCGGCGAGTTCTTCCACGGTGATCTGGGACATGTCTTCTCCTCCTTTGCTGTGCTCACTGCGCGGCGCCGTGCCGCAGCACCAGCGCCGAGTTCGACCCCATGAGTCCGCGGCTGAGGATCAGCGCCGTCCGCAGTTCGGCGACACGGGCGCGGCCGGTCACGAGGTCGAGGTCATGGCAGACGTCGAAGACGTTCGGCGTCGGCGGGATCAGGCCGTGCTCCATGGCGAGCACGGCCGCCGCGGTGTCCAGCACGGGGGCCGCGCAGTAGCCGCGGCCGATTCCTGTCTTCGGTGCCGTGACCGGCACCCGGGTGCCGTGCCCGCCGAGGGCGTCGGCGAGCGCCAGTGCCTCGGCGCGGTCCGCCTCGGGGACCCCGAGGGCATCGGCGAAGACCACGTCGATCTCCTCGGGCGCGCAGTCGGCCTCCCGCAGTGCCTGCCGGATCGCGTGGGCGAGGCCCTCGCGGGACTCCGTCCAGCGGGAGGCACCGGTGAAGGTGGCCGCATGCCCCGCGACGACGGCCCGGAGCGCGACGCCGCGCTCCCGGGCGGCGTCCGCCGACTCCACCACGAGCATGGCGCCGCCCTCGCCCGGCACGAACCCGCACGCACCGTCGGTGAACGGCCGGTACGCCCGGGACGGGTCCGTCTCCCGGCTCAGCTCCTCGTAACCGAGCTGGCAGACCATCGAGTACGGCGCGAGCGGCGCCTCGGTGGAGCCGGCCACGATCACGTCGGTTCCGCGCCGCACGGCCCGTGCCGCGTGGGCGAGGGCGTCCAGGCCGCCGGCCTCGTCGGAGGCGACGACCGAGCACGGCCCCTTGAAGCCGCGGCGGATGGAGACCTGGCCGGTGCTCGCGGCGTAGAACCAGGCGATGGACTGGTAGGGGCCCACGAACCGGCTGCCCTTGCCCCACAGTCGCTGCAGTTCGCGCTGGCCGAACTCGCCGCCGCCGGATCCGGCGGCGGTGACCACGCCGATGGAGTACGGCGCGTCGGAGGCGTCGGCCCGCCCGAGACCGGCGTCTTCCAGCGCGAAGTCGGCCGCGGCCATGGCGTAGTGCGTGAACCGGTCGGTCTGGACGAGGAAGCGCTCCTCGATCGTCGCCGCCGGGTCGAAGGCGCGCACCTCACCGGCCACCTTGAGGGGAAGGTGCTCACAGCCCTCGCGGGTGACCCGGTCGAGGACGCTGAGGCCCTCCTGGGTGGCCTTCCAGAAGGTGTCGGTGCTGGTGCCGTTGGGCGCGACCACCCCGATGCCGGTGACGGCCGCACGCCGGTTCTGTGGTTCGCTCATCGTGTCCTCACTCCCTCGGCCGGGTCAGGATCACCGCGGACTGGAAGCCGCCGAACCCGCTGCCCACGGACAGCACGCTGCTCAGCTCTCGTTCGCGGGCGACACGTGGGACGTAGTCCAGGTCGCACTCGGGGTCGGGGATCTCGTAGTTGGCGGTCGGTGGTACGACCTGCTTGGCGAGGGCCAGCACGCAGGCGACCAGCTCGATGGCGCCGATCGCCCCGAGGGAGTGCCCCACCATGGACTTGATGGAGCTCATCGGGGTGTCGTAGGCGTGGTGGCCGAGCGCCCGCTTCACGGCCGCCGTCTCGTGGCGGTCGTTCTGCCGGGTGCCGGAGCCGTGCGCGTTGACGTAGTCGATCGCCGTCGGGTCGAGCCGGGCCTGGTCGAGGGCGCTCGATATGGCGCGGGCCATCTCCAGGCCCTCCTTGGTCAGGCCGGTCATGTGGTAGGCGTTGCCGAAGGTGGAGTAACCGCCGAACTCGCAGTACACGTGGGCGCCGCGGGCCCGGGCGTGCTCCAGTTCCTCCAGCACGAGGACCGCGCCGCCCTCGCCCATGACGAACCCGTCACGGTTGTTGTCGAAGGGCCGGGAGGCGTGCGCGGGGTCGTCGTTGTTCGGGGACGTGGCCTTGATCGCGTCGAAGCAGGCCATGGTGATCGGGGAGATCGGGGAGTCCGACGCCCCCGCGATGCATATGTCCGCCCGGCCTTCCTGGACGGTGTGGAAGGCGTATCCGACGGCGTCCAGACCGGAGGTGCAGCCGGTGGAGACGGTCTGCACCGGCCCCTGGGCGCCGAAGCGTTCCGCCACCGCGGAGGCCACGGTGCTGGGCGAGAACGCCCGGTGCAGCTGCGGCTCCGCTTCGGTGTGGTCGACGTCCCAGCGCTGCCCGCGATGGCTGACCAGGACGTAGTCGTGCTCCAGCCGGGTGGTGCCGCCGACGGCGGTGCCCAGGGAGACCCCGACCCGCCAGGGGTCCTCCCGGCCGAGCTCGAGCCCGGAGTCCCGCACCGCCTCCGCGCCCGCGACCAGGGCGAACTGTATGTACCGGTCCGCCCGTTCGACCTGTTCGGCGTCCAGGCCGTGCGCGGCGGGGTCGAAGTCGCACTCGGCGGCGATCCGGGACCTGAGTCCGGCCGGGTCGAAGAACGTGATGCCCCGCGTCGCGGTACGGCCTTCGGCGAGCAGATTCCAGAACGCCGGTACGCCGATCCCGCCCGGAGCCACGATGCCTATGCCTGTGACCGCCACGCGCCGGGTCATGACCGGACCTGACCCCGGCCGGCCACCCCGGCGGCGACGGCGGCGGGCTCCGTCTCCTCCGTGTCGACGTGACCGAGATTCGGACGCGGGGCCAGCGGGCCCAGGTGGAAGACCATCCGGGCCTCCACGTTCCCCACGTTGCGGAAGCGGTGCCGCATGTTGATGGGGATCATCAGGCCCTGCTCGGGCTGGAGCGCGTGCGGTTCGCCGTCCAGGTCCACCTCCAGCTGTCCGCAGACGACGTAGACGAACTCCTCGGAGTACGGGTGGTAGTGCTCCCCGATGCGGTCGCCGGGCTGCACGATGGCCAGGCCCATGAATCCGCTGGTGGCACCCACCGTGGTCGGGGTGAGCATGGCGCGCAGGTCACCGCCGCGCCGGGTGTTGGGCTCGATCTCGCTGAGGTCCACGATCTTCGGAAGGGGTTTGATCACGACGTTCCTCCGTGGGTGTGCTGCGTCTGGCGGGGTCAGGCGTCCGGCGAGCGCCGGTCGGTCAGGAGCTGCATCCGGACGGGGTCGCCGTCCAGCAGGGCCTTCAGCGGGGCCGCGGGACCCGCCTTCGGCAGGGCGGCGTCGGGGCCCGAGCCGGGAGCCAGGTCGATCAGCCGTACGACGACGTCGTCCCGCTGGAAGATCGTGCTGCGCACGACCGGGTCGGCCTGGTCGTCCACCGCCTGCTCGTCCTGGTGGGCGAGCAGCTCGGCCAGCTGCATCCCGGTGCCCGGCCGGGCCGGGTAGTACAGCGCGTGCCGCTCGCCCTCGGGGGCGTTGTCCGCGGTGGCGTGCTGCACGGCCGGCAGCGCCGCCCGGGTGAAGAAGACCCGCGCGGACTCCTGGTCGTTGAGGTCCCGGTCCTGCTCCAGGTAGGGGTTGATGGCCTCCTCGACGGCCCGCACCTCGGGCTGGCTGGCGACGTGACGCAGTGCCGCGAGCAGGTCGCCCCGCACCTCCACCGCCCGGACCACCCGGTTGCCGTGCATGAACAGCGAGGTGCGGCACAGCCGGGTGGCCTCGTCGACCCGTGCCTCGGGCGAGTCGTAGTTCGCCAGGATCTCGGCGACCTTCTTCTCGCTGCCCGGCTTCACGGTGAAGGTGAGCGCGTGCCGGATGACGCCGTCGCCGATCCGCGGGGCGGTCTGCAGCCGGCGCTGGGCGTCCGCCGCGTCCAGGTGCTGGGTCCCGGTCTCGCGGACGATGTGGAAGCGCAGCGACCTGGTGTCGCGGATGCAGCTGTGCATCGGCTGCACCATCCGCACGTGCTCCTCGCTGTTCACCCAGGCGAGGAACGGCGGGGCACTCTCCCACTCACTGGTGATGAGCCATTGGGAGGGGTTCTCGATCGACTGGCAGAGCTGGTCGCTGACGTGCCCGGGGACGGACGAGACCTGCTTGCCCATTTCCTCGTAGGCCTCCAGAAACTGCTGCTGGGCGCCGTCGTACACGTCCACCAGCAGGATGACCCGGAGGCGGGAGCCGTCGAACACGGACTGGGAGACCCGTTTCGACGCCTCCCGCGTCGACTTCTGCGAAACCTTTTCCGTCGTGGTGGTCATGCTGGGCACATCTCCTTCACAGGGGGCAGAGGCGGACGCCGGCCGCCGTTGACGCGACGTCAGCGCTTTTTGATCCTGTGCCGGTCCCCCGATGCGCGCGACTCGCGTGAACCACGTGGGTGATTGAGCACGCGGAACCTCTCGCAGAGGGCATGGAAACTCCGACAGCCCCAGCACGCCCCACCCCGCCCCAGGAGTCCTCGGATGCCGCAGAAAGCCGATCACCAGGTCCCCGTCCTCGTCGTGGGCGGCTCCCTGGTGGGTCTGTCCCTGTCCCTGTTCCTGGGCCGTCTCGGCGTACGGCACATGCTCGTCGAGCGGCACTCCGGGACCTCGGTCCACCCGCGCGGACGCGGCAACAACGTGCGGACGATGGAGCTGTTCCGGGTGGCCGGCATCGAACCGGACATCAAGGCGGCGGCCTCGCTGCTGGCGGACAACCACGGCATCCTGCAGACCCCGGCCCTGGTCGGGGAGGCCGGGGAGTGGCTGTTCAGGGAGATCGACCCCGGCGGCGGCCTGGCGCGTTTCAGCCCGACCGGGTGGTGCCTGTGCAGCCAGAACGACCTGGAACCGGTGCTGGTGGAGGGGGCCCGCGCGCTCGGTGGCGACCTCAGGTACTTCCATGAGCTGGAGTCCTTCGAACAGGACCCCGAAGGAGTGACCGGATTCGTCCGGGACCGTGACAGCGACCGGCTCTACACGGTCCGCGCGGACTACCTGGTCGCCGCCGACGGCCCGCGCAGCCCGGTCCGCGGCCGGCTCGGCATCGGGCACAGCGGCCCCGGTGACCTGTTCGCCAACGTGAGCGTCACCTTCCGCTCCAAGCTGCTCGCGGACGCCGTCGGGGAGCGCCGGTTCATCTGCTGCTATCTCACCGGCCCGGGGGCCGACGGGGCGCTGCTGCCCGTCGACAACGAGGAGAACTGGGTCTTCCACGCCCCCTGGCACCCGGAGAACGGCGAGAGACTGGAGGAGTTCACCGAGGAACGGCTCCAGCGGCACATCCGCAGCGCCGTCGGCGTGCCCGACCTGGACGTCGAGATCACCGGAAAGGCGTCCTGGCGTGCCGCCGAACGCGTCGCCGAGAGGTATGCGTCCGACCGGGTGTTCCTGGCCGGCGACTCCGCCCACGAGATGTCGCCGACGGGCGCGTTCGGTTCGAACACCGGCATCCAGGACGCCCACAACCTGGCGTGGAAGTTGGCCGCCGTCCTCGGCGGCTGGGCCGGCCCCGGGCTGCTGGAGACCTACGACGCCGAGCGCCGTCCGGTCGCCGTGGCCACCAGCGCCCGCGCCTCGGCCCGCTCCGTGGAACACAGCCACCCCGGTTTCGCGCCGGCCCCCGGTGTCGGCGGCGGCAAGCGCGGCGGCATCCTCGACGTCGTCCTCGGCTACCGCTACCCGCAGGGTGCCGTGGTGGGCGCCGATCCTTCCCGGCCGGTGGCACCCGAGGGGCTGCGGCTGACCGGGGAGCCGGGCAGCCGGGCACCGCACCTGTGGGTGCGCCGTGCGGGCGAGCGGCTCTCCACGATCGATCTCTACGAGCGCTCGATGGTGCTGCTCAGCGACGCGGGGTCGAGCGCGGGAGCGGCCTGGCAGGACGCCGCCCGGCACCTCGCCGGCACGGCGGGCGTGCGGCTGGACGCGTACCGGGTCGGGACCGGGGCGGACGCGGAGCTGGTCTGCGACACGGAGGGCGAGGACTGGGCGGCGCTGCACGGCACGACGGCCGACGGGGCGGTGCTGGTGCGGCCGGACGGGTTCGTGGCCTGGCGCGCGACCGGCGCGGCGGCGGATCCGGCGGCCGAGCTGCGGGAGGTCCTGGCCCAGGTCCTGCGGACGCGCTGAGCGCCATACCCCTCACGCCCTGGGGTACTCGGACCCCAGGTGTTCAGGCCCGCAGGCGATCGGGTGATCGGGAGCCGAGGTGATCAGATGCGTACTTCGACCGTCTTCGCGAGGCGGTCGTGCAGACCGCGGCCGTCCCGGTCCCAGACCAGGGCGGGGATCGCGAGGCACAGCAGGAAGGTGCGCAGCAGCGAGCGCAGCGGGCTGACCGTGCCCGTCTCCAGGGCCACGACCCGGATGCCGAAGAGGCGCTTGCCCGGGGTGAAGCCGATCGTGCCGACGGTCAGGGCGCTCATGACGAAGAAGACGCCGAGCGCCCAGTTGCTCGTGGCGGGGGCGTAGCCGTGCGTGATCAGGCCGTATGCGATCAGGACGCACAGCGCCCAGTCCACGGCCAGCGCGCCGAGCCGCCGTCCGGGCCGGGCGATCGAGTTCGGCCCTTCCTCCGGCAGGCCCAGCTGCTCGCCGCGGTAGCCGAAGTCGGCGCCGGCGTCTTCCATGGCCGCGCGCGGCCCGGAGAGCCACGATCCGATTGCCCGCCTGTTGTCCACCCGACCACGGTACTGTGCCCGGTTCCGGGCAGTACACCGAGGGGTGGGTCGGGGCTACGGTGGAGAGGTGATCGGTTAACTTCTGCGAAACAAACGGGTCACGCCCGAGAAATCACCCGTCCCTAGGGTCGAGGCCAGCGTGTGCCACCGCACTGGCCGCACGAACGATCTACCACCCCGGCGCCGACGGTCGGGAGTAGGAGGAGCTGGATGTTCCAGAACGCCGACGAGGCCAAGAAGTTCATCGCGGACGAGGAGGTCAAGTTCGTCGACGTCCGCTTCTGCGACCTGCCGGGCGTCATGCAGCACTTCACGGTGCCCGTCGAGGCGTTCGACCCGGACGAGGAGCTGGCCTTCGACGGATCGTCGATCCGCGGTTTCCAGGCCATCCACGAGTCCGACATGGCTCTGCGTGCCGACCTGTCCACGGCCCGTGTCGACCCGTTCCGCCGCGACAAGACGCTCAACATCAACTTCTTCATCCACGACCCGATCACGGGCGAGCAGTACTCCCGTGACCCGCGCAACGTGGCGAAGAAGGCGGAGGCGTACCTGGCGTCGACCGGTATCGCGGACACCGCGTACTTCGGTCCCGAGGCCGAGTTCTACGTCTTCGACAGCGTCCGCTTCGCCACCTCGGCGAACGAGTCCTTCTACCACATCGACTCCGAGGCGGGCGCCTGGAACACCGGCGCCGTGGAGAACAACCGCGGGTACAAGGTCCGCTACAAGGGCGGCTACTTCCCGGTGCCGCCGGTCGACCACTTCGCCGACCTGCGCGCCGAGATCTCCCTCGAGCTGGACAAGCAGGGCCTGCAGGTCGAGCGCCAGCACCACGAGGTGGGCACCGCCGGCCAGGCGGAGATCAACTACAAGTTCAACACCCTGCTGGCCGCCGCCGACGACCTGCAGCTCTTCAAGTACATCGTGAAGAACGTCGCCTGGCGCAACGGCAAGACGGCGACCTTCATGCCGAAGCCGATCTTCGGTGACAACGGCTCGGGCATGCACGTGCACCAGTCGCTGTGGACCAACGGCGACCCGCTGTTCTACGACGAGGCCGGCTACGCGGGCCTGTCGGACACCGCCCGCTACTACATCGGCGGCATCCTCAAGCACGCCCCGGCGCTGCTGGCCTTCACCAACCCGACCGTGAACTCGTACCACCGTCTGGTGCCGGGCTTCGAGGCGCCGATCAACCTGGTGTACTCGCAGCGCAACCGCTCCGCGGCCATGCGTATCCCGATCACCGGGTCGAACCCGAAGGCCAAGCGCGTCGAGTTCCGCGCCCCGGACTCCTCCGGCAACCCCTACCTGGCCTTCTCCGCCCTGCTCCTCGCGGGCCTGGACGGCATCAAGAACAAGATCGAGCCGGCCGAGCCGATCGACAAGGACCTCTACGAGCTGGCTCCCGAGGAGCACGCGAACGTGGCGCAGGTCCCGACCTCGCTGAACGCCGTCCTCGACGCGCTCGAGGCCGACCACGAGTTCCTCCTCCAGGGTGACGTCTTCACGTCCGACCTGATCGAGACCTGGGTCGACCTCAAGCGCACCAACGAGATCGCCCCGCTCCAGCTCCGCCCGCACCCGCACGAGTTCGAGCTGTACTTCGACGTGTGATATCGCCCCAGGTCAGAGCGGGTTTCCGCTCCCCTGGGCCGTGTGTGGGCCGTCGGCCGGTTCTCCGCCTTGAGGAGAGCCGGCCGACGGCTTTGTTGTGCGCGGGAAGGGGGGCCAGGTGAGCCACGGGGACGGCATCTCGGTGTGCATCTGGCAGGCCTACGTCGGGCCACGGGGAAGTCGCAGCGGCAGCTGGCGGAGTTGCTGTGCCTGCTGTCCGGCACCCAGTCCGTCACCCGCAACGAGGTGTCCCGCTGGGAGCGCGGCGCCCGCGTTCCCGAGGTATGGCTGCCCCGGATCGCCCAGGCCCTCGGCATCCCGCTGCGGGAGATGGAACAGGCCGCCATCCCATCCGGACGCGGCGATCTTGCCCGCCGGGTCGGCGACCGCCGGCGCGGAGCCGTGCGGTGGCGTCATCGGCCGGCGGGCCTCGGTGTCATCGCCTCGCGGCCCGGCCGCCTCATCGCCTGGTCGTCCGGGTGGTGGTCCTGGTGGCCGCACGGGTGAGGACGGTGTCCAGGTGGCGGGCGCGCCAGGCGCTCAGTACCCATGCGGTGGGCAGTTGGAGCGTGAACATGGCGAGGACGGCCGACACGAACGCGGTGTCGGCCGGGGCCTCGTCTCCGGCCGACCAGGAGGCGAGGCCCGCGCACACCAGGAGAACGACCAGATAGGCGGATCCGTCGAGCAGCGGCACCCGCCACATCGGCAGCGGGTCGGTCAGCCGGCGGGTCAGTGTGAGCGTGATCGTCGCCGCCACCGCGAAGACGCCGTTCCACGGGTTCTTCACCCAGGCCGAGACCCAGGTGCCGAGCCCGCCGGAAGCGGCATGCCAGGCGAGGTCGACCGCGGCCGCGGTCAGCAGGGACAGCACCGTGACGGTGAGTGCGTAGCAGACGGCTGCGCGCCAGGTGACGGTCATGTCACGTTCCCCCCTGTCGGTAGCGGGCCACCGGACGGCGGCCCGCTGTGACGATCATCGTCCTACCGGGCCGCCGGAGGTGGGAAGCCGGGGTCAGTAGCCGCCGCTGTTCCCGATCGTGCCCCGCTCGCAGGACGGCTGGGACAGGCACATCAGGCTCTGCATCCGCGACTGGTGCACGGTCTTGGTGGTGTGGCTGCTGCCACTGGTGTAGCCGTACAGGTACATCTCGTGGTCCGGCGCCTTCCGGTACTTGCCGGAGACGTAGAAGTCACCGTTGCGGGCCAGGCGCGCGTCGTAGAAGACGCCGATGCCGGCGCGGCGGGCCCCACCCGAGGGGCAGAACGGGTCGGTGGCCTCGATCTGTGCATGGACGGCGCGGGTCTTGCCGTCGAAGCGGGTCTTGGTGCGGAAGTCGATGCCCTTGGTGGAGGCCTTGCGCCGGTCCACCTCCACGCCGTCCTTGTTGTACACCCGCGTCACCCCGGTCTCGGGGAACAGGTCGTACGGCGACTTCGTCCAGTAGACGACACCGCGCAGGCTCGCCCGGAACGACGGTCCGGTGACCTTGCTGGAGAAGCCGTGGTTGTCGCCGCGGTACTTGAAGCCCTTGGTGTACTTGCAGCCCGAGATGCCGCGCAGGGCGGTGGGGATGGTGGCCCACTTCTGGCGGATGAACGAGCGCCACACCACGGCGGTCTTCGTGTACCTGCGCGCCCTCGCCTCCACCTGCTGCGCCGTCCTGGCGAGGGTGGCGGTGTCGTCGCCGCGCGGGACGGTGGCGGTCAGGCCCCAGGTGTGGCCCAGCCCGGAGGCCTCGCCGCTGATCCGGTAGTCGACCTCGCTGCCCGCGCTCACGGCGGTGTCGCGCAGGCTGTGCCCGGTGGTGTCGGCGATCTTCACGCCGTTGCGGTACACCGTGTACCGGCCCGAGCCGAGGTTGGGCCAGGACAGGTCGACGAAGTGGGAGGACGCCGCCCAGGCGGCGCGCTCGTCCTTCACCGGGGAGTTGGCGAGCGTGATGTCGGCGATGACCTTCTGCCCGCCGGCGGCCAGCAGTTGGGTGTCGGTGGCCTTGCCGAGGTAGGTGGCGAGCTGCTTGACCGCGGCCCCGTGGCCGGTCAGCGACGTCTTGTCAGAGGCGAATCGTCCGCTGCCGGAGTCGAGGACGAACACGGCCTTGCCCGGCCGTGGCGAGCCGGCTTCCCCGGCTGAGGCGGGGGTGAGCGAGGACGCCAGGAGAACGGCGGGGACGGCCGCCGCCGCGAGCGCGCGCGGCACGGAGCGCTGCCAGTGCATCAGGACTTCCTTAGAGCAGTAGGAACGTGACGGGTTGGCGGGTGTCAGGACAGGCCCCACTCCTGGCGGACCCGGCCGGCGTTGCCGTCCCAGTCCGTCTTCTCCAGGTACGGCTTGGAGCCGGGACGCGTCGACTTCGAGGCGATCGCCTTGTTCTTCGAGACGCTGATGAGGTGCGAGGAGGCGAGCGACCACTGGTGGTTCTTGTTGGACGGCTTGCAGGTGGTCTGGACGAGGTGGTTGGCGGAGCCCACGGCCAGGCACTTGCCCGACTTGTCGTTCTTGATGGTGAAGACCGACCCTCCGTGGTGCGCCCGCTTCAGCGTCCACCGCTGCGTCTTGTCGCTCCTGGAGCACTTGCCCACGACGAGGGCCGCGTTGTTCCTCGTGCTGCCGCCCATCGACAGGCAGGTGTGGGGGGCCCACACGCGCTCCAGCCGGGTGTGGGCGTAGGGGTCCCTGGCCTGCGGGGCGGCGCCCGCGGGGCCCGCTGTGGCGCTCAGGGTGCCGGCTGCCACGGCAGCGAGCACGAACGAGGCGGCTGACTTGCGCATCGCATCTCCTTGGTCGGTCGTCTGCTTCGACGGCCGAACGTAGGGGCGAACGAGGCGTCTCACCAGGTCCGTTGGGGAGGTGTACGAAGGGGCATTGCCCGAAGGGGCGGGGTGCCGGTCCGGTTCGAGTGGGACCGTGGTCCTCCTGCGCCTTCGCCGCCGTCACTTCGGTCAAGGCCCGGTCCCCGCGCCCGGGTTGGCGGCCGTTGCGGACGTGCTCACGAGCCCTCGCCGCGGCCACTTCGGGCAAGGCCCGCTCGCCGCACCGGGGTTGGCGGCCGTCATGGATGTGCTCGCAGCCCTCGCCGCCGCCCTTCGGGCAAGGTCCGGTCCGCGCACCCGGGTTGGCGGCCGTTATGGACGTGCTCATGTCGGCGGCCCCCGATAGGTTGGGAACCGACCGCATGCTGCACCCGGGCCACGGGGGTCTGCTGGGAAAGCCTGGGGTCAGGAAGGACCACCATGACCGCACCGTCCGACACGGCGAATCGGCTCTGTTCGTACCGGCGCACGGGACACAATCCCGTGACGGGAGTATGGAGACTGGAAAGCCTGACGGGACGCGAGAGAGAGGTACTCCTGCTGCTGGGAACGGGCCTGGGCAACCGTGACCTGGCCCGCGAACTGGGCATCGCGGAGCGCACGGTGAAGGCGCACATCGCGAACATCGTGGACAAGACCGGGCAGCAGACCCGTACCCAGGCCGCGATCATCGCCGCTCTGGCGCACGAGGCGCTGTGCTCCGACACACACTGCACACAGCACCTGGCGAACGTGCCGGCGCACAGACGCCGGGCGTCGGTCGCGTAGCAGGACCTGCCGACCCGCGCTGACCTCCGTGCCCGCCTCGACCAGGCGGGCACGGAGAGCGGGTACGGAAGAGCGGATCCGGCGGGCACGGAAGCGGCCGCGACGCCCCGCCGCGAGACACTCGCCCCGCACTACCCCGGGCGCCGGAACCGGCCGCGGTACTCCGTCGGTGTCGTGTCGAGTCTGCGGCGGAAGGCTCTGATGAGGGTGTCGACGGTGTTGAAGCCGCAGGCGGTCGCCACCCGCTCCAGGGTGTCGTCGGTGGACTCCAGCCGGTTGCGGGCCGCCTCCACGGCTCGCCGTCCTCATCGAGAAGCAGATCGCCAGCCCCAGAAGACCGGCGCGGGTGGCGCTCCCGCTGACCGGCGATCAGGGCCGCTCGGCGGGAGTGCGGGTGATCAGCCGGCGCCTTCCTCGGCGGCGATCCGGGCCTGCACTTCGGCGCTGTCAGTGCCGGCGGCGCGCTTGCCGTAGCCGCGGTGGATGACCATGAGTCGGTTCTGCGTGCCGTTCTTGTCCCGGTAGACGACCACGGCTGGTCCGGCGCCGCTGGTGTGGCCGGGGAACTGCTGGTCGTCGGTCCAGGGGCTGCCGCTCTGATAGGTGGTCCACCACAGATTCTGGTCGGCACTGCCATGTCCGCGGTGGATGCAGAAGAGCTTGTTGTCGAAGACCGCCAGACCGGGCCCTTCCAGGCCGGCGGCGCACTCGCCGCCCATGTCGGTGTCCTCGCCGAGATCGGCCGGATCCACCCGAAGGTCGCGCCCGCCCGGGCCGGATGGCCCGATGACCCGATGGCCGGATGGCCGGATGGCCGGATGGCCCGATGGCCCGATGGCCCGATGGCCCGATGGCCCGATGGCCCGATGGCCCGATGGCCGGATGGCCCGATGGCCGGATGGCCCGATGGCCGGTTGCCTGGATCGGCGGCGTCTCCGTCGTGCAACCTTTCCCGCTTCCCAGCCTTCCTATTGTCGGGAGGTCATCCCTCCTGACCCTGCCGGGAAGAGAGAGGTTGAACGGGGATGGCGGAAGAGAACGACTGGCAGCACGATTTCGATCACGCCTGGGCGAACTCGGCCGAGCACAAGGAGCCCTCCGCCCGGGCCCGGATGCTGGCCGCCCGCTGGCGGGAGAACCCGCCGGATCCGGCCCCGTTCCGCGCCGACCCCGGCCCGGCGACGCCGCGCCGGTCGCCGTGGGCGTCGACGGCCGTGGTGATCGGCTGCGTGGTCGCGGTGATGATCCTGATCGGCTACCTGCAGATGCGCTCCACCTGAGCGGGGGCACGCGCTCAGCGGGCGCCACGCGCTGAGCCTGGGCGACGGGCTGAGCCGGGGCCGCGCACTCGGCGGGGGGGCACGCCCTGAGCCGGGGCCACGCTCTGAGCAGGGGCGACGGGCTGAGCCGGGGCCGCGCGCTGAGCAGGGGGAACGCGAGGCTTTGCTGGCCCTAGGACCGTTCGCGACCTCCCCATGGCCGTCGGCAGGTGCACACTGGACACCGGGACGAGTGCCTGACTTGCGGGGTGATGCAGATGCAGAGCCGCTTCCGGAGCGATCGGCGGCTGACCGTACGCATGGGTCTGACGCTGTTCCTGCTCGGACTGCTGTACGTCGGGTTCGTCGCGGCGCTGATCGTGCTGCTGAAGTCCTGGCTGCTGGTCGTCGTCCTGATCGGGGCGATGTTCGTGGCGCAGTTCTGGTTCTCCGACCGGATCGCCATGTTCGCGATGCGCGGGCGGGTGGTGGAGCGGGAGGAGTTCCCGGAGCTGCACGCGGTGGTCGACCGGCTGTGCGCGATCGCGGACATGCCCAAGCCGGTGGTCGCCGTATCCGACATGGACATGCCGAACGCGTTCGCCACGGGGCGCAATCCCGACCACGCCGTGGTCTGTGTGACCACGGGGCTGCTGCGGCGGCTGGAGCCCGCCGAGCTGGAGGGCGTGCTCGCGCACGAGCTGTCGCACGTGGCGCACAAGGACGTCGCCGTGATCACGATCGCGTCGTTCCTCGGGGTGATCGCCGGACTGATCGTGCGGTTCGCCTTCTACTCGCAGCTCTTCGGCGGGGGCCGCAGGGACCAGAACACCGCCGCCGTCTTCGCGGTCGTCATCGGCGTCTCGGCGGCCGTGTACGCGATCAGCTTCCTGCTGATCCGGGCGCTGTCCCGGTACCGGGAGCTGGCGGCCGACCGGGCCGCCGCGCACCTGACCGGGCGGCCCTCGGCACTGGCGTCGGCGCTCACCAAGGTCTCCGGGGACATCGCCCGGATCCCGACCAAGGATCTGCGCACGGCCCAGGCGTTCAACGCGTTCTACTTCACCCCGGCGACCGGCAAGGAGCCCGGCATCGAGCGGTTCTTCTCCACCCACCCGCCCCTGCGGCAGCGGCTGGACGAGCTGGGCCGGATCTCGGCGGAGCTGGGCGAAGCGGCCGTTCCGGGGACGGCCCGCCGGGAGACGGCGGACTGAGACGGTTGATCCGAGGGCGCTGCGGAAGGCGGGCTGAGCATTGGGGCTGCTGGACATTCTGCTGGGGCGCACGAAACCGGTAGCGCCCGATCTGGACCAGCTCTTCGCGCTGCCCTCGGCAGCCGTCACCCTGCAGGCGGTGATCGGTTTCACGCCGACCGGGCACGGTGCGGTGTGCTTCGCCACGGTGGAGGGCGCGGCCTTCGAGCAGACCCACCGGGAGGTCCAGGCGCTGCTCGACGCGGACACCGACCGCACCGGCCCGCCGGTCGAGCTGCGCCAGGACGGCTACGGCTACTCGTGGCTGGTCTCCCGGCGGGCCCCGGACCAGCTGCCGCAACTGGTCAACGACCTGCACGCGGTGAACAGCTCGCTCGAGGCCAACGGCTTCGGCCCGCAGCTGCTGTGCTCGCTCGTCGGGTTCACGAACGACGCGGGCCGGCGGCTTGCGCTCGTCTACCTCTACAAGCGCGGCACCTTCTATCCGTTCGCCCCGCTGCCCGACGGTTCCGAGCGGCGGGACAACGCGCTGGAGCTGCGGGTGAAGGCGGCGCTCGGAAACGATCTGCGGATCGAGGAGGACGTGAGCCGCTGGTTCCCGCTGTGGGGCGCCCCCGGCCTGTGACCTGGGGACGCGTGCCCTGAGCCGTGACCGACAGGCGCGTCCCCCACCTGTGACCGAAGGACGCGCGCCCTGAGCTGTCGCCGAAAGGCGCGTCCCTGGGCCTGTGACCGACAGGCGCTTCCCGGACCTGTGACCGAAGGACGCGCGCCCTGAGCTGTGGCCGACAGGCGCGTCCCTGGGCCTGTCACCGACAGGCGCGTCCCCGACCTGTGATCGGAGGACGCGCGCCGGCCCGTAGCCCGAGGACGCCCCGGCTCAGCCGTTCTTCCCCTGACGCCGGGTCTCGAAGGGGCGCTCGCGCCGGTAGCGGCGTTCCCACTTCGCCTGCCGGTCGCGGCGCTCGCGGTAGGCACGGTAGCTGTCGGGGACGGCGCCCGTGCCGGCGGGCGAAGCCGGTGCGCGGGGTGGCGAGGGTGTGCCGGGCGAACCGCGCCCCTGCGTCGCGTACAGATAGAGCAGCGCGACGGCGGCGAGCCACCACAGGTGGTTTCCGATTCCGAGAATCACCAGGACCACGGTCCCGGTAGCGACGATGCCACGCATTTCGGACCTCCACAGGGCGATCGGGGCAGGAGTCGGCGAGGTGCCGTGTGATCTGCCGGGGGCTGGGGTGTGTCGGCTTCGCGCCGTTCGTCCGGCGCGCGAGGCCGTCCTGCTCGGGGCGGGGGAGCCGTCCTGCTCGGGCGGGGAGGCCGTCCTGCTCGGCGCCGGGAGGGCCTTCCCGTTTCCAGCGTAGGGAGGCCGTCACCACGCCCGCATCCCGTTTTCCGGGCCCCGATCACCCGTGAGTGAATGGCTCCCATGGCCGAGCTCTCCTGTTTCACCCACGACCACGACGGCGAGCGCCTGAGCGCGGTCGCCGCCGGTCCACCGGGCCGCGCCACCGTGCTCCTCCTGCACGGCGCCGGCAACGGCAGCAAGGAACGGCTCCTGCCGCTGCTGGAGGAATTCGCCGCACAGGGCTGCCGCGCTCTGGCGTTCGACTTCTCGGGGCACGGCGAAAGCAGCGGCCGACTGGCCGAGTTGAGCCTGAGACGGCGGTACGAGCAGGCGGTGGCGCTGCTCGACGCCCACGGCCCGGCGGACGATCCGCTGGTGCTGGTCGGCTTCAGCATGAGCGGCCAGACGGTCGCCGACCTCCTGCGACTCCACGGGCGCCGGGTGGCGGCCGTCGGCCTGTGCGCGCCCGCCGTCTACTCCCCCGCCGCCTGGGACCTGCCCTTCGAGGACGGCCGGGGCCGGTTCAGCGCGATCATCCGCACGCCGGACAGCTGGCGCGACTCCCCCGCCCTGCGGGTCTATGCCGCGTACGAGGGCCGGGCGGTGCTGGCGGTGCCGGGCACCGACGCGGTCATCCCGCCGGCCGTGACGCAAGCGGTGCAGGACGCGCTGAAGGCGCGCGCCGCGTACACCCGCCTGGAACTGCCCGACGCAACGCACCAGTTGGGCCTGTGGTTTCGCGACCACCCCGAGGACCGACGGCAGTTCGTGGCCGCCCTGCTGACGGCAGCGGACCCGGACGCGCGGCAGCCACCGCCGCCGCGCACCCGTCCGGCCCCGGGGTGAACCGGAGGGGCTGCGGCCGGGCCGGCAGAACCCCGTGAACCGGGAGACTGCGGCCGGGCGCGGCCGGGCCGGCAGAACCCGGTCGACCGGGAGCCCGCGGCCGGGTGCCGGCCGAACCCGGTCGACCGCGAGGCCGCGGCCGGGTGCCGGCCGAACCCGATGGCCGGAGGAACCGCGGCCGGGCGGCGCCGTGTTCGCGGAGCCCCCTGGGCCGGGGATGCCGGGTGCCCTCGCCTGAGCAGGGCGCCCGGCGGCGGCTCACCGGCTGTAGCGCATGAGCGCCCGCACCATGTGGCACGTGGTGTCGGAGGGTGGACGCATGCCGATTTCCTCCGCCGCGTCGCGGATGGTCTCGTTCCGAGCCTGGCCCGGCAGGTAGACCCCGGAGTCGAGGAGGGCTATGGCGAGGCGCATGGCCTTCAGGCGCCGGTTGTGCGTGACGTACCACTCGCGCGGGCGGCCGGCCGGCAGCGGCAGCTTCACCACGGGCTCGTACGGCGAGTCGAACAGCACGGGATGCTTGACGGTGGACTGGGTCGGCAACGGCTTCGTCTTCAGGGCGGCAGCGGGCACGGGCATCCTCCTGTCGCGGTCAGGACTCCACCGGGCGAATCCGGTGACATCCTCGAACACTGCTTCAAGTCTACTGCCCCCCACTGACATCCAGGCAGTCCGCGAACCGCGACGAACAGCCAGGTGGGGATGGAAGTTGGCGCCCTGTCACCCCAGGTTCGCAAGATGCGCGGGAGACGCCGATTAATCGAACAGCCGCTGGGTGCGCACCGCGCCCCGCCCCCTCGTCGCGCCGGCCCGCGGCCCACGTCGGCGGGGGCGCACGCGTACCGTGTCCGCATGGAAATCTGGATCAATCCGGCCTGCTCCAAGTGCCGTGGCGCGATCGGCGTGCTCGATGCCGAGGGGGCCGAGTACACCGTGCGCCGGTACCTCGAGGACGTGCCGAGCGAGGACGAGATCAGGGCCGTGCTCGGGCGGCTGGGCCTCGAGCCGTGGGACATCACCCGCACGCAGGAGGCCGCGGCCAAGGAGCTGGGGCTGAAGGAGTGGCCGCGGGACGACAGCGAGCGGGACCGGTGGATCACCGCGCTCGCCGAGCACCCGAAGCTCATCCAGCGCCCGATCATCACCGGCGACGACGGGACGGCCCTGGTGGCCCGCACGGAGGAGGCCGTACAGGAGGCCCTCTCGCGCAACAAGAGCTGAGCGGCGCTCAACTCCTCTGTGACGCAGGTTACTTCGGAGAGTCCCGGGACCGCTGAGCAACCGTGTTCGGTATCTCGTACCTAGCGACGTACGGCCCCCTACCTCTTCAGGAGGCGCGCATGTCGCGCAGGAGCACTCTCGGTACGAAGAAGAAGATCGCGCTGCTCGTCAGCGCCGCGGCGATGGCGGGGGGCGGTGCCTTCGCGCTGGCCACCACCTCCGACGCCGCGCAGAGCCCACAGCAGGCGAAGACGCTGTCCGCCGGTGACTCGACCACCTGCCAGGGGCTGGCCACGGCCCTCGGCAACAACGAGAAGTTCATCGCGGGCCAGAAGGCGGCTCCGGACGCGCAGTCGGCCGCCCGCATCGCCAACCGCGAGGCGGTCATCGCGCAGATCAAGGTCCAGCAGAAGGCGGCGGGCTGCACCGTTGGGGAGTCGGCTCAGGACTCCCAGGGGGCGCAGGGCGCGGGCCAGCAGGGCAACGCGGGTCAGGCCGGCGCGGGCCAGCAGGGCGGACAGCAGGCCGGAGGTGCACAGCAGGGCGGACAGCAGGCCGGAGGTGCACAGCAGGGCGGACAGCAGGCCGGGGGTGCACAGCAGGGCGGACAGCAGGCCGGCGCCGGGAACGGCGGTGACGCGGCCGCGGCCTCCGGTCAGCAGGTGTGCAAGGGCTCGACCGTGACGCTCTCCGGCGAGGGCGGCGCCCCGGCCGCCTCCAGCGGCCAGTTCCCGGCGGGGACGACCCTGAAGGTCACCAATCTGGACAACAACAAGTCCACGACGGTGAAGGTGACGTCGGTCTCCGGCAGCTGCGTCCTGCTCAACAACGCGGCCTTCGAACAGGTCCGGGAACCCGGCAAGTTCCTCATCCGCCGTGCCGTGATCGAGAAGGTGGGGTGAGGTTCGGCCACCGGACGGGAGGTCGGTGAGACGCCGGGCGTGGCCGTCCGGCGCCGCTTGCGGCAGCGCGTGGTGCGAGACGTCCGGCAGGACGGCCGTCTCCACGTGTGGCGGCAGCGCGGCGGCCCGGGCCGCCACCCGCGCGGGGTCTCGGGTCCTGCTGTTCGCGGCCACGAGCGGCAGGACCGGCACCGTCAGGGCGCGCGGCGCGGCCGGATGCGGCCGGGGGGCCGGTCACCGGTCAGCCGGCCGGGAAGCCCGCGGCGGCCTCCTGAAGGTCGGCCGGTCGGGGTCCACGGGCGCGCCCCCGTTCTCCCCGGCGAGGAACGCGCGGACCCGGCGGGGCGTGGGGCGCAGCAGCATCGGCAGGGCGTGCAGCGGGTACGCCGCCTTGGACCCGGCGAAGCATCCGGTCGGGTCCAGGAGGAACAGGCGGCGCACCCGGGCCGGCCAAAGCAGCGCACCCGGGCCGGTGAACGCAGGGCGTGGTGCGGCGCGATCCAGCCGCCGCAGGAATGTCCGGCCGGATCGACGGCGGTGACGCCGTGACCGCCCGGGACGGCGTCCGCCGCCGCCCGGGAGCGGAAGGAACAGCGGGGACGCGCCGCCGCCCGGGAACGGGAGGAACAGCGGGGGCACGCCGCCGCCCGGGAACGGAAGGAACAGCGGGGACGCGCCGCCACCCGGGAGCGGAAGGAGCGGCGGGGGCGCGCCGCCGGGGCCGCAGACGGTGACGCGCGTCCGGCCGAAGGGCGTGGGCACCGTGCGGGCCTGCCGGTCGCCAGGCCGCTTCGCCATGACCTTGTCGTACGCAACCCGGAACGCGTCGCGGTCGTGTCCGGTCATGGACGGGCCGCGATCCGGGACTTCCCGCGGGGGTGCGGGAGGCGGCGGCCGGCGGGGAGCGAACGGCCGTGTCCCGCCTCATTTCCCCCACCAGGTGAGCCGTGCCACACCAGGGTCAGGAAACACGGGGTTCACATATGGGCAATGGACGGGAAACGGCCTGTTGACAGGCTGCCCGGCAGATCGAGCGGCGCCCCGGTGCCGCAGCGCCGCGGCATCCGCGAGTGCGCCCGACCCACCCCGAAGGATGTGGCCCCGTGGCCTTCAAGGCTGAGTACATCTGGATCGACGGCACCGCGCCGACGGCCAAGCTCCGTTCCAAGACGAAGATCATCACGGGTGCCCCGGCCGGTCTCGACACGCTGCCGGTCTGGGGCTTCGACGGCTCCTCCACCAACCAGGCCGAGGGGCACTCCTCGGACTGCGTGCTCAAGCCGGTCTTCAGCTGCCCGGACCCGATCCGCGGCGGCGACGACATCCTGGTGCTGTGCGAGGTCCTGGACACGGACCTGACCCCGCACCCGTCCAACACGCGTGCCGCGCTGGCCGAGGTCGCCGAGCGGTTCGCCGCGCAGGAGCCGATCTTCGGCATCGAGCAGGAGTACACCTTCTTCGACGGCACCCGCCCGCTCGGCTTCCCCGAGAACGGCTTCCCGGCGCCGCAGGGCGGCTACTACTGCGGTGTCGGCGCCGACGAGATCTTCGGTCGCGAGGTCGTCGAGGCCCACCTGGACAACTGCCTGAAGGCGGGTCTCGGCATCTCCGGCATCAACGCCGAGGTCATGCCGGGCCAGTGGGAGTTCCAGGTCGGCCCGCTCGCCCCGCTGGAGGTCTCCGACCAGCTGTGGGTGGCCCGTTGGCTGCTGTACCGCACGGCCGAGGACTTCGGCGTCTCGGCGACCCTCGACCCCAAGCCGGTCAAGGGCGACTGGAACGGCGCGGGCGCGCACACCAACTTCTCCACCAAGGCCATGCGTGAGGGATCCGAGGGCTATGCCGCGATCGTCACCGCGTGCGAGTCGCTCGGCGAGGGCTCCAAGCCGCTCGACCACGTCAAGAACTACGGCGCCGGCATCGACGAGCGCCTGACGGGCCTGCACGAGACGGCCCCGTGGGACGAGTACACCTACGGTGTCTCCGACCGCGGCGCCTCCGTCCGCATCCCGTGGCAGGTCGAGAAGGACGGCAAGGGGTACCTCGAGGACCGCCGTCCGAACGCCAACGTCGACCCGTACGTCGTCACCCGCCTGCTGGTGGACACCTGCTGTGCCGCGCTGGAGAAGGCCGGCCAGGTCTGACCGCACGCTCCGCGTGAGGGGCGCCCGCCACACAGGCGGGCGCCCCTCACACATGTCCGCGCCCACGCCCCGGCAGGCCCACGGAGCACGGCCGGTGACCGCCGCCTGCCCCGGACGCGGAGACCGCCGGCCGAGGACCCGGAAACGCCGGCCGAGGACGCGGGGACGCTGGCCGAGGACGCGGGGACGCCGGCCCGGGTAGGGGCGACGGCCCCGGTAGAGGCGACGGCCCCGGCAGGGGCGCCGGCCCGGGTAGAGGCGACGGCCCGGGCCGGGGCGACGGTGTCCGATGCGGGGGCGCCGACCGCGGTCACGGGGATCCACCGAGCCCGGTCACGGGGATCCACCGAGCCCGGTCACGGGGATCCGCCGAGCCCCTTGTCCGTACTCCGAGACGGCGGCGCGGACCGCCGCTGACGCGGAAGCCGCTGCCCAGGGCCGTACGACCGCCTCACCGGCCCGCGCAACACCGCCTTCACGTCAAGGAAGCGTCCAGGAAGTGAGAGGAGGGTCCTGTCCGGCACCCTTCTCTGCTTCAATGGGCGCATGGCCAGCTTCCAGAAGCACATCGCGACGGGTCGCCACGACCTCGAGCCCTTCTGGCCTTCCCGCCAGCACCACGACTTCGACCGGGTGTGTTGCCGCGCGATGAACGCGCGGGCCCTCTAAAGCCGTACCCCCGGCCTTCGGCCAGCGCGAAACGAAGTACGTCCCCCGGCGCCTCCGCGACCACGAATCGCGGCCGCCGCACCCCGACGAACTCCTCGCGCGAAAGAGCTGATCTCTCATGGCGACCACTCGTTCCCTCTCCACCGCCACCCTGACCGCCCCCGCCGCCAGCGGCACCCGGAACCGGCTGCGCGCCGTCGACCGGGACGAGGTGGTCGACGGCGCGGACTTCCTGCCCCCGGGCGCCACCTGGCTGCCCGCGCCGCAGCACACCCTGCCCAGCCTGCCCGGCCACCCGCCGATGGTCGGCTACCTGGTGCTGGTCCCCGCCGACCAGCGGCCGCCGTTCCCGCCGGTCGCGGTGCCGGACCCGGAGGTCGCGCCGACCGCGCAGGCCAGGCCGGCGGACGCCGAACCGCTGGTGCGGATCGACCCCGTGCGGCGCACCGCCCGTGTCGAGGGCCAGGAACTCGACCTCACCTACCTGGAGTTCGAGCTGCTCGCGCACCTGGTGGCCCACCCGCACCGGGTGCACACCCGCGACCAGCTGGTCACCACGGTGTGGGGCTACGGCCACGTCGGCGACGGCCGCACGGTCGACGTGCACATCGCCCGGCTGCGCCGCAAGCTGGGCCCCGGACACCGCCAGGCGATCCAGACGGTGCGCCGGGTCGGCTACAAGTACACCCCGCCGACCGGCCGCTGAGCCGCCCGCGCGCGCCCGGGACTCGCTGGGGGGAGACCGTCGCCGGCACCCGGCGGTGGCCGACGCGGATCGGCGGTACGGCACCGCGGCGGCCGGACCGGGCGGTGCGGGGCGTGCCCCCCGAGGGGGGAGGCGAAGGTGCCGGGCACGGCCAGGGAGGTGTACCTGGCACCACCCTCCAGCAGGGGGCGGAGGGCCAGTGACCCGCGTACCGGGGTCGGCCAGACTGACGGCATGAACACCGAGAAGAGCGACGCCTTGCGCACCCGCGCCCGCGAAGTGGTGCTGGCCGCCGTGCGGGGGCTGACACTGGCCGTGGCCGTGCTGCCCTGCAGTGTGGCGTTCCTCGTCCTGACCCTCCTGTCCGTCGTCCTCATCCCGGTCGGTGTCGGGCTCTTCACGACCCCGGCGGTCCTGACCGGTGTGCGGGCCCTGGCGGACACCCGCAGGAGGCTGGCCGAGGAGTGGTGCGGGGTGCGGATCCCGGCGGCGTACCGGCCCGTACCGGCCGGCGCCAAGCCGTGGACCCGCACCTTCCGCATGCTCGGCGACCCGCAGACCAGGCGGGACGTGCTGTGGCTGCCGGTGGACATGACCGCGGGCTTCTTCACCGCGCTGCTTCCGGCCGTGCTGCTCCTCTACCCCTTCGAGGGGTTCGCGGTGGCCGCCGGGATGTGGCGGGTGCTCTCGGCCGGCGGCACCTACTGGTACGGCTTCGTGCCGGTCACCGGCGGGCCGACCCAGCTCGGCGCGGCCGCCACCGCCGCCGTGCTCCTCTTCGCCACCTACCGCTTCACACCCCGCCTGCTCACCGTGCACTTCCGGCTCACCCGGGCGGTGCTCGACACCGGCGGCGGCGAACTCGCCGAGCGGGTGCGCGTGCTGACCGAGACCCGGCAGGACGCCGTGGACACCTCCGCCGCCGAGCTGCGCCGTATCGAGCGGGACCTGCACGACGGCGCCCAGGCCCGGCTCGTCGCCATGGGCATGGACCTCGGCACCATCGAGATGCTGGTCGAGCGGGACCCGGCCCAGGCGAAGCGGCTGCTCGCGCAGGCCCGCCGGAACTCCGCCGACGCCCTGGAGGAGCTGCGCGACCTGGTGCGCGGCATCCACCCGCCGGTCCTCGCCGAACGCGGACTGGGTGATGCCGTACGGGCGTTGGCGCTGCGGCTGCCGCTGCCCACGGAGGTGACCGTGGACCTGCCCGGGCGGCTGGACGCACCGGTGGAGTCGGCGGCCTACTTCGCGGTCAGCGAGGTGCTCACCAACGCCGTCAAGCACTCCGGCGCGGACCGGATCTGGATCGACGTGCACCACACCGAGGGCCGGCTGCGGGTCACGGTCACCGACAACGGCAGGGGCGGCGCGGCGATCGGGGCCGGCTCGGGCCTCGCCGGGGTCGAGCGGCGGCTCGGTACATTCGACGGTGTCCTCGCCGTCAGCAGCCCGCCCGGCGGCCCCACCCTGGTGAGCCTGGAGATCCCGTGCGCGTCGTCCTAGCCGAAGACCTCTTCCTGCTACGCGACGGGCTGGTCCGGATGCTGGAGGCCTACGGCTTCGAGATCGCGGCCGCCGTCGAGTCCGGACCCGAACTGACCCGGGCCCTGGCCGAGTCGCGGCCCGACGTCGCCGTGGTCGACGTCCGCCTGCCGCCCACCCACACCGACGAGGGCCTGCAGTGCGCGCTCGCGGCCCGCCGGGAGCGGCCCGGGCTGCCGGTGCTGGTGCTGTCCCAGCACGTGGAGCAGCTGTACGCGCGCGAGCTGCTCGCCGACGGCGACGGCGGGATCGGCTACCTGCTCAAGGACCGGGTCTTCGACGCCGACCAGTTCGTGGACGCCGTACGGCGGGTGGCCCAGGGCGGCACGGCGATGGACCCGCAGGTGATCCAGCAGCTGCTGTCCCGGCGGGCCGGCGCCGACCGGCCGCTCGGCCACCTCACCCCGCGGGAGCGGGAGGTGCTGGAGCTGATGGCGCAGGGCCGGTCGAACGCCGGCATCGCGGCGCAGCTCGTGGTGACGGAACGGGCCATCGCCAAGCACACCTCCAACATCTTCACCAAACTGGGCCTTGAGGTGTCGGACGATGACAACCGGCGCGTTCTGGCCGTGCTCGCCTATCTGGACGGCGATCGCTGATCCGCGCGAACTCCCGCTGGTCGGACACCCGTTGGGGGCCGTGTGACGCGAGGAGTCCGTGAGGAATTCGTGGGACGGGTGAACACCTCGGGGGCGGCGTCCGTATGGAAGGGCGCCGCTTCACTCCTGTCGGGCGCCTCGATGCTGCCCCGCAAGGAAGTCAGAGGAGTTCCATGGGACGCAACACACGAAAACGCCGTACGCCGCTGGCCACCAAGGCCATAGCCGCATCGGCGGCCCTAGCGCTCGGTGGGGGCGGGCTGATCTGGGCGAACTTCTACGCCTCGGCGCACGAGTCGAACCACCAGACGTGGGGAGGCAACCAGACCAAGGCCGCCTCGGCCCAGGTCGCGACGCTCTCCTGCCCGGACGTCGGCCAGAAGCTGACGAACGTGCCGGAACGTGCCCGGGGGGAGGTCGCCGGGGAGCTGGCCAACCTCGACCGCCAGATCACCGACGCCTACCAGCGTCTGGCGACCACGCGGGACGCGCAGACCAGGGACGCGAGTTTCGTGCAGAACTCCATCCTGCAGCCGCTGGTGGAACGGCGGAAGGTGATCCTCGACCGGATCAAGCTGGAGATCACCCGGCAGGGCGGTACCGCGCCCGGCGACCTTGCGGTCCTGGCCACCTGCACCGCCCAGAACGCCGATCAGACCACCGCCGGTGGGCAGAACGGCCAGAACGGTCAGCAGCAGAACGGCCAGAACGGTCAGCAGCAGAACGGCCAGCAGCAGAACGGCCAGCAGCAGAACGGCGGCCAACAGCAGGGCGGTCAGCAGAACGGCGGCCAGCAGCAGAACGGCGGCCAGCAGCAGGGCGGTCAGCAGAACGGCGGCCAGCAGGGCAACGGGCAGCAGCAGAACATCGGCGGGCAGGCCGGCAACGGCCCGGTCGCGGCCGACTTCGTGGACATCACCAAGGTCCAGCCGAACGTGCAGGCCAAGCCCCGCCAGAGCCGCGGCGCCTCGACCGGCACCTTCACCACGCGCTGCGGGGTGAACGCCAACAAGAACCACAACACCGACAACGTGATCGTGGCGCCCGGCGTGACCAACGGCGCGCACCACACGCACGACTACGTCGGCAACCAGAAGATCAACGCGTTCTCCAGCAACCAGACGTTCCTGCAGGGCGGCACCAGCTGCCAGAACCGCAGCGACCTGTCGTCGTACTACTGGCCGGTGGTCCGCCTCCAGGACGGCTCGCAGGACTTCGACCAGAACCAGGACGGCGGTGGCAAGGAGGGCAACGTCGGCAAGATCCTGGTCCCGTCGCAGGCGCAGATCAAGTACGTGGGCAGTCCGCGCGGCAAGGTCGTGGCGATGCCGCAGTTCCTGCGGATCATCACCGGTGACGCCAAGACCACCACCAACGGCCTGGCCAACGCCAACGCGCACTGGAGCTGCACCGGCTTCGAGAACAAGGTGCAGCTGACCACGCAGTACCCGATCTGCCCGCAGGGCAGCAAGGTGGTGCGTACGTTCGCCTTCCAGAGCTGCTGGGACGGGCAGAACGCGGACAGCGCCAACCACCGCACCCACGTGGCGTTCGCCGACGCGAACGGAAACTGCCAGAACGGCTTCAAGGCCATTCCGCAGCTGACGATGCGCCTGGTCTACGACATCACCCCGCCGACCCTCCAGAACGGCCAGGTGAAGAACGCCTACGCGGTGGACGGGTTCCCCGAACAGCTGCACAAGGCGGCCACGGACCACGACGACTTCATCAGCATCACGAAGAACGGTCTGGCCAACAAGATCGCCAACTGCATCAACCAGGGTCAGAACTGCTCCTGACCCTCGCAGCGGGCCCATGACAGAAGGCCGGTGACGGATCCCCCTCCCGTCACCGGCCTTCGCCGTGCCCGCCGGACGCGTCAGCCGCCGTGCGCGTGCGCGTGGTGGTCGACGCCGTTCTCGAGCTCGCCGCCCAGCGTGCCGCGCAGCGCCGAGACCACCCCGCCGTCGCCGACGGCCACCCACTTGCGGCCGACGAGGTAGTGGCCGCCGTAGTCCTTCGCGTCGTTGATCCACTCGCGCTGGCCGCGGTCGGTGGCGAAGGTGGCGAGGATGAACCTGCCGTCGCCGTTCCTGCAGAGGGCCTGGCGGATCTCGTCCGCGTCGGTCTGCATGTTCGGCTTGCACTTCACCTGGGCCGCCAGGCTCTCCAGACTGCCGGTGGCGGTGGCCGGCACCGCCTTGGTGTCCGTGCCCGAGCTGCAGCCCGCCAGCACCGCTACGGCTGCGGCGCCGAGCAGCAGTCCTGTCAACCTCATCTGTTCCTCCGGTCGTGGTGGGCCAAGCATGGCGCGCGGAGCCCCGGCGCGGGACCCCGTCCAACGGATACGGCTTGCGCGCCCGCGGTGCTCAAAAAAATCGGCCCACGGAACGCGCACGGGTGTGCGAGGGTGCTCCGATGAACCAGAACTGGGAAGATCGCGTGGCCGCCGTCTGGGCCTCCTTCGACGACTATCCGGAGGAGCGCGCGCACGAGTTCCGCGCCCTGGTCGACGCACTCGTCGCCGAACTGCCGGAGAGCAGCCCGCTGGGCCCCTTCGAGCAGGCCTGCGCCTGGGACTCGACCGGGCACTCGGACAAGGCGGTGCCGTTGTACCGGGAGGCGCTCGCGCGGGGGCTCGACGGCTACAAGGGACGGCGGGCCAAGATCCAGCTGTCGAGTTCGCTGCGGAACACCGGGCAGGCCGAGGAGGGCGTGAAGCTGCTCACCCCGGAACTGGACGCGCCGTCGGACGAGTTGGACGACGCGGTGCGGGCGACCCTCGCGCTGTGCCTGTCCAGTCTCGGCCGCGACCGCGAGGGCCTGTCCCTCGTGCTCGGTGCCCTCTCTCCCCATCTGCCGCGCTACCAGCGGTCGATGGCCAACTACGCGCGCGCTCTGGTCGAACCGGAGGCGTGAACCACTCGTCCGGCGGTGACCTCCCACCGGTTCACTCGTTTTCCCGGACGTGCAGTCACAGGATGTAGCTCAGCGTCACGCACCCGCCTCCACCGCACCGGTCGGCTTCGAGCAGGCCGAGGCCGCGCTCGTCGAGCACTACCCACGTCTGGTCCGGATCGCCTATCTGGTGCTGCCGCCCGGTCTCGGGCGCTCCCGCCGGGTGCTGACCGCGCACTCCCTCGCCCAGCGCGCCCTGCCCCGCGGCCGCAAGCAGCCGTCCGTGCTGCCCGCACAGGCCTCGGGGCGCGAGGGCGACCCCGGGTACGTCTACCTGCGGGAGCGGGTGCTGCGCGCGGCCCTGGAGGCGGCCCGTCCCCGCAAGGGCCTGCCCCGGCTCGCCCAGCTGCCGGTGCCACTGCCCCAGGTGTGGGGGCTGCGGCTGTTCCCGCGCTCCGGCGGTGCCGACGAACTCGCCCTCGACCAGCGGCTGTCGACCCTGTCCGGACCGGCCCGGGCCGCGCACGTGCTGCGCGGTCTGGAGGGTCTGGACGACGCCGGCGTCCGCGCGGTCCTCGAGGTCGCGGGCGTCGACGACCCGGGCGGTGCGCTCGCGGCGGCGAACGGCGTGCCCGCGCAGCCCGCGCTGCTCTCCTCCCCCGAGTTCGACCCCTGCTCGCTGCAGGCCCGGCCCACCGATCTGGTGCGGCGCCGCCAGCACACCAAGGCCGCCCTCGCCGCGGCCGCCGCGCTCGCCGTGTGCGGGGCCCTGGTCGCCCTGCCCGGCGGCGGCTGGGGCCCGGACGGCGCCGCCGCGCCGGTCTACGCCGAGAACCCGGCCGCCGAGGCCGCCCTGGATCCCGGCAGACTCACCCGGGTCTCCCCCACCGCCTGGCGGTCGGCGGCGCGCACCGACTTCTCGGTGTGGCCCGCGCGCGGCCCGCTCACCGGCGACCGGGACCTGCTGCGCCGCGCCCTGGCCGTCTGGGCGCGCCCCGGTGAGACGGTCCGTGTCTCGGCGACCCCGGGCACCCAGACCGGTGGCCCGGCCGGACCGCCCCAGCTGCTCTACGCCGGAGTGGTCGACAACGCCCGGCTGGTGATCCTCTACGACGGGCTGCGCATCGCCCGCTACGCCGAGCCGAAGGACGGCACCCAGGGCGCGGCCCTGGACTTCGCGCGGGTCGACGGCGCGTCCGGCGCCGAGGCGAGCGCACTGGTGCTGGGCCGCTCCGACGGCAACGTCCGCTATCTGACCGCGCCCTGGGTGCGGAAGGTGGCCGCGCGCGACCTGACGAAGCCGGACGCGCCCGCCACGCCCCTGGCCCGCACCGGCGACGGCGTCACCGCGTCACTGGCCAGCCCCGCCCTGCGGCCGGGCACCTGCACCTCGTGGACCGTGCTCCAGCTGACCGACGCCTCCGGCACCCGGCTCGCCACCGACCTCGGTGAGCTGGTCCCCGCCCACCTGACGGCCGGCCGCCCCGGCGCGACCGGCGAGGCGTCCGGCGGGCAGGGGCTGCGCTCGTGGGCGCCGTTCGCCTGCTCGCTGTCGGACGAGCGCTCGTCGGGCATCCGCAGCGTCAACGCCTGGGCCTACGCCGAGCAGCCGCTGCCCGACGGCAGCGGAGCGGCCGGCTGGGTGTGCACCAGGGCCGAGACCTGGCGCGGCGCCGGTACGGCCGCGATGGCGCAGTTCCACACGCCGGGCGCGGCGGCGGGGACGGCCGTCGCGAAGGGCACGGACGTCCCGGCGTGCGGCGCACGCGATCCCCACGTACTGGCCGGGGTGCTGTGGAAGTCCGCCGCCGGGCACTGGTATCTGCTGGCGGCCGGCGGCAAGGAGACGGCGTCGATCCGGGCGACGGGCGGCGTCACCGCTTCCGGCAAGGGGCCGTTGCTGACGGCGCGGGCCGAGCAGGGGGCCCGGGCCGATCTCGAGGGGACGCTGGCGGACGGTGGCTCGGTCCACGGGCTGCGGTGAGCCCCGGCGCCACCGGCCCCGGTGCCACCGGGCTTCACCGTCGTGGCCGGGCGACGGCGTGCCGAGAGGGTGGGCCGCCACACTCCACCCTGCCGGGCGCCGCGCGGCGCGAACTGCCGGACACCGCCCACTCCTGCGAGCAGGGGTTCTGCGGGTCCTGCCAACAGCGGGTGCCGGAGGGTGAGGTAGGCCACCGGGGCGAGCTGCCGACGGACGCGGAACGCGCCGGCTCCGTGCTCATCGGCGCGTCCCGGGCCCGGAGCGACCGCCTGGTGCTCGACGTCTGAAACGCCGGCGGCCGGATCTGATCGGTAGGGTGTTCGTATGAGTACCGGGGTTCGCCGCAGGATGGGCGTCGAGGAGCGGCGGCAGCAGCTGATCGGCGTCGCCCTAGAACTGTTCAGCAGGCGCTCGCCCGACGAGGTCTCCATCGACGAGATAGCGTCGGCGGCGGGCATCTCACGCCCGTTGGTCTACCACTACTTCCCCGGCAAACACAGCCTGTACGAGGCCGCGTTGAAGCGTGCCGCGGAGGACCTCGCGGGCCGCTTCAACGAGCCGCACGAGGGCCCGCTCGGCGCCCGGCTGCTGCGCGTGATGCGCCGTTTCTTCGATTTCGTGGACGAACACGGTCCCGGCTTCTCGGCCTTGATGCGCGGCGGTCCGGCGGTCTCCGCCGACGGGATCGGCGCGAAGGATCATGTCTCGGCCACGAACGCGCTCATCGACTCGGTGCGGCAGGCCGCGTACGAGCAGATGCTGTCGCACCTGGGCGTGACCGACCCGTCCCCGCGTCTGGAACTGGTCGTCCGGTCGTGGATCTCGCTCGCCGAGTCCACCGCGCTCATCTGGCTGGACGGCCGGCGGGTGCCGCGCGGCGAGCTGGAGGTCCAGCTGGTGCACGACTTCGCCGCGCTGGCCGCCGTCGGCGCCCTCCACGACGAGGAGACGGCCGCCCTGCTGCACACGATGGCCGGGAACGAACCGGCCGACGGCCCCTTCGCGGAGCTCGTCGGCCGGCTCATGTCCCTGGCGTCCTGACCGGGTCCTACCGGTCGAACTTCCGGTAGGACGGGTCGAGGTCGCGGATCTCCACGGAGGCGTGCAGGGTGAACTCCGCCTCCGCCACATGCCCGCGGAGCAGTTCCAGCGCGGCCTCGGACAGCCGCTCCCTGGTCTCGTCGGCGCGGCCGGCGAGGAGCCCGATCGTCACGTGCACGACCGCGTGCCCGCGCGCCCCGGGATCCTCGTACCCGAACACCGTGTGCGCGCTCGGCCGGAACTGGGTCTTGCAGGCCTCCGGCTTCGCCGCCGCGATCTCCACGGCCGCCTCGTGCAGGGCACGGGCGAATCCCTCGCGGTCGAAGGCGTTCTCCATGGTGTCGGAGTAGTCGACGGTGATCTGCGGCATGCGCACTCCTGTTTCTACGGCAACGGCCTCACCCTAGTTCCCCGCCCGGGTGAACACCGCGACGGTCCGGGCCGGCACCGTGAACGTGCCCGAGCCGGGCGCGTAGGAGGACGTCTTCACCACCGGGTCCGCGCCGGCCGCCTGCACCGGGTGCAGCGCGAACCGCGTTCCGGCGAGGGAGCCGATCCGCTGCTCCTGCTGCCGCGGAGTGGCGTTGAGGACGACGACCAGGTCACCCAGGGCCATGGTGATCACCCCCGGGGTCTCGTCCGTGCCGGACAGCGGGAAGGAGAGGTGCTCCTGCACCCGCGCGGCCGTGCCGAGGGAGAAGGCCTTCTCCGTCGTACGGATCCGCAGCAGGTCCCGGTAGGCGGCCGACGCGCCGGTGATCTGCGGGCAGCCGACCTTGACGGTGCCGAGCAGCGGTGCCGCGTACTCCCACTTGGACCGGTTGTCGGCGGCCGGGGGCAGTCCGCGGCCGAAGCCGTTGCCGTCGGCGCAGTTCCAGTGGATGGCGTTGAACCAGTCCCCGCTGTCGAAGGAGTTGCGGTCCAGCGACTTCGAGCGCAGCAGGTCGGTGCCCGCCTGGGAGAGGGACGGCCCCTGCGAGAGCGCGGCCGTGGCCATCGCGAGCACCTGCATGCGGGCGCGGTCGGAGGCCGCTGTGTCCTTGGGGAGCTTGTAGGTCAGGGCGTCGAACAGCGACTCGTTGTCGTGCGCGTCCACATAGGCGAGGGCGTCGCCGGGAGCGTCCGCGTATCCGGCGGGCTGGCCGTTGTAGTCGACCTCCGCTCCGGTGACGTTCCTGCCGTCGGTGTCCGTGAAACGGTACCGGGCGAGATTGCCGGTCAGCCCGACCTTGATCAGGTCCTGGTAGTGCAGCAGCCGGGCCTTCTGCTCGGCCGGGGTGCCGTTCGCGGTGGAGGTGTTGGGGTCGGTGTACAGACCGGACGCGAAGCCCTGGACTCCGGGGTCGCTGTCGAAGGGGCCGCCGCCGCGCACGGCGTCCCGGGCGCGGTCGGAGAAGGTGGCGATCCCGGTGCCGGCCATGTTCTTCTGCGTGGCCTGCACGAAGCGGGCGTCGTCCGCGACCTCGCCGAAGTTCCAGCCCTCGCCGTACAGGATGATCTTCTTGCCGTCGACGCCGTCCTTGGCGGGGGTCAGCGCGTCGAGGGCCTTGCGGACGGCCAGGATGTTGGCCTTCGGGTGATGGCCCATGAGGTCGAAGCGGAAGCCGTCGACCTTGTACTGCCTGGCCCAGGTGACGATCGAGTCCACGACGAGCTTGCCCATCATCGCGTTCTCCGGCGCGGTGTTGGCGCAGCAGGTGCTGTTGGCCACCGAGCCGTCGGCGAGGAGCCGCTGGTAGTAGCCGGGCACGATGCGGTCGAGCACCGAGGTGCCGGCCTGGCCGGCGGCCGCCGTGTGGTTGTAGACGACGTCCATGACGACCCTGAGCCCGTCCTGGTTGAGCGCCTGGACCATGCTGCGGAACTGGACGGTACGGGCCGTGCCGTCGGGGTCGGTGGCGTACGAGCCCTCGGGGACCGTGTAGTGGTACGGGTCGTAGCCCCAGTTGTAGGCGTCCTTCGCGGCGATCTTCGCCACGCACTCCTGCTGCTTGTCCGAGTCGGCCGGGTAGGAGCCCAGATCGCAGTCGGTGGTCGCCTGGTCCGCCCTCTTCTCGGGAATGGTGGCGATGTCGAACGCGGGGAGCAGGTGCACGTACGACGTGCCGGAGGCGGCCAGTCTGCGCAGGTGCTTCGAGCCGTCGCTGTCCTTGTCGGTGAAGGCGAGGTAGGTGCCCGGGTGCTTCGAGGTGCGGTCGGCGACGGAGAAGTCCCGGATGTGCAGCTCCTGGATCTGCGCGTCCCTGAGCGGTACGGCCTTGGGCTTGCGCAGGCGGGACCAGCCGCTCGGCGCGAGGGATCTGTCGTCCAGGTCGGCGACCAGGCTGCGCTCGGAGTCGGCGGTCAGGGCGACCGAGTAGGGGTCGGTGACCTTGTTGGTGACCGTCTTGCGGACGGTGGGAGCCCAGACCCTGACGACGTACCGGTAGGGCTTGCCCTTCCAGGACGCCGGACCGGTGACGGACCAGACGCCGGTGGCGTCGTCGCGGTGCATGGCCTGGAGGGAACCGTTCAGCTCCAGTGAGACGTTCCGCGCGGTGGGCGCCCAGACGGCGAGGGTCGGCTTCCCGTGGTGGAAGACCGGCCCGAGGGCGGCCTTCGTCGCGGCGGGGTACAGGTCGTCGAGCACACCGGCGATCTGCACTCCGGTCGCGGCGAGCACGGCGCCGTTCGCCGCGCGCTGCGAGGCCACGAGCTGGCCCCTGACGGCCGCGCGCACCCGGTCCCGGTCGCGCGGGTCGACGGACCAGGCGGTGAGGTCCTTCAGGTGCGGGAACTTCGCCTTCTGGGCCTCGGTCAGGGTGGTCCTCGACAGCCGCAGCCAGCGCTCGTCGTCGCTGGTCAGTGTGCCGTCCTTGACGGTGATCGAGCCGTCGGCGGAGTACAGCAGCTGGGTGGAGGCGGCGCCGTCCACGCCGTTCCAGGCGAGGGTGTTCCGGTCGATCCAGACCGCCTTGGAGGTGGTCAGGTCGAGTGCGGCGGCGCTGCCGGCCGGCTGGGGCAGCAGGTATGTCTCCCGGCCGTTCAACAGCCACACCTCGTTGCCGTTCGCCTTGAGGTCCAGGGCCTGGTCGGTGGGCAGGTCCTTGTCGTCGCCCCTGTGGACGATGTAGCTGAGGCTGGTGGCACCCTCGGTGAGCGGAACCTCGAAGACCGCGCCATAGGCATCAGTCTTCACCGGCTTCAGCGGGTCCGACCAGTCGGTGGGCCGCGCCGCGCCCGTCCAGACGTGCAGGCCCCAGCCGTCGTAGTTCCCGTCGGCGCGGTGGTAGTGGAGGACGGCCTTGGTCTTGTCCTGCGCCGGGTACTCGGGCTTCTCGGTCAGTACACCGGGCTTGCCCTGCTCGATCCAGACCTCACCGGTCCGGGTGACGTCGATGCTGCGGTCGGCCGAGACGTCCTTGTCGCCGTTCTTGTCGACGACCAGGAAGCCGACGTTCGAGGCGCCGGGCCTGAGCTTGACATAGGCGAAGGCGCCGTAGGCGTCCCGGCCGGTGAAGGGGTGGCCGGCCGGCCAGGTGGTGGCCTCGCCGTCGGCGAGGTCGCCCCAGGCGTACAGGCCCCAGTCGGCGTAGTCGCCGTCGGTGCGCTTGTAGTGGACGACCGCGTAGTCCCGGGAGGAGGCCGTGGGCACCTCGGGCGCGGGCTGGGTGCCGGTGGTGCTCGCCGCCGTGGCGCTCGCGGTGTGCCCGGCCGAGTCGACGACGACGGCCTTGTAGCGCAGGGCGGTGCCGGCCGGTACGTCCTTGCCGATGGTCTGGGTGACCTTGTAGGGGGCGTGGTCGGCGGAACCGAGCGTCTTCCACCGGCCGTTTCCGACCTGGGCGGCGAAGACCACGCGGTCGAGCTGTCCGCCGTCGACGCCGGCGGTCAGCTCGACGGTGCCCGTGGCGCCGGTGTCCGGGGCCTTGAGGGTGACCGTGGGCCTGGTGGCGGGCTCGGCCAGGGTGCCGGCCGCCTTGTAGACGACAGCGGCGCCGGCCGGGACGGTGACGGTGAGCTTGCGGTCGGTGCCGGTCCTGAGGGTGCCCTTGGCGCCGTGGATGCCGTGGTACGACATCTTCGCCGAGCCGGTCGCGAAGGTGGCCGTCCTCGCCTCGCCCGCGTTGTTGAAGGCGACGACGTACTCCTGGCCGGTCCTGGCGTCCGTGCGGGTGAAGGCGTAGATCCCGGCGCCGTCGGCCGCGTACCGCTCGGTCTGCACTCCGTCCGTCAGGGCCGGATTGGCCTTGCGGAGCCTGGAGAGGGCGGCGATCTCCCGGTAGAGCGGGGCGCCGGTGTCGTAGGCGTCGCTCGCGTGGGTGCGGTCGGTGCCGATCTCGTCGTCGTCGAGGTAGTCGGCGACCTTGGAGGCGAACATGGTCTGGCGGGCGTCCTTGTCGCCGCCGGAGCCGGTGAAGCCCTGCTCGTCGCCGTAGTAGACCACCGGGTTGCCACGGCTGAGGAACATCAGCTGGTTGGCGAGCCGGTCCTTGGCGAGCAGTTCGGCGTCGGACGCCTTGGGGTTGTCCTGGTCGAGGAAGTACCCGATCCGCCCCATGTCGTGGTTGCCGAGGAAGGTGACCTGCTCGTAGGCGTTGGCCTTGTCGGTCGTGTACTTGTAGTCGTCACCGAAGACGCCCGCGAGCTTCTGGGCGCTGCCGCCCTGGGAGGCGTAGGCGCGGGCCGCGTCCTGGAAGGGGAAGTCGAGGGTGGCGTCCAGCCGACCCTGGGTGACGTAGGGGGAGGTGACGGAGGTGTCGGCCGAGTAGACCTCGCCGAACATGAAGAAGTTCTTCCGCCCGTGCGCGGCGGCGTACCTGTCGAGCGCCGTGGCCCACTGGGTCCAGAACTCCATGTTCACGTGCTTGACGGTGTCGATCCGGAAGCCGTCGACGCCGAAGTCCCGCACCCAGCGCTGGTAGATCCGCTCCATGCCCCTGACGACCTCGGGCCGCTCGGTCCACAGGTCGTCGAGCCCGGAGAAGTCGCCGTAGGTGGCGGACTCACCGGCGTAGGTCGAGTCGCCCCGGTTGTGGTACATGGCCGGGTCGTTGAGCCAGGCCGGCACCTTGCTCCGGCTGGTGACCCTCGGCGTGCGCGGGAAGGAGCCGGCGTCGACGGCCGGGAACCTCCCGCCATCGGCCGCGTGGGCGGCGTCGTCGAAGGGGCGCCCGTCCTTCGTCAGGTAGGGGAAGGCACCCTTGGAGAGGTAGTCGTAGGACTTCTCCTTGTAGTCGACGACGTCGGCGGTGTGGTTGGTGATGACGTCGAAGAAGACCTTCATGCCCTTGGCGTGGGCCTTGGAGATGAGGGCCGAGAGGTCCTCGTTGGTGCCGAAGTGCGGGTCGACCTGGGTGAAGTCGGTGATCCAGTAGCCGTGGTAGCCGGCGGAGGCGTTCGCGCCGGTGCCCTGCACGGGCCGGTTCTTGAAGATCGGCGCCATCCAGATGGCGGTGGTCCCGAGCCCCTTGATGTAGTCGAGCCGCTTGGCCAGGCCCTTGAGGTCGCCGCCCTGGTAGAAGCCCTTGTCGGTGGGGTCGTAGCCGGTACTGAGCCGGGAGCCGGTCAGGCCGCCCCGGTCGTTGGCCGTGTCCCCGTTGGCGAAACGGTCCGGCATGACGAAGTAGAACTGCTCGCGGGTGTCGTCGTGCCGGGCGGGTACGGCGGCCAGCTTCGCGTCCGAGGGGGGCGCGGGCGGAGTGGCGGCGTGGGCGGCCAGTGGCTGGACGAGTGCGGCGGCGAGGGCGACGGCGGTGACGGCCGCGGCCCTCCTGCGGTGTGGGGTACGGCGCGCCCGGGGCGCCGGCCATCTCGGTATCACAGGTGACAACTCCTAGCGGATGCGGCTCTGTTGGATCCCTGGGATCCCCTGGGTGGTCCGACCCCACGCCGCGGCAGGCCTCGCTGCCCGGCGCCCGCGTGACCGTATCCCCGGCGAAAGGATTACAGCAAGAGGCTTGAAACCAGCGGTAAGAAGTTTCACTCGGCCCGCCCGGCTCCAGGTCACCTGCTCGACCGTTCGACACCCGTGTCGTTGACGGTTCAACGGCCAGGTCCTCGACCGTTCGGCACCCGTGTCCGCGACGGTTCGCCACGCGCGTCCTCGACGGTTCGCCATACGCGCCCTTGATCGTTCGACCCCCTGCGCTTGACCGTTCAACCACCGTGGAGGTCCCCTCGGTTGGGAGGCTTCGGCCATGGCCGCGGATGGTCCGGGTTGCGGCACACCGGCCGCGGGGTGAGCGTGGTAAGGGGGGTGGCCGCGACGGCGTCGGCACTGAGAGCGGTGCCGGATCCGACCCGGGCACCGCGTCGGCGTACGGCGGAACCGCCCCACCGTCCCCGACGCCCCCTGTCCGCGGCGGACAGAACAGGGCGGCACCGAGCCCGTCTTGGATCCGTGATGGCCAGAACCCTCCGGCGACACCTCCTCGCCATGACCAGCGCGTCCGCCCTGGCCGCGGCGCTCGCCTTGCCCGCGGTCACGGCGACCGCCATGCCGGTGCCTCAGGTCGGCGACGAGGCCGCAGCGGACGTGCCGGCAGGGTCGACGTCCCCCTCACCCGCACCTCCACCGCCGACACCCGCGCCTCACACACCACCGGCCCCTCCGCCGACCCCCGGGCAGACTTCGGCGACGCCCTCCCGGACGCCGACCCCGCCACCCTCGCCGACGCCTTCATCGGCGAAGCCGAGTCCGAACCCCACGGACACGCCGATGCCCAGCGCTCCGCCGCCCGAGCAGAAGCAGGAACTCGACAAGGTGACGTCGGACTTGAGCCGCAAGAGGGAGGAGGTTCCCGAGCAGCTGGTCTCCGGGGTGGACCAACTGACGTCCACCCTGAGGGCGGTGCAGAACCCGCAGACCCCTCCGCAGGTGCGGGACGGCACCGTCAGGACCGCGCAGACGGTGAGCTCCGCACTGAATGTGATCGGCGACCCCGGGACTCCCGAGGCGGTACGGGATCGGCTGACCGGACTGGTGAAGCAGGTGACCGCCGCTCTGCACGCGGCCAACCGGCCGGAGACCCCACCCGAGGAGCGGCGCGCGGTCACCTTGGTCACGGAGAGGTCGGCTTCCGTCCTGCCCGTGATCGGCGACCCGAAGACGTCGCCCAAGCTGGGCAGACAGCTGGCCAGGAGCATGGACAACGTGTTCTTCGCCCTGAACCACGGCGGCGAGACCCAGGGCACGGCGGCCGGTGACGTCGGCGCGGTGGCCGGCGCGCTGGCCACCATCGGCGACCCGCACACGCCCGACAAGGAGAAGAAGGAACTCGCGCAGGCCACGTACGACGCGAGTTCGTCCCTACGGGATCGGAGCGAGTCAGACGAGCGGATCGCCCGGATGAAGAAGAAGCAGGAGGAAGCCGCCTCTGCTCAGGGCCTGCCGGACGTACCGCTCCCCGAGGCGGCCGCGGTGTGCACGAACGCCGTCTTCGACGCCGTCCCGGAGGACGTCCTCACCGGGGACCTGAAGACGGTGATACCCGCGGAGTGGAAAAGCGAAGGCGTCAACGACTACTACAAGTCGGAAAAGACACGGAACGCCAGCCTCAACGTCTTGGTCCAGTTGCAGAACGACGAGATGTCCGAGGCCCCACTGGCGATCAAGCGTCTCGTCCCCCGGCTCGCCGATGCCGTGCCGGCGAACGAACTCTTCGCGACCCTCGGCAGGCCGGGGCTGCACTGCCTGCGCGCGGCTCTGCAGCTCGACAAGGAGGCGGGGGTGAGGTCGGGCTCCTGGGTCAGGATGGCCGAGGAGAAGGAATAGACTTCAGCAACTCCGCGACGGAGACCTCCGAAGAGGCGTTCACCGTGGAGACGTCGAATCTTTCGACGTCCTTCTTGACTTCGGCAGGATCAGCACGCTCGCCCGGGATCCTGCGAGAGGAGATGGAGTACGTCGGACCGTCTTCCAGAGACCAGGACGCCGTCACGTAGTGCGGTCTGCGCGTCACATTGATCAGGTTGTTGTTGTGGCGCAGCAGGCCCTGGAAGATGAGTTTCTCTCCACACTCCGCGGGGTGGCAGTAGAACGGGGACCCCTTCTCCCACGATGCGTGCGGGTCTCCGAAGTCATCCACGTCGATCCACCCCCGGTCTTTTCTCATGTACGAGATCTGAAGGTCGACATGCAGCAGGTCGTACTTGGCATTCCGGGGAATCTGGAAGACGTGCTCCAGACCGTCCTCCTGACCACTGCCGAGCACTCTGCCGGGCGGATAGAAACGCCCGCTGCTGATAAGTACGGCGCCGAGGTGATCGACGTACTTCTCGGCCTCCCCCTCCTTGTCCGCGTCGAAGCTCTTCTTCCATTCCCGCAGTTGCGTCCCCCGGTCCCCCTGCTCGGAGTACTCGGCCGTCCTGCCGTACACGGTGAAGTCGTTGATGATGACGTACACCGGGACCTCGCCCGTGTTCTTGACGGAGAGTTTCAGCGGAACCTGGATGAAGGGAAGCGCGCGGTCCGCCCTGGCCGTTCCGAAGTTCGCCTTCAGGGCGAAGCGCATGGGGGCCACGGCGGGTTGGTACATGGTGGAGTAGGCCAGGCTGACCGCGGTCAGGAGCGCCGACACGAACACTCCGGCCGCGAACCTTCGCGGCCTCGGGACCGCCGTCCAGGATTTCTCCCGAACGAGCACGTAGAGCGCCCACAGGGACCAGCACAGCAGCGGCATGAATACCAGCATGTAGGGCGTGTACTGGCGCTCGTCCCACCACATCGCCACGAGAAGGGTGTCCGTGGCCAGCGCCATGAGGGCACCGAGCAGGACGGCCGCCCCGGAAACCCTGAACTGCCGTCTGCCCCAGTAGTCGAGTGCCAGGATCGCCGACCCGAGCTGCACCGCACCGGACAGCACGAACAGGGCCCCGGTGATCCGCTGCGCGAAGGTGAGGGCGCCCGAGGCGTCCGGCCACCCGATCACCACGCTGAGAGCCGCCGACGCGAGCAGTCCCGCCGTCATGAGGACGACGGTCACGCGTCTTCTCCAGGCCCGGTCCGGCCAGGTGCCGCTGTCCCCGCCGCGCCAGTACACGGTTGCCGGGTCGTGAACGTCCACGTCCGGGTAGCCGAGGCGGTGCAGCATCTTCCGCAGCTCGCGCAGCGACCAGGCACTGCCCACGGCCCTGCCGCCCACGGTGACCGCGCGAAGACCACGGCCGTCCGGTGCCTCGACGGTGACCCACGGGCGCATGCTCATGAGGTCAGCCTCGAACGCGAGCCCGAACCGCGCACGCGGAGTTGCTCCGGTCGGCGCCACGGCCACCGGCCGCGGCGTGCCGCCGGCGTCCCCCTGCCCCGGACGGCCCCGCTCACCCGAACGGCTCCGCGGGGAGCACCGCGACCGGCCCCCGCCGATCACGCGGTACCCGGCCGGCCCGCGGTGGCCGGGGAGACCGGCGACCGCCTCCGGCTCAGGTGACCGCGTGCGCGGGGGAATCGGTGCCCGGCCGTGTGGCCGGCCGGGCGGGGGAACCGGTGCCCGGCCGTGTGGCCGGCCGGGCGGGGGAATCGCTGCCCGGCCGCATGCCCGGCCGGGCCGTGGACGCGATCAGCAGCTCGGCTTGCCCGCGTAGACGGCCAGGGCCGTGTTCGCGCCCAGGGTGGCGGTCAGCTGGCCGCTGGAGTTCACCGTCACTGTCGTGTTGTTCTGGACGTTGCAGTACGTGCCCGCGGGCAGCGAGGTCTGGTAGGTCCGGGTCAGCGACGAGGACTCGTGGTTGATGGCCACGTAGCCCTTGCTCCCCCGGCCGAACGCGATCGCGTTGTTGCCGTTGTCCCACCAGCCGGTGACCGCCTGTCCGCGGGTCGCGTTGCGGAAGGCCACCATGGACTTGATCTCGGGCCAGGCATGCTGGCACTTCCAGCCGTCCTGCCAGCAGGCGTTCACGGCACCGCCGTTGGGCGGGCCGGCGTCCGCGTCGGACCACTCGTAGCCGGAGTTGACGTCGGGTGCGCCGTAGGGCCAGGCGAGCATGAAGACGTTGGCCAGGGTGTAGTTCGCGCCGCTCTTGTAGTTCAGGGTGCTGCCGTTGCGCTCGGTGTCGTGGTTGTCCACGAAGACCCCGGCCACCGAACTGCTCAGGTACCCCCAGCCCTCGCCGTAGTTGTTCAGGTAGGCGAGCTTCTCGCTGGTGAAGACGCGCTTGAGGTCGTAGGCGTAGCGGAACTCCTGGACGTCCCCGTTGCCGGTGTACTCGGAGGGCTGGACCGCCTCGTTCGCGCCGTAGATGACCTCCTGCTTCCAGTAGACGCCGGGGTTCGTCAGACGGCTCTTGATGTTGGCCAGGTCGTCGGCCGGGATGTGCTTGGCCGCGTCGATGCGGAAGCCGTCCACGCCCAGCGACAGCAGGTCGTTCATGTACCCGGCGATGGTCTTGCGGACGTACTCCTCGCCGGTGTCCAGGTCGGCCAGGCCGACGAGTTCGCAGTGCTGGACGTTCCAGCGGTCGGCGTAGTTCGTCACCTGGGAGGTGCAGTCGTCGAAGTCGTAGGAGGAGTACAGGCCCGGGTAGTCGTACTTCGTGTACGACGAGCCGCCCGTGCCGGTGCCGGAGCCCGCCGACATGTGGTTGACGACCGTGTCGGCCACGACCTTCACACCGGCCGCGTGGCAGGCGTTCACCATGTTCCGGAAGGCCGTGCGGTCGCCGAGGCGGCCCGCGATCCGGTAGGACACCGGCTGGTACGACGTCCACCACTGCGAGCCCTGTATGTGCTCGGCGGGCGGGGAGACCTGCACGTAGCCGTAGCCGGCCGGACCGAGGGTGGCGGCGCACTCCTTGGCCACCGAGGCGTAGTTCCACTCGAAGAGGACTGCGGTGACGTCCTTGGTACCGGGCGGGGAGGCCTCGGCGGAGGTCAGGTTCATGCCAATCAGGGCGGCGGTCGTGAGGGCGACCGCCAAGGGGAGGATTCTGCGTGCCATGTGGGGGTCCTTCGACGTTGAAGGCGCTTGCTGAAATGTTTCAGCAAACTTGCGGTGACGCAGATGTTAAAGGCCCGCTGCCGGAAAGGCAGCGGGCCGGTGTGAAGTTGATGCAAGAACTTCCGAAGGGCCGTCGGCCCACCGCGACTCAGTCCTGCGTGGACCACCAGACGGTGGTGTCCGCCGGCAGCTTCGCGTCGCCGTCGGCCTCGGTCACCTCGCCGCTGGCGAGCAGGACGCGACCGTACGCCGGGATGGTCACCGACTCCCCCGTGGTGTTCGCGACGCACACGAACGCGCCCCGCCGGAAGGCCACGACGCCCTCCGGCGCGCGCAGCCACTCCACCGCGTCGCCCTCGCCGAGGTCCGGCTGCGACCGGCGGACGGCGAGCGCGGCCCGGTACAGCTCCAGCGTCGAGCCGGGCACTCCGGTCTGCGCCTCCACGCTCAGCTCGGCCCAGCCCGCCGGCTGCGGCAGCCAGCTGCCGCCGCTGCCGAAGCCGTACGAGGTGCCCGTGCGGGTCCACGGGATCGGCACCCGGCAGCCGTCGCGGAACCCGTCCTGGCCGGCGCCCCGGAAGTACGCCGGGTCCTGGCGCACCTCGTCGGGCAGGTCCACCACGTCGGGCAGGCCGAGTTCCTCGCCCTGGTAGATGTACGCCGAGCCGGGCAGCGCCAGCATCAGCAGGGTGGCCGCCCGGGCGCGGCGCAGGCCCAGCTCCCGGTCGCCCGCGGTGCGGATCTGGGTGCCGAGGCCCGGCGGGTTGGCGAAGCGGGTGGCGTGCCGGGTGACGTCGTGGTTCGACAGGACCCAGGTGGCGGGGGCGCCGACCGGGCGCATGGCCTCCAGCGTGCGGTCGATGACCGTGCGCAGTTCCCCGGCGTCCCACTCGGTCGAGAGGTACTGGAAGTTGAAGGCCTGGTGGAGTTCGTCCGGGCGGACGTAGTTGGCGGTGCGCTCGACGGTCGGCGTCCAGGCCTCCGCGACGAAGATCCGGCCGCCCGTCCCCCCTTCGTCCGCGTACTCGTCGAGGATCGTGCGCCACTGGCGGTAGATCGCGTGCACGCCGTCCTGGTCGAAGAACGGCATGACGTCGTTGCCCAGCAGCTTCAGCTGGTCGTGGGCGCCCAGGTCGGGCAGGCCGTCGGCCTTCACCAGGCCGTGGGCCACGTCGATGCGGAAGCCGTCCACGCCCATGTCCAGCCAGAAGCGCAGGATGGAGCGGAACTCGTCGCCGACCGCCGGGTGCTCCCAGTTGAAGTCGGGCTGCTCGGGGGCGAAGAGGTGCAGATACCACTCGCCGGGGGTGCCGTCGGGCTCGGTGACCCGGGTCCAGGCCGGGCCGCCGAAGATGGACTCCCAGTCGTTGGGCGGCAGTTCGCCGTTCTTCCCCTTGCCGGGACGGAAGTGGTAGCGCTCGCGCAGCGGGGAGCCGGGGCCCTCGGCGAGGGCGCGCCTGAACCACTCGTGCTGGTCGGAGGAGTGGTTGGGGACCAGGTCGACGATGATGCGCAGGCCCAGCTCGTGTGCGTCGCGGATCAGCGCGTCGGCGTCGAGCAGGTTGCCGAACATGGGGTCGACGGCACGGTAGTCGGCGACGTCGTAGCCGGCGTCGGCCTGCGGGGAGGCGTAGAAGGGGCTGAGCCACACGGCGTCGGCACCGAGGTCGCGCAGGTAGGGCAGGCGGGAGCGTACGCCCTCCAGGTCACCCATGCCGTCGCCGTTGCTGTCGGCGAAGCTGCGCGGATAGACCTGGTAGATGACCGCGTCCCGCCACCAGTCGCGGCGGCGGTCGGCGACGGTGGCGACGGTGGAGTGGTCGGCCGGGGCTGCAGGTTGCTGCTGGCTCATGGCGTCCTTGAGATGTGACGGGGTTCTGGTCAGGGGCGCTGGGTACGGCGGCGGGGGCGGGCCGGGGTGTGCGAGGCGGCCGCGGTGCCGGCGGGGTCGGATGGGCACCGCGGCCGCCCACCCGCGCGCTCGCGCGCGCGGGAACCTCTTGCGGCGAGGGCGTCAGCCCTTCGTTCCGCCCGCGGTGAGACCGGTCACCAGGTTCTTCTGCACGAGGTAGAAGAACGCGGACACGGGTATCGCGACCAGCACGGCGGTGGCCGCCATGTAGTTCCACTGGGCGTCGTGCTCACTGACGAAGCTCTGCAGGCCGACGGCGAAGGTGTACTTCGAGTCGTCCAGCAGGAAGGTGGTCGCGAAGGCGACCTCGCCGACGGCGGTGATGAAGTTGTAGAAGGCGGCGACGGCCAGACCCGGGCGCGCCAGCGGCAGGACCAGGCGGAAGAAGGTGCCGAAGGGGCTCAGGCCGTCCACGCGTCCCGCTTCGTCGATCTCGAACGGGATCGTGTCGAAGTATCCCTTGAGCAGCCAGGCGCTGTAGGGCACGGCGGTGGAGCAGTTGACGATGATCAGCGACCAGTAGGTGTCGATGAGACCGAGATCGCTGAAGATCTCGTACATCGGCACGATCAGGATCGCGATCGGGAACGCCTGGGTGAGCAGCAGGACCCACATCAGCTGCTTGTAGCCCGGGAAGCGCATCCGGGAGACCGCATAGCCGGTGGTGGCGGCCACGAAGACACCGATCACGGTGGTGCCGAGGGCCACGATCATCGTCGACTTGAACCAGTCGAGGAACGCGGTGTGCCGCAGCACGAAGTCGTAGTTGGAGAACGTGAGCTTGCCGGCGATCCCCCAGGGGTGCAGGTAGTCCTCCTTGTCCGGCCCGAGCGACAGGTAGAACAGCCAGGCCACCGGGGCCAGTGCGATGAGGCTCGCCACGACGAGGCCTGCGTGCAGGAGTGCGGCGCCCAGGGGGCCGCGTTCGCCGCGTCGGTGGGCCCGGCGCGCGGGTCCGGAAGCGGGAGCCGGCGCGGTCTCGGTCGTGTCCAGGGTCGTGGTGCTCATGGCGGCGGCTCCTGCGGCGTCAGACGGCGAGCTGGTCATTGCGCTTCAGCCAGCGGAAGTAGAAGGAGGTGAAGACGGTCAGGATCGACAGCAGCAGTACGCCGTACGCGGCGGACTGGGCGAAGTCGCGCGGCTGCTGGCCGAAGCCCAGCTGGTAGGCCCAGGTGACGAGGATCTGGGCGTCCGGTGCGGAGGTCTTGCCGAACAGCAGGAAGATGATGACGAACTGGTTGAAGGTCCAGATGATGCCGAGCAGGACGACCGTGGAACCGACCGAGCGCAGACCGGGCAGCGTGACGTGCCTGAACCGCTGCCAGGCGCTCGCACCGTCCATCTCCGCGGCCTCGTACAGCGAGGAGTCGATGGACTGCAGGCCGCCGAGCAGGGACAGCATCATGAACGGCACACCGCACCAGGTGTTGACCATGATCGCGGCGAAGCGCTGCCAGAAGGTGTCCTCGAGCCACTGCGGCTGGGGCAGGTGGAGTGCGCCGAGAACCTGGTTGAGCACGCCCGCGTCGGCGAGCATGATCCGCCAGGAGAAGACGGTGACGAACGTCGGTACGGCCCAGGGCAGGACCAGCAGCAGCCGGTAGACGGTGCGGCCGCGCAGCCTCTGGTTGAGCATGAGCGCGAGACCGAGGCCGATGACGTAGTGCAGGACCACGCACGCGGCCGTCCAGACGACGGTCCACAGGAAGTGCGACCAGAAGCGGTCGTACGCCGTCGGGCCGAACAGGATGTCCTTGTAGTTGTCCAGCCCGACGAACTTGTACGTGGCGGCGATGTGGTTGACGCCGATCGTGCGGGCCGAGTTGAGGCTGTTGGCGTCGGTGAGGGTGAGGTAGAAGCCCCGCACCAGCGGGTAGCCCACGAGAACGCCGAGCACGAGGACCACCGGAGCGATCATGGCGTAGGCGTACCAGTATCTGTGGAAGCCGTTCCTGATGCGCCGCCCCAGCCCGGGACGAGGCGCGCGGTCACCGCGGCGCTTGCCGGTCGCGCGGTCGATGGCGACTGTCATGGTTCGACACCTTCACAAGAGTTCAGGGGTTGGGCCGGGGTACAGGCCGGTGGCCGCCGGATCCTTCCCCCGTTCGGGAAGGGCGTCCGGCGGCCACGTGGGCTCACTTGCTGAAGTCGGGCACCAGCTTGGCGATGGCCAGTTCGGCGTTGCCGAGGCCCTTGTCGAGCGACTCCTTGCCACCGGCGATCTTGGGCAGCTCGGCGTCCAGCGGCACCCACAGGGAGCTGTACTCGGGCAGCGCCGGGCGGGGCTGGGCGGCGGCCAGGACACCCTGGTAGCCGGCGATGCCCGGGTCGGCCTTCACCTGCGCGGTGTAGGCGTCGTCACGGGTGGGCAGGGTGGAGTTCTTCAGGGCGATGGTCTCCTGGGACTTCGCCGAGGTCATGAACTTCACGAACTTCAGGGCCGCGGCCTGGTGGGCCTGGTCCGAGCCGGCGTAGACCGAGAGGTTGTGGCCGCCGGTCGGGGCGCCCGCCTTGCCGCTGGAGCCGGCCGGGACGGTGGCGATGCCGAGGTTGGACTTGTCCTTGAAGGCGCTGCCCTTGTAGAAGTTCGTGATCTCCCAGGGTCCCTGGATGATCGCGGCGACCTTGCCGTTGACGAACGCGTCCTGGATGTGGGCGTACGCGTCGGCGGTGGAGTCGGCCTTGTGCAGGCCCTTGCCGGAGAACGTGCTCAGCCAGGTGCCGTAGCCCTTCTTCGCGGCGGCCGAGTTCACGGTGATCTTCTTGGCGGAGGCGTCGACGGTGTCGGCGCCCTCACCGTAGAGGAAGGGCTGGGCGTAGTAGGCCTGGGTGGAGCCCCAGTAGCCGTCGACCTTCGTCTTGGCCTGGACCTTGGCGGCGTCGGACTTCAGCTCGTCCCAGGTCCTGGGGGCCTCGGTGATGCCGGCCTTCTTGAACAGGGCCTTGTTGTAGACCAGGGCGAGGGTGTCGGTGACCAGCGGCACGCCGTACGTCTTGCCCTCGTACTGCGCCTGCTTGATCAGGCTCGGCTGGAACTTCGCCCGGTCGGCGAGGGCCTCGGTGCCGTCCAGCGGCAGGAAGAAGCCCTTCTTGGCGAAGGCGGGGGTCCAGCCCACCTCGGAGCGCAGCACGTCCGGGGCGCCCTTGGCGCCGGCGGCCGTGTCGAACTTGTTCTGCGCCTGGTCGAAGGGGACGTTGACGTACTTGACCTTGACGTTCTTGTCGGCCGCCTCGAACTGCTTGATCAGGGCCTGGTACGTCGGTGCCTCATTGGTGGCGTTGGAGGTGTCCCACCAGGTGATGGTGACCGGGCCGTCCGACTTGCCGCTGTCGTCGTTCCCGCCGCACGCCGTCGCCGTGAGGGCGAGGGACGCCACCAGCGCGGAGGCCGCTATGCCACGCCGCATGAGTTCTCCTTGAGGGTTGAGCCCGTGTGCCGCGGGACCGGCCCCGTCCGCCGTCCCCGCCGTCTTGCCGACTGCGCCGTTGCGGCGGCCGGGCGACCAGGAACGTAACAGCCATGTAAGCCCCGCGAAAGACCTTGCAGAAAAAAAGTGCAAGGCAACACGATGGTTACCCGGCCGTGACCGGGTGTCGACCGTGCCGCAACCGTGCGGTGGAGCCGCTGAGCGGCGCGGAGGGCACTTGTGCAAGACTCTGCAAGCTCTTGCCACCATGAACCCGAGGGAGCGCGATGAGGCAGCAACCCGCAGCAGGCCGTTCGCCCGCCCGCGCCCGGCGCCCGGCCGGTGTGCAAGGGGGCAGGCGACCGGTACAGTCCGGTGGCGTGACCACACGGCTTTCCGACATCGCTGCGCAGGCGGGGGTGAGCGAGGCGACTGTCAGCCGGGTCCTCAACGGGAAGCCGGGCGTCGCCGCCACCACCCGCCAGTCCGTGCTCGCCGCGCTCGACGTGCTCGGCTACGAGCGTCCGGTGCGGCTGCGGCAACGCAGCGAGGGCCTGGTGGGCCTGATCACGCCGGAGCTGGAGAACCCGATATTCCCGGCCCTGGCCCAGGTCATCGGCCAGGCGCTGACCCGCCAGGGCTACACGCCGGTGCTCGCCACGCAGACCCCGGGCGGGTCGACCGAGGACGAGCTGACCGAGATGCTGGTGGACCGCGGGGTCGCGGGGATCATCTATGTCTCCGGGCTGCACGCGGACACCACCGCGGACATGCAGCGCTACGAGCGGCTGCGCGCGCAGGGCGTGCCGTACGTGCTGGTGGACGGGTTCTCGCCGAAGGTGCAGGCACCGTTCATCTCCCCCGACGACCGGGCGGCGATGTCCCTCGCGGTCACCCATCTGGCGTCGCTGGGGCACACCCGGATCGGGCTCGCGCTCGGACCGAAGCGGTTCGTGCCGGTGCAGCGCAAGATCGAGGGCTTCGTACGCGCGATGCAGGAACAGCTGGGGCTGGCCGCGGAGACCGTCGAGACCGAGCTGGTCCAGCACTCGCTGTACACGCTGGAGGGCGGTCAGGCGGCCGCGGCGGCGCTGATCGAGCGGGGCTGCACGGCGGTGGTCTGCGCCAGCGACATGATGGCCCTCGGCGCGATACGGGCGGCCCGGCAGCGGGGTCTCGAGGTGCCCCGGGACGTGTCGGTCGTCGGCTTCGACGACTCCCCGCTGATCGCCTTCACCGACCCGCCGCTGACCACCGTGCGCAAGCCGGTCCCGGCGATGGGCCAGGCCGCGGTGCGCACGTTGCTGGAGGAGATCGGCGGGACGCCGGCGCCGCACAGCGAGTTCGTGTTCATGCCGGAACTGGTGGTGCGCGGTTCGACCGCCTCGGCGCCGCCCGTCGTCCGTACGTCGTAGAAGGTGCACGGCGAACCCGACCTTGGGATGATCGGTCGAGGAAGCCATGTCTGGCAGACTTGATGCCTATGAGTGACTCGACCGTGACAGAGCCGGAAGGTCGCGAGGAGGTGGCCGATCCTCGAGCCGTCACGGGCGAGGCCGGAAGGGGCGTGCTGGGCCGGCTGCGCCGCCCGCGGCGGCCCCGGCTGTGGTTCGAGATCCTTCTGATCGCGGTGAGTTACTGGACGTACTCACTGATCCGCAACGCCGTCCCGGAGCAGCGGGCCGCGGCGCTGCGCAACGCGGACTGGATCTGGCGCGCCGAGCAGTACCTGGGTGTCGCCGTCGAACGATCGGTCAACCACACCATGAACTCGGTGCCTTGGCTGATCGTGGGCATGAACTACTACTACGCCACACTGCACTTCGTCATCACGCTGGGTGTGCTGGTGTGGCTGTACCGGTGGCATCCCGGCCGGTACGCGGCGGCCCGTACGGTGTTGTTCGCGACCACGGGTGTGGCCCTGCTCGGTTACTATCTGTTTCCGCTCGCGCCGCCGCGGTTGATGCGCGGCGGGCACTTCGTGGACACCGTGATGGTGCACCACACCTGGGGCTCGATGGCCTCCGGCGACCTGAAGCACATGTCCAACCAGTACGCGGCGATGCCCTCGATGCACATCGGCTGGTCGCTGTGGTGCGGGCTGACGGTCTTCGCGCTGGCGTCGGTGCCGTGGGCGCGGGCGCTGGGCCTGCTGTATCCGGCGGCCACCCTGCTGGTGATCGTCGCCACGGCCAACCACTTCTGGCTGGACGCGGTGGGCGGCCTGCTCTGCCTCGTCTTCGGCGTCGCGGTGGCCCGGTTCTGGTACGGCGCCCTGCCCCACGCGCTGCCGAGGCCCGCACCGGCTCCGGTGCGCCGGCCGGCTCAGGCCACCGGATCGCCGTAGAACAGCTCCTCCACCACCGTCCGCGCCCGGCGGGCGGTACGGCGGTAGGCGTCCAGCATGTCCCCGGCGTGCCCGGCGCCGTACCCCAGGTAGCGGCCCACCGCCGCCAGCTCGCGCGGTTCGGTGGGGAAGGTGTCCCCGGCCCGGCCGCGCACCAGCATGACCGCGTTGCGCACCCGGGTGGCCAGCACCCACGCCTCGTCCAGGGTCTCGGCGTCCTCGGCGGACAGCAGCCCGGCCGCGTGGGCGGCGGACAGGGCCGCGCGGGTGCGGGTGGTGCGCAGCGCGGGCTCGTGCCAGCCGTGGCGCATCTGGAGCAGCTGTACGGTCCACTCGACGTCCGACAGGCCGCCGGGGCCGAGCTTGGTGTGCAGTTTGGGATCGGCGCCGCGCGGCAGCCGCTCGGCCTCCATCCGGGCCTTCAGCCTGCGGATCTCACGCACTGCCTCGTCCCCGAGTCCGTGCGCCGGGTAGCGCAGGGGGTCGATCAGCTCGGTGAAACGGCGCCCGAGGTCCTCGTCGCCGGCGACCGGCTCGGCCCGCAGCAGCGCCTGCGACTCCCAGACCAGGGACCAGCGGCGGTAGTAGGCCTCGTACGACTTCAGGGTGCGCACCAGCGGACCCGACTTGCCCTCCGGGCGCAGACCGGCGTCGATGAGCAGCGGCGGGTCGGCGCTGGGCAGTTGCAGCAAGCGGCGCATCTCGGCGACGACCTTGTTCGCGGCGGCGGCCGCCTCGTGCTCGTCCACGCCCTCCTGCGGCTCGTGCACGAACAGCACGTCCGCGTCGGAGCCGTAGCCCAGTTCGTGGCCGCCGAAGCGGCCCATGCCGATGATCGCGAACCGGGTGGGCAGGGTGTCGCCCCAGCCGCCGCGCACCACCGCGCGCAGGGTGCCGGCGAGGGTGGCCGCGGTGATGTCGGAGACGGCCGCGCCGACCCGGTCCACCAGGGCGCCCTGGTCGGCCTCCACGGGGCTGGCCTCGGTGCCGTAGGAGCCGACGATGTCGGCGGCGGCGGTGCGGAACAGCTCGCGGCGGCGCACACCACGGGAGGCGGTGACGCCCTGCTCGGCGTTCTCCGCGCGGCGCACGGCCGCCAGCATCTCCTGCTCCAGGTGGGCGCGGCCGCGGGTCGCCAGTCCGCCGCCGTCGCCGTCGCCGAGCAGGGCCACCGCCTCCGGGGCGCGCATCAGCAGGTCGGGGGCGAGGCGCCCGGCCGACAGGACCCGGGCGAGGTTCTCGGCGGCCGCGCCCTCGTCCCTGAGGAGTCTGAGGTACCAGGGGGTCTTCCCCAGGGCGTCGGAGACCTTGCGGAAGTTCAGCAGGCCCGCGTCCGGGTCCGCCGAGTCGGCGAACCAGCCCAGCAGGACCGGCAGCAGGGTGCGCTGGATCGCCGCCTTGCGGGTCACGCCCGAGGCGAGCGCCTCCAGGTGGCGCAGGGCCGCCGCCGGGTCGGCGTAGCCGAGGGCGACCAGGCGTTCACGGGCCGCCTCGGCGCTCAGCCGGGTCTCTCCGGGCGCCAGTTGGGCCACCGCGTCGAGCAGCGGGCGGTAGAAGAGCTTCTCGTGCAGCCGTCGTACGACGCCGGTGTGCCGCTTCCATTCGCGGGTCAGTTCGGCGACCGGGTCGGCGCGCAGGCCGAGGGAGCGGCCGAGGCGGCGCAGGTCCGTCTCGGCCTCGGGGACGAGGTGGGTGCGGCGCAGGCGGTAGAGCTGGATCCGGTGCTCCATGGAGCGCAGGAAGCGGTACGCCGCGTCGAGGCGGGCGGCGTCCTCGCGGCCGACGTAGCCGCCGGCGGCCAGCGCCTGGAGGGCGTCGAGGGTGGTGCCGCTGCGCAGTCCCGGGTCGGTGCGGCCGTGCACCAACTGCAGGAGCTGCACGGCGAATTCGACGTCGCGCAGGCCGCCCGGGCCGAGTTTCAGTTCTCTCTCGATCTCGGCCGGGGGGATGTTCTCCACCACGCGGCGGCGCATCTTCTGCACGTCCGCCACGAAGTTCTCGCGCTCCGCCGCCTTCCAGACGAGGGGCTCGAGCGCGCCGACGTACGCCCGCCCGAGGTCCGGGTCGCCGGCCACCGGCCGGGCCTTGAGCAGGGCCTGGAACTCCCATGTCTTGGCCCAGCGTTGGTAGTAGGCGACGTGGCTGCTGAGGGTGCGGACGAGGGGGCCGTTGCGGCCCTCGGGGCGCAGGTTGGCGTCGACCGGCCAGATGGAGCCCTCGACGGTCGTCTCGGAGCAGATCCGCATGAGGTGCGAGGCCAGTCTCGTCGCGGCCTGCAGGGCCTTGGCCTCGGCGACCCCCTCGGCCGCCTCGGCCACGAAGATCACGTCCACGTCGGAGACGTAGTTCAGCTCGTGGCCGCCGCACTTGCCCATCGCGATCACCGCGAGGCGGCAGGCCGCCGCGTCCTCGGGGGCGTCGGCCTCGGCCAGGGCCAGGGCCGCGCGCAGGGTGGCGGTGGCCAGGTCCGCGAGTTCGGCCGCCGTCTGGGCGACGTCCGTGGTGCCGCAGACGTCCCGGGCGGCGATGGACAGCAGGCAGCGGCGGTAGGCGACGCGCAGGGAGACGGGGTCGGTGGCCTCGGCGAGGCCGCGCTCGAACTCCTCCACGCCGGGGTGCAGGTCGCGGGGCTCGTAGGTGACCAGGGCGTGCCAGTCGCTGGGGTGGCGGGCGAGGTGGTCGGTGAGGGCGGCGGAGGCGCCGAGCACGCCGAGGAGGCGGTCGCGCAGGGGCTTGGCCGCGATCAGGGTGTCCAGGAGCTCTCGGTGCGCGGTGCCGTTGCCCGAGCCGGTCTGGGCCTCCAGCAGACGGACCAGGCCCCGCAGGGCGAGATCGGGGTCGGCGGTGGCGCCCAGCGCCTCCAGGAGGACCGGGTCGTCGCGGACGGGCATCAGCTCGGGGCCGTCCAGGAGACGCTCGGCGGCAGAGGGGTCGGTGAAGCCGTGCCGGAGCAGGCGAGTGAACGTACTGCTTCTGCGCCCCGGCGTCATGCTCGGCCTCCCCGGTCTTCCCTTTTGCAGGTGGTCCTGGCCAGAGCCTAGCCGCAGTGGGGGGTGGGGGCGCTTGCCCGCGGCGGCCCGTGCGGGGACGTGGTGTCGTGCCGGCGGCGCCTGTGCGGGTGTGCGGGGGGTGCGGGCGCGCGGGGCGCGGGGTGCGGGTCGGTGCCGCGCCGGGTGGTGTCCGTCCTCGGTCCGGCGGTCCGTTCGTTGCATGGTGAACGAGTTTTTCGCCGGCCGCCGCGGGCGGGCGCCATCCGCCGCGTCCCCTGGCCGCCGGGCGCGGCTACGGGGCCGGACGGGCGATCCCCGAGTCCTCGTGCCGCTGGTGCGGCAGCTTCGGCGGCAGGAGGCTCCGCATGGTCTGTGCCGCCCCCACCGCCGCGTCCGCGCAGCAGTTGTTGAAGAGGATGTGGACTTCGTCGGCGTGCTCGGCGACGGTGTGGACGCGGGGGAGCCACTCGGTCAGTTCCGCTTCTGTGTAGGTGTGGCGGAAGCGGTCCTCCTTGCTGCCTGTTCCCCAGTGCGGGCTGCGCCCGTGGAAGCGGACGACCGCGAGGCGGGGGGTGGTGACGGGGGCCACCGGTGGCATCGAGGTGGGCAGGCCCGGGACCGTGTCGACGGCCACCGCCGTGGCGTCCAGGTCCGTGAGCAGAGCCGTCGTGGCACGCGCCTGGTCGCCGCGCCACCAGGCGGGGTTGCGGAACTCGACGGCGAACGGCCAGTCACGGGCCCGTTCCCGGGCGGCGGTGACGAAGGCCTCCGCGTCGGGGCCGGGGATCAGGGACGGCGGGTACTGGAAAAGGAGGGTGCCCAGGCGGTCGGCGCGGCGCAGGGGGTCGACGCCCTCGGCGTAGCGGGCCCACACCTCGTCCAGCAGGGCCTCGTCGCGGGCGTGGCCGCGCAGGTCCGCGGGCAGGGCGGAGGGCCGGGTGGGGTGGCCGGTGAGGAGGCTGTGCGCCTTGACGTCGAAGCGGAAGCCGGCGGGCGTGCGGTCCGCCCAGAGGCCGGTGGTGCGGGGGCTCGGGAGGGCGTAGTACGGGGAGTCGGCCTCGACCACCGGGAAGCGGGTCGCGTAGTGGCGCAGGCGTCCCTCGGGGTCGCGCCGGCCGGACGGGTACCAGCCGCTCCGGAGCAGGGCGGGGTCGGTCCAGCCGCAGGTGCCCACGAGGATTCGTGTCATGCGGACGCTGGTACCCGCAGTTCATCGGGTCTTCACCCGCGAGGTTGGCCTACGTGGCACACGGGCATATTGGCGTGAGCATGCTCTGTCCGCACCGCCAGCCCTGCGTCTCCCCACCGGAGGTTGATGTGTCCGGCAGTTCCGTGTTCCGCCGTGCCCGTACGGTCGTGGCGTCCGCAACAGCCCTCGCCGCGACCGCGGTCGGGCTGTGGGTCGGGTTCGGCGGCGAGTCCGCGCACGCCGCGGGCGCCGTGCCAAGCCCCGACCACGTGGTCGTCGTGGTCTTCGAGAACCACGCGTACAGCCAGGTCATCGGCTCCTCCAGCGCGCCGTACATCAACTCGCTGAAGTCCGGCGGCGCCAACCTGACCCAGTCCTACGCCGAGACCCACCCGAGCCAGCCCAACTACTTCGCCCTGTTCTCCGGATCGACGCAGGGCATCACCGACGACAGCTGCTACACCCCGGGCTTCTCCTCCGCGCCGAACCTGGCATCGGAGCAGCTGGCCGCCGGACGCAGCTGGGCCAGCTACAACGAGACGCTGCCCAGCCAGGGTTCGACGACGTGCAGCAGCGGCACGTACGCCAGGAAGCACAACCCGTGGTTCGGGTTCAGCAACGTACCGACGTCGAGCGCGAAGACGTTCGCCCAGTTCCCGACGGACTACTCGACGCTGCCCCAGCTGTCGTTCGTGGTCCCCGACCTGTGCAGTGACATGCACGACTGCTCGGTGTCCTCCGGTGACACCTGGCTGAAGAACAACCTGGGCGCGTACGCGACCTGGGCCAAGACCCACAACAGCCTGCTCGTCGTCACCTTCGACGAGGACAACCGGCTCAGCGGCAACCGGATCCCGACCGTGCTGTACGGGCAGCCGGTGACGGCCGGGGCGAGTTCGTCGACCACGTACAACCACTACGACCTGCTGCGCACCCTGGAGGACAGCCAGGGCCTGACCGCGCACGCGGGCAACGCGGCCGCCGCCAAGGACATCACCGGCATCTGGGCGTCCTGACGTGTACGTAGCGGACAGCCGCGCGAGTACGCCGGCGCGGGCGTCCGCGGACGGTGCCGTCCGGCCTCCCGCCGGGCGGCGCCGTGCCGCGCTCGCGCCGACCGTCCTGGCCCTCGGCACGGTCAGCCTGGTCACCGACGTCTCCTCGGAGATGGTCACGGCGGTCCTGCCGCTGTACCTGGTGACCGGCCTCGGCCTGTCGCCGCTGGGCTTCGGGCTGCTCGACGGCGTCTACAACGGCTTCTCGGCGCTCGTCCGCCTGGTGGGCGGGCATCTCGCCGACCGGGACGGCGGCCGGCACAAGTGGGTCGCGGGCGCGGGATACGGCATCTCGGCCCTGTGCAAACCGCTGCTGCTGGTCGCGCACTCGCTCACGCCGATCGGCCTGGTGCTGGCCGCCGACCGCACCGGCAAGGGCCTGCGCACGGCGCCCCGGGACGCGCTGATCTCCCTGTCCAGCACGCCGGAGAGCCGGGGGCGGGCGTTCGGCGTGCACCGTGCCATGGACACGGCGGGTGCGCTGCTCGGCCCGCTCGTGGCGTTCTTGATCCTGCGGGCCACGGTGGACGGTTACGACGCGGTGTTCACCGTCAGCTTCTGCGTGGCCGTCCTGGGGGTCCTGGTGCTGGCGCTGTTCGTGCCGGGCGACCGGGGCACGCAGGTGCCGGGCGGCCGAGGCACGCAGGTACCCGACGGCCGAGGCACGCAGGTACCCGACGGCCGGGGCACGCGGGTACCGGGCAGCCGGGACGCGCAGGTACCGGGCAGCCGGGACGCGCAAGTACCGGACGGCCGGGACACACAGGTACCCGACGGCCGGGCTGCACAGGTACCGGGCAGCCGGGACGCACAGGTGGCGGAGCGGCCGACCCTGCGCGCCGCCGTGGGGCTGCTGCGCCGCCGCGACCTGCGCCGGATCACCGTCTGCGCGCTGCTGCTGGGCCTCGCCACGGTCAGCGACTCCTTCGTCTACCTGCTGCTCCAGCGCCGCCTCGGCGTCCCGGACCGCTGGTTCGCGCTGCTGCCGCTCGGCACGGCGGCCGCCTTCCTGCTGCTGGCGGTGCCGCTGGGACGGCTCGCGGACCGGGTGGGGCGGTGGACGGTCTTCCTGGCCGGGCACGGCGGGCTGCTGCTGGCGTACGCACTGCTGCTGACCGCCTGGCACGGTCCCGCCCTGCCGTACGCCGTCCTCGCCCTGCACGGCGGCTTCTACGCGGCCACCGACGGGGTGCTGATGGCGGTCGCCTCGCAGAGCGTGCCGGAGGCGCTGCGCTCGTCGGGGCTGGCCGTCGTGCAGACCGGGCAGGCGCTGACCCGGTTCGCCTGCTCGCTGCTGTTCGGCGCGGCCTGGACGGTGTGGGGCGACCGGGCCGCGCTGGCGGGCGCGGCGGTGGCGCTGGCCGGGTGTGCCGCGTTCTCCCTCACCCTGCGCCCCACGGAGACGGTGACCCCGAAGGAGACGGTGCCCGCATGACCGTACGCAGCCGCATCGTGATCCTGGTCGCGGCCGTCGCCGTGCTGGCGGCGGTCGGGCTGGCGTCCGTGCTGCACGCCTCGGCCCGGTCCGACCGCCGTGACCGTGCGCAGGCGGGCGGCCCGGAGGTCACGCCGGGGGCGGTGACCCTGACCGGACACGGGCGCGTGGTGTTCCGCAACATGGCCTGGGGACCGCACCGGGACGAGCTGGTCAGCGTCCCGGCGGACGACCCGTCCGGACCGCGCACCGCCTCCGGCGTCAAGTGCCTGCGCTTCTACGCCGCTTCCGGCACCGGCGTATGCCTGCAGGCGGTGCACGGGCCGGTGTCCGACACCTACCGTGCCGTCGTCCTGGACGCCCGTCTGCACACCCTGGACCACTACGACGTCCCCGGCATCCCGTCCCGCGCCCGGGTCTCCCCCACCGGGCACTTCGCCGCCTGGACGGCCTTCGTGGGCGGTGACTCGTACGCCGGCACGGACTTCTCCACGCGCGCGGCGATCGTGGACACGCGCAGTGGTGAGCTGATCCCCTCCCTGGAGGCGTTCGGGATCGTCAAGGACGGACGTCCCTACCGGGCGGCGGACGTGAACTTCTGGGGGGTGACGTTCGCGGCCGACGACCGCACGTTCTACGCGACGATGGCGACCAAGGGGCGGACCTACCTGGTCCGGGGCGACCTGCGCACCCGTACGCTCACCACGCTGCACGCGAACGTGGAGTGCCCGTCCCTGTCTCCGGACGGCACGCGCGTGGCCTACAAGAAACGTGTCGGGGGGCTGCCCGCGGACGCCCCCTGGCATCTGTACGTGCTCGATCTGCGGACGATGCGCGAGACACCGCTCGCCGAGCCGCGCAGCGTGGACGACCAGGTGGTGTGGCGGGACGCCCGGACGCTCGTGTACGCCCTGCCGGGCGACTACGGCGCCGACCTCTACCGGCTCCCGGCGGACGGCTCGGGACGGCCACAGCGCATCGCCTCGGCGGCGGTCTCCCCGGCGTACCTCGGGTGACACGGCTGCGGTGTCTCCCCCGCCCGCTCCGACGCACCTGCGAGTGACGCCGCGTCGCCTCGACGGTCGACGGTGACCCCGGCGTGCCGCAGGTGACACGGCCGTGGTGTCCGGCGTACCTCGGACGACATCAGGCCGGCGGGCGTACGTCCCGCCGTCGGCCCACAGTGTCATCGGCGCCCGTGGCCGCCTCGGCTGGTACGGGTGTCACCGCCCGCCCATGACCGCCTCGGCTGGTACGGGTGTCACCGCCCGCCCATGACCGCCCGGGGTGGTACGGGTGTCACCGCCCGCCCATGACCGCCCGGGGTGGTACGGGTGTCATCGCCCGCCCCTATCCCCCCGCGTCCGCCCGGGGTGGTACGGATGTCACCGCCCGCCCATGACCGCCCGGGGTGGTACGGATGTCACCGCCCGCCCATGACCGCCCGGGGTGGTACGGATGTCACCGCCCGCCCCTATCCCCCCGCGTCCGCCCGGGGTGGCACGGATGTCACCGCCCGCCCATGACCGCCCGGGGTGGTGCGGGTGTCACCGCCCGCCCCTATCCCCCGCGTCCGCCCGGGGTGGCACGCACAGCCAGGCCAGGGCCGCGGCGACCAGGTAGGCGAGGGCTCCGACGGCCATGCTGAGGCGGAGTCCGGTGCCGTAGTCGGCACCGGTGGCCAGCAGGCTGCCGCCGAGTGCCACGCCGGTGGCGCTGCCGATCTGGCGGGTGGTGTTGAACAGGGCGGAGGCGGCTCCCGCGTAGGCCGGGGGCGCGCCGCCCATCACGGTGGCGGTCGAACCGGTGAGGGCGAAGGACGTGCCGAAGCCGGTGGCCATCATCGGGGCCACCAGCAGCGGGTAGGCCGGGTCGGAGCCCGCGGCCACCCAGCCGCCCAGCCCGGCGGCGCCCAGGAGCATGCCGGAGACCACCAGCGGACGGTGGCCGGTACGGCGGCTCAGCCGGCCGGACAGGACGGAGGCGAACATGGTCATGGCCACCGCCGGGAACAGGGCGAGGCCGGTCCTGAGGGCGCTGAAGCCGCGCTGGTGCTGGAAGTACAGGCTGGCGGTGAACACCATGCCGTAGAAGGCGAAGTTGAACAGCAGGCCGATGACGGCCGTGCCGCTCATCTCGCGGTGGCGCAGCAGGCGCAGCGGGAGGGCGGGGGCCCGGGCGAACCGCTCGCGCAGCACGAACGCCGCCACGGCCACCGCGGCCAGGCCCAGCCCGGCGAGCACGGCGGGGTCGGACCAGCCGCGCCGCCCGGCCTCGTTCAGGGCGGCGGTGAGCAGGGCCACCGCCACCACCACGGCGCACTGCGCGGGCCAGTCCAGGGGCCGCCCTGCCTGGCGCGGGGAGGGCGCGACGAACCGCAGCGTGAGCACCAGGCAGGCCACGCCGACCGGCAGGTTGATGAGGAAGACCCACCGCCAGCCGGCGGTGGAGACCAGCAGCCCGCCCAGCAGCGGGCCGGCGGAGGCCGCGATGCCGGCCATCGATCCCCAGAGCCCGAAGGCGCGGGAGCGTGCCGCCGGATCCGGGTAGGCCTCCTGCAGCAGGGCGAGGGAGCCGGGGACGATCAGTGCCGCGCCGAGCCCCTCCACCAGCCGGGCCCCGACGAGGAAGGCGGCGTCCGGGGCGAAGGCGCACGCGGCCGAGGCCGTGGTGAACACGACGACGCCCGAGCAGAACACGCGCCGGTTGCCCAGCCGGTCGCCCAGCGCGCCGCCGGTCATCAGGAACCCGGCGAAGACCATGGTGTAGCCGTCGGTGATCCACTGGATGCCGGTGAGGGAGGCGGACAGGTCGCGGCCCACCGCGGGTACGGCGACGTTGATGATCGTGACGTCCAGGATGACCATGAAGTACCCGGCGCACACGGACAGCAGGGGCGCCGTGGAACGCCGCCCGGCCCCAGCGGCCGGATGGGAGGCGGCCGAATCCGAGAGGGGCACGTCGCCGACTCCGTCCTGTCCACGCAACGCCCGGGCAGTGAGCATGCTAGGACGCCGGGCCGGCGGATCCCCCGGGCACCGCTCTGACACGCGGAAAGGCCGGCGATCCACCACCGCCGGCCCCCTCACCCCGCTGCGACGGGGTCGCTTCCCGCCCCGGCGCCTTGCCGTGTCACACCGGCACAACGCACATTGGCCGTTCGGCGCGGCCGGGACGTGCGGAGAAGCCGGCTAGCTGGGCCGATCTGGTGCGACTGGGGTGCGCGCCCCGCTGTACTTCGCTGTCGCACGAAGAACATCAGCGCACAGGGATCGCTGTACGACGGAGGTGTCCCGGACGCCTGGACGTGTTCAAGGTGGTTCGTGGCTCAGCCCGCGCAGGCGTTCGGTCCGCTCTTGGCGAAGGCTTCCTTGGTGCAGTAGGTGACAGTCGGGTAATAGGCGCCCATCACCTTCGCCGGATCGTCCCCCTTCTTGACGTCCTGGACCGCGTTGTGGAAGGTCTGCGCCGGGAGCATGTTCCGCAGCAACAGGACGCTCTTCACGTTGGTGGGACCCCAGTCGATCCAGGTGACCCCCTTCGATGTCGTCGCGTTGCCGGGACGGTCCTGTGAGGTGGACACCACATAGGTGTACCGCCCGTCCTTACCCACGGCCGTCTGGAAGTCCCCGGCGCAGGAACTCACCGGGTAGGGGAGCTGGATCTGGTTCTGGCAGAGCGACCAGTACCGGAGTTGTGTCTTGGTGAGCACCGACTGGCCGTTGGTGGTGTCGGGGAACGTAGGCGCCTTGCCGCGTATGACGGCGATGCGTCCCGACTTGTATTCCAGTGGCGTGCACAAGTACTTGTTGTACGGGTTGGGGAAAAGTCCGCCGGTCTTGTTCGGCACTGCGAAGCCCGGAGCACTCGCCGTGGACTTCCCGCAGCCTTCGAACCCTCCAGGCGGCGCGTATTTCTTCACGAGAGCCTTGAGTTCGGTGGCGAGTGGGCCCATGGGGCCCTGCGCCGAACCGGCGCGGGGACAGGTGGTTATCGACTTGGGGCTGCTGCCCTGACGCTGCATCGACAAAGTGGGCAACGGGACTCCGCCTGTCGGGTCGGACTCGTTGTCCGGGACGTAGATCCTCAGCACCAGGAACCCCGACCCCGACCCGGCGCCGTTCGCAGTGGCGGCCATCGTGTTGTTACCGGCGCCGGCCGTGATGCCGGGCTTGAGTGTGACCTGGTAGTGGTGCTGCGCCGACTTCGACCCCGCGTCCGGGACGGCGAAGGGGTTCTTGCTGCCGGTACTCGGAGCGATCTGGTGGTCGGCGAGGGAATCGATGGGTGAGCCCGTGACGTCGTAGACCGTCAGTGAGGTGAACCGGGCAGACGGATATGTCCCCTCTGCCACGATGCGATCTCCCTGGCCCAGCCGGTAGGGCATCAACCAGTACGTGGCGTTGGCCTCGGGAAAGGCGAAGTTCAGCCTGCCCGGTCTGACGACGGCGGGCCATGCACAGGATTTGTCTGGGGCTGACACGGCGGTCCCGGTCCGGCTCGGGGCATTCGCGGCGGCCGACGGAGCCACCAGCAGGGTGACGACTCCGAGCCACGCGAGAGCGGAGACTCTCAGAGTCCGCCAAGGCGCACGCGTCATCGATGCCCCTCCGTCTGTCTGTAGTGAGAACGGCGGAGGGAACGTCCCCGCGGTGCAAACACGCTTCAGGGGGGACGCGAGCCAAGGACGGAAACCATGGGCGCAACGCCTTGGATGCAACCGTCCGCCAGCATCAGTCTCACTCCATTGCGAGCCTCCTGCAATGCGGCCACCCGCTCACCGGACCGCTGCGGTGGTCGAGGTCGGGCCTGACGGGCCGGAGACGGCCCGGGAGCGCTCAGGACGCCGTGTGGCCGACCGCGACGAGCGGTCGGCCACACGGGGTGATCAGATCCTGATACCGCCCCGACCTGCGCCTACAGCACCGGCAGCAGGTTCTTCAGCTCGAACGCCGTGACCTCGGAGCGGTACGCCTCCCACTCGGAGCGCTTGTTGCGGAGGAAGAAGTCGAAGACGTGTTCGCCGAGAGTCTCGGCGACCAGGTCGCTGCGTTCCATGAGGGTGAGGGCCTCGCCGAGGTTCTGCGGGAGGGGCTCGATGCCCATCGCGCGGCGCTCGGCGTCGGAGAGGGCCCACACGTCGTCCTCGGCGCCCGGCGGGAGCTCGTAGCCCTCCTCGATGCCCTTCAGGCCGGCGGCCAGCAGGACGGCGTAGGCCAGGTACGGGTTCGAGCCGGAGTCGATGGAACGGACCTCAACCCGGGCGGAGCCGGTCTTCCCGGGCTTGTACATGGGGACGCGGACCAGGGCCGAGCGGTTGTTGTGGCCCCAGCAGATGTACGAGGGAGCCTCGCCGCCGGCGCCCGCCGTGCGCTCGGAGCCGCCCCAGATGCGCTTGTAGGAGTTCACCCACTGGTTGGTGACGGCCGAGATCTCCGCGGCGTGCTTGAGCAGGCCGGCGATGAAGGAGCGGCCGACCTTGGAGAGCTGGTACTCCGATCCCGACTCGTAGAACGCGTTGCGGTCGCCCTCGAAGAGGGAGAGGTGCGTGTGCATGCCGCTGCCGGGGTGCTCGGAGAACGGCTTCGGCATGAAGGTCGCCTGCACGCCCTGCTCCAGCGCCACCTGCTTCATGACCAGGCGGAACGTCATGATGTTGTCGGCCGTGGAGAGCGCGTCGGCGTAGCGCAGGTCGATCTCCTGCTGGCCGGGGGCGCCCTCGTGGTGGGAGAACTCCACCGAGATGCCCATCGACTCCAGCATGGTGATCGCCTGGCGGCGGAAGTCCATGCCCACGTTGGTGGGGGTGTGGTCGAAGTAGCCGGAGTTGTCGGCGGGGGTGGGGCGCGTGCCGTCGAGGGGGCGGTCCTTCAGCAGGAAGAACTCGATCTCCGGGTGGGTGTAGAAGGTGAAGCCCAGGTCGGAGGTGCGGGCGAGGGCCCGCTTCAGGACGTAGCGCGGGTCGGCGAAGGACGGGGAGCCGTCCGGCATGAGGATGTCGCAGAACATGCGGGCGGTGCCGGGGGTCTCCGCGCGCCACGGCAGGACCTGGAAGGTGGAGGGGTCCGGCTTGGCGATCATGTCGGACTCGTAGACCCGGGCGAAGCCCTCGATCGCGGAGCCGTCGAAGCCGATGCCCTCGTCGAAGGCCTGCTCCAGCTCGGCGGGGGCCACGGCCACGGATTTGAGGAAGCCCAGGACGTCCGTGAACCACAGGCGTACGAACCGGATGTCGCGCTCCTCCAAGGTCCGGAGCACGAACTCCTGCTGCTTGTCCATCTTCCGCTTCCCCATCCTTGCTGGTCAGGCCGCCTGTCCCGCGTCCTGCCGGAGGCGGGCGGGTTCCTGAGCATCCCACCACAACACCATTTCGTGCGCGTTGCGGACCTTGATCGCCCGAGCGTCCGCGGCCTGAACGCCTCTCGTACGACAGGTGTACTGCGCTGTCGCCCATCTTGCCTGCTCGCGGCGTCCCGCGTAACGGCCGGACCGTGCGCCGGGTGGCCGGCCCGGTGACCGCGAGGTGCGTGGCCGGTGCACGTCCTTCCGGCGGAGGCCGCTTTTCCGTCCCCTCCCTACGGCGGGAGCCCCCTCTCCCATTACGATCAGCGGGCCCCACCTCCATCCGTTTCTTCCCCCAGAAGGACACGCCTCATGGGTTCCGCCAAGAACAGCAGCACCGCGGCGCGCAAGGCGCGCATAGAGGAGATGCGGCGCGCCGAGCAGGCCCGCGAGCGCCGCAACCGGCTGCTCGTCATCGCCGCGAGTGTGGTGGTCGTCGCCGGTCTGGTCGTCGGCGGTGTGGTCCTGGTGAACTCGCAGTCGGACAAGAAGGACTCGACCGCGAGCGGTGACGCCAAGGGTTCCGGGGACTCCGGGCACTTCACGGACGGCAAGGACGGCGTGCGGACCTGGTCCGGCAAGCTGTCGCGGACCCACGTGACGACGAAGGTGTCGTACCCGATGCACCCGCCGGTGGGCGGCAACCACAACCCGGTCTGGCTCAACTGCAACGGCGACGTCTACACCAAGGCGGTGCCGGACGAGAACGCCGTGCACGCGCTGGAGCACGGCGCCGTCTGGGTGACGTACACCGCCAAGGCGCCGAAGGCGGACGTCGAGGCGCTCGCGGCGAAGGTGAGGAAGACGCCGTACTCGCTGATGAGCCCGTACGAGAACCAGGCCGCGCCGCTGATCCTGTCGGCGTGGGGGCACCAGGTGACGGTGAAGAGCGCCGGTGACCCGGAGGTGGACAAGTTCTTCGCCACCTACGTGCAGGGCCGGCAGACGCCCGAGCCGGGCGCCTCGTGCACCGGCGGGGTCATGAAGTGAGCCGGCGGTACATCGGCTGGGTCGCGGGGGCCGCGGCGGCGGTGCTCGTCGCGGCCGGAGCGATCACGTACGCGGTCGCCGAGGACACCGGCGGACCGGACGCGAAGACGCCGGGTGCCGAATCGGCGGACGCGGGGTTCGCGCGGGACATGGCCGTGCACCACCAGCAGGCCGTCGAGATGTCGTACATCGTCCGGGACCGCACGAAGGACGAGGAGGTGCGGCGGCTCGCCTACGACATCGCGCAGACCCAGGCCAACCAGCGCGGCATGCTGCTGGGCTGGCTGGACCTGTGGGAGCTGCCCAAGGTGTCGGCCGAGCCGCCGATGACCTGGATGGGCATGGGCGGCATGGCGTCGGGCAAGGACGGTGCGCTGATGCCGGGGATGGCGACGAACACCGAGCTGAAAAAGCTCGGTTCGCTGACCGGCAAGCAGGCCGAGGTGCTCTACCTCCGGTTGATGACGGCCCATCACAAGGGCGGTATCCACATGGCCGAGGGGTGCGTCGCCAAGTGCACCGTCGACGTGGAGAAGCGGCTCGCGCAGGGCATGGTCGACTCACAGCAGTCGGAGATCGAGCTGATGGCGGGGATGCTCAGGGCCCGGGGCGCGAAACCGCAGTGACCACGGCGGCGGGATCGGCCGCGGAGGGCATGCCGAGGAACCACCCCCACCCTGACGCGTGGTCACCCTGGCCGGTGGCGGCTTCCTGCCGCACCGGCGTGCTCCCCCTGACGGTCACCGGACCGGCGGACAGCAACGCCGCACGGATGCACTGACGAAAGCCGCAAATCGCCCTACATGGCCGTTACTTGAGCTTCTCTTGACTTTCACCTTCCCCTGGCATGAACGGTTCATCGCAAGAGTGGCCCCCATCGTGTGATCCACCACCGGCCTCAGCCGCCGCGGGCCGGCCCGGAGTCACGACGTGCCAACCACTACATGCATGCGAACCGCATCGCAGGGGGTTCTATGAGATCCAACCGCGCCAAGATGCGCGCTGTGAGCATGGCAGCGACACTGCCCATGATCGCCGGCGCGCTGGCGCTGGGCATACCCGCGGCGCACGCCGCGGACAGCCCCGCTCGTGACGCACTGAAGGGCACCAAGCCGCTGTGGGCCACGGCCAAGGCGGACAAGGGCGCTACCCCGAACAGCGCCCAGATCAAGGCCCGGGTCTACCTGGCGGGCCGCGACGCGGCCGGCCTCGCGGCGTACGCCAAGGCGGTGTCCGACCCGAACTCGCCCTCGTACGGCAAGTACCTGAGCGCCGGCAAGGCGCAGGCCCGCTTCGGGGCCACCAAGGCCCAGGTGGCCGCCGTCAAGTCCTGGCTGAGGTCGGCCGGTCTGACGGTCACCGCGGTCACCCCGCACTACGTCGCCGTCTCCGGTGACGTGGCCGCCGCCGAGAAGGCGTTCGGCACCCAGCTGCACAACTACGCCAAGGGCTCGAAGACCTACCGTGCCCCGGCGCGCAGCGCGACCGCACCGGCCTCCCTCCAGGGCGCCGTCCTGACCGTCACCGGCCTGGACAACGCCCCGCACAAGTCGGCCCACGACGACCAGCTGCCGCCCCCGGACGGCGTGTTCAAGAACGCCGGGCCCTTCTCGTCGTACTACGGCTCGAACGTCGCGACGACGCTCCCGGACGCGTACGGCCAGAAGATCCCGTACGCGGTCAAGGGCTACACCGGCAAGCAGCTGCGCGCCGCCTACGGCGCCGGCAAGTACACCGGCAAGAACGTCCGTGTCGCCATCACGGACGCCTACGCCTCTCCGACGATCGCCTTCGACGCGGGCAAGTACGCCCAGAAGAACGGCGACGCGGCCTGGAGGACCAGCCAGCTGCACCAGGTGCTGCCGGCCCAGTACACCAAGACCAAGGAGTGCGGGGCGGCCGGCTGGTACGGCGAGGAGACCCTCGACGTCGAGGCCGTGCACGCGGTCGCGCCGAACGCGGACGTCACCTACGTGGGCGCCGCGTCCTGCTACGACGACGACCTGCTCGACTCGCTCAGCAAGGTCGTCGACAACCACCTGGCCGACATCGTCTCCAACTCCTGGGGCGACATCGAGGCCAACCAGACGCCGGACCTCGCGGCCGCCTACGACCAGGTCTTCCAGCTGGGCGCCGTGCAGGGCATCGGCTTCTACTTCTCCTCCGGTGACAACGGCGACGAGGTCGCCAACACCAAGGTGAAGCAGGTCGACACCCCGGCCAACTCGGCGTGGGTGACCGCGGTCGGCGGCACCTCGCTGGCCGTCGGCAAGGGCGACACGTACCAGTGGGAGACCGGCTGGGGCACCGAGAAGGCGACCCTGTCGGCCGACGGCAAGAGCTGGAACGGCTTCCCGGGCGCCTTCACCTCGGGCGCGGGCGGCGGCACCAGCAAGACCGTGCCGCAGCCGTACTACCAGAAGGGCGTCGTCCCGAAGGCGCTGGCCACGGCCAACAACGCCGCGGGCAACCGCGTCGTCCCGGACATCGCGGCGATCGCCGACCCGAACACCGGTTTCCTGGTCGGCCAGACCCAGACCTTCCCGGACGGCTCGCAGCAGTACAGCGAGTACCGCATCGGCGGCACCTCGCTGGCCGCCCCGGTGATCGCGGCGGTCCAGGCGCTGGCCCAGGAGGCGCGCGGCGGCACGGCGATCGGTTTCGCCAACCCGTCGATCTACGCCAAGGCCGGCAAGACGGGCGTCTACCACGACGTCACCGACAAGCCGACCGGCAAGGACCTGGCCGTCGCCCGCGTGGACTTCGCCAACGGCGTCGACGCGGCCGACGGACTGCTGTACTCGGTCCGCAGCCTCGGCAAGGACAGCTCGCTGGCCGCGGTCAAGGGCTACGACGACGTCACCGGCGTGGGCTCGCCCGCGGACGGTTACGTGTCGTCCTTCGCGAAGAAGCACTGACGCTGCGCTGAGCGGTTGAGCGAACGGGGCGTGGGGCCCACCCGGACCCCACGCCCCTTTGCGTCACTCCGACTTGAGCGAGGCGACGAAGGGGGCCCAGGCGGTGGCGGAGAGGAGGAGGGCGGGGCCGTGGGGAGCCTTGGAGTCGCGGACGGGGACGAGCCCCGGGACGTCGTCGGCGACCTCGACGCAGTTGCCGCCACTCTCATTGCTGTAGCTCGACTTGCGCCAGAGGGCGGCGCCGGGGAAGTCGCCGGCGATCTCGACGCAGTTGCCGCCGTCACCGTTGCTGTAGCTGCTCTTGAACCAGAGCGCATCACTCAAGTCGATCCGGGTGCTTGGCATTTCGGTAGTCCTCTGCGGCGGCCTTGATCATGGCGAGGGACGTGTCTGGTGCCAGCGCGACGGCCCTCAGCCGATCGTATGCCTTGCGGTACTGCTTCACGAGGGATCATCAACGGTGACACCGCCGTATGAGGCTTCCATGGACCGGCCCTTCCGGCGGGTCAGCGGTGCAGCGCCCCGGACTCCTCCGGCAGGTGGGAGGTGACCACCCGGCCGGCCGACGGAGTCTCCCGGCGCCGGTCCACCGCGTACGCCACGCCCGCCACGCCCAGGCCCAGGACGGCGAGGGCCGCTCCGGTGAGTGCGGGGGACGTCACGCCGAAGCCGGCCGCGAGGGCCAGGCCGCCGATCCAGGCGCCGCCGGCGTTGGCCAGGTTGAAGGCCGCCTGGTTGGCGGAGGAGGCCAGGGAGGGGGCCGCGGCGGCCTTCTCCATGACCATCAGCTGGAGCGGGGAGCCGGTGACGAACGCCGCCATGCCGAGCAGGGTCACCGCCACGGCCGCGCTCCACTCGGCGCGCATCAGCAGCGGGAAGAACGCGAGTACGACCGCCAGCGACGCCAGGCCGCCGAAGAGCGTGCCGCGCAGGGAGTGGTCGGCGAGGCGGCCGCCCAGCAGGTTGCCGGCGGTGGAGCCCACGCCGAAGAGCGCGAGGAGCAGGGTCACGTTCGCCTCGGCGAAGCCGGCGGAGTCCGTCAGCATCGGGGTGACGTAGCTGTAGGCCGCGAAGAGGGCGCCGAAGCCCGCCACCGTCGTGCCGAGGGCCAGCCAGACCGGGAGCGACTTCAGGGCGGCCAGTTCGCCGCGCAGGCCGGTCGCGGAGGCGTGGGTGTGGTCGCGCGGGATGAGCAGGGCCAGGGAGGCGATCGCCACCAGGCCGATGACGCTGACGCCCAGGAACGTGGCCCGCCAGCCGAGGTGCTGGCCCATCAGCGTGGCGACGGGTACGCCCGCGACGTTGGCGACCGTCAGGCCGAGGAACATCAGCGACACGGAGCGGGCCTTGCGCTCCGGCGCGACCATGGTGGTGGCGACGACCGCGCCGACACCGAAGAAGGCGCCGTGCGGCAGGCCGCTGACGAAGCGGGCGGCCAGCAGGGAGCCGTTGCCGGGGGCGAACGCGGACAGCGCGTTGCCGACGACGAACAGGGCCATCAGGGCGATGAGCACCGTGCGCCGGGACATCCGGGCGGTCACGGCGGCCAGCAGCGGGGCGCCGATGACGACGCCCAGCGCGTACGCCGAGACCAGGTGCCCGGCGGCGGGGATCGAGATGTGCAGGTCGTCCGCGACGTCGGGGAGCAGCCCCATCATCACGAACTCGGTCGTACCGATGCCGAAGGCGCCCACGGCGAGGGCGAGCAGGGCCAGGGGCATGAAGGGCCTTCCAGAGAGGGTGGTGCCGTACAGATTCGCGGTATGTTCCCGTACGGAACAAAGCCTCTCGGGCCCAGTATTCCAGAGGGTTACGGCAGGGTTGCCGTTGTGGCGGTCCTCACGGGCGCGGCTGTGGGGTGTCTCACAGCTTCACGCGTGCCGCCACCGGCAGATGATCGCTGTTCGTGCGCGGAAGCGTCCAGGAGCTCTCCGGCTCGACGCCCTTGACCATGATCTGGTCGATCCGCGCCATCGGGAACGACGCCGGCCAGCTGAAGCCGAAGCCGCTGCCCGCCGCACCCTGGGCGGAGCGCAGTTGCGAGGTGACGGCGTTGAGGGAGCGGTCGTTCATCGTGCCGTTGAGGTCGCCGAGCAGGACGACCCGCTTCAGGGTCTCGTCGGCGATGGCCTCCCCGAGCGCGTCGGCGCTCTCGTCGCGCTGCCGGGCCGTGAAGCCGGCCTCCACCTTCACCCGCACCGAGGGCATGTGCGCCACGTACACCGCGACCGGGCCCCGCGGGGTCGTCACGGTGGCCCGCATCGCCCGCTTCCAGCCGAGCCGGATGTCGACGGCCCGGACGTCGGCCATCGGGTACTTGCTCCACAGCCCGACCGTGCCGACGACGGCGTGGTACCGGTACGCCGGCGCGAGCGCCTTCTCGTAGACGGGCAGGTCGGAGGCAGGCAGTTCCTCCAGGGCCAGCACCTGGGCGCCGGACCCGGCGACGTCGGTCGCGGTCGCGGCCGGGTCGGGGTTGTCGGCGTTGACGTTGTGGGTGGCCACCATCAGGTCGCCGCCGGTGCCGGTCTTGTCACCCAGCAGCCCCCCGAAGAGATTCAGCCAGACGATCGCCGGGAGCAGGAGCGCGATCAGCGCGGTCGCCGACCTCCGGACCAGGGCGATGACCAGCAGCACCGGGACGGCCAGGCCCAGCCAGGGCAGGAAGGTCTCGGTGAGGCTGCCGAGGTTGCCCAGCCGGTTGGGGATGCGGGAGTGCACCAGCATCACCAGGGCGAGCAGCAGGCCCAGTACGGCGACGACGATGCCGCGGCGCCAGATGCGCGGGTCGCCGCGCCAGCCGCCGAGCAGCCGGTGCGCCAGGCGTCGAAGCCGGGATCCCGGTCGCTCGGGACCCGAGCCGCCGTTGCCCGTCTCCGTCATGTACGCCTGCTGCGCCATACCGTCTGCCTCACTGCCTGCCGTGCACACCGTTCGTCCCCGTGTTCTTCCGACCCTAGGGGATGATCGGTGCCGATCCCGCCGTCCCATGACGGCCGTACGGAAGACAAGGACGAACGAAGCGCGGCCGGGAGTTCCGGTCATCCCCCGGTCGGGCGGGGTCTGTGACGAAACGTGCACATCAGTGCGACGAGGCTGTCGAGCTGACGGGCCGTAGGCCTTCCAGCACCGTGTCGACGATCCGCTCCGCCAGGTCGTCGGGCAGGTCGGCGTCCGGGCGCATGATGGTGCGCACGAGCATGGGACCGACGAACATGTCGTTGGCCAGCTCCAGGTCGACGTCCGGCCGGATCTCGCCGTTGTCCCGGGCGCGGCGCAGCACCTCCATCGCCATGACGCGCCGGGGCGCTATGACGTTGGCGTGATAGGCCGCCCAGATGCGGGGGCTGGACTTCATCTGGGCGTACACGTTGTGCAGGATCGCCGACGAACGGCTCACGAGACCGCGCTGGCGCAGGGACTCCAGCATGGCGACGAGGTCGTCGCGCAGGGAGGTGCCGGGGAGCACCGGGTCGGGGGGTTCCGCGGCGCGTACGACGTCGACGAACAGCTCTTCCTTGCCGCTCCAGCGGCGGTAGATGGTGGCCTTGCCGACCCCGGCCGTGCGCGCGACCCGCTCGATGGACAGCTCGGCGAGGGGCACGCCCTCTTCCAGGAGCTTCACCACGCCCTCCACGATGGCGCGTTCCACGGCTTCACTGCGCGGCCGGCCCCGCGCCGGTACGACCGGTCGCGGGCGGCTGTCGGCAAGACTCACGTCGATCCGTCCTCTCTCGTGCTGCGGGCATTGTCCCGCAGCCGTCTCCTTCCCCCGTGGAGTTCCGCCGGACCGTCAGTCGGTGGCGCCGACCAACTCCTCTTCCTTCCTGCCCTCCTGACCGGCCGGCGGCTTGCCCGGCAGGAAGAGGAAGGTCACCAGGGCGCCGACCAGCGCGACGCCCGTACCGCACAGGGCGGTGATGTGCATGGCGTGCAGGAACGCGTCGTCGGCCGGGGTGATCAGGGCCCTGCCCCGCGGGCCGAGCTTCTCGGCGATGCCCAGGGTGGCCTCGATGGACTCCGCGGCGGTGTCGCGCAGGCCCGGCGGCAGGGCGCCGAGCCTGCCCTCGATGCCGTTGCGGTAGGAGGCGGCCAGCACGGAGCCGAGGACGGCGATGCCGAGGGCGCCGCCGACCTGGCGGAAGGTGTTGCTGAGCGCGGAGGCCGACCCGGCCTTCTCGCGCGGCAGCGCCTGCATGATGACGACCGAGGTCGGCGTCATGATGTGCGCCATGCCGGTGCCCATCAGGAAGAAGACGACCTCCAGCAGCCAGATCGGCGTGTCGGCCTCGAAGGTGGCGAACACGGCCAGCGTCACCGCGATCAGCACCAGGCCCGCCGTGGTCGTCGCCTTGTTGCCGAACCGGTCGACCAGCAGCCGGGCGCGGGGCGCGAAGATCAGCTGGGCGACGGCGAGCGGCAGCATCAGCACACCGGACTCCAGCGGCGAGTAGCCGCGCACGCTCTGGGTGTAGAAGACACCGAAGAACGTGACACCCATCAGCGCGAAGAAGACCAGCGCGATGGCGCTCATGGCGGCCGAGAAGACCTTGTTCCTGAAGTAGCCGACGTCCAGCGACGGGTGGTCGCTGCGCTTCTCGAAGATGACGAAGGCGGCCAGGACGACGATGCCGGCGATGATGGTTCCGAGCACCTTGGCGTCGGTGAAGTCGGCCAGCTCGCCGCCCTTGATGATGCCGTAGACCAGCAGCACGAGGCCGACGACGGACAGGACGACGCCGACGGGGTCCAGCCGGCCGGGACTGGGGTCGCGGGAGTCGGGCACCAGCCAGACCATCAGCGCGAGCGCGACGATCACGATCGGCACGTTGACGAAGAAGACGGAACCCCACCAGAAGTGGTCGAGGAGCGCGCCGCCGGTGATCGGGCCGATGGCGATGGCGAGGCCGACGCCGCCGGCCCAGATGCCGATGGCCTTGGGCTGCTCCGCGCGCTCGAAGACGTTCATCAGCACCGCGAGGGTGGCGGGCATGACGAAGGCGGCACCGAGGGCCATCAGGGCGCGGTAGGCGATCAGCTGGCCCGGGGAGCCGGACTCGGCGGCGAGCGCGGAGCCGATGCCGAACACGGCGATGCCGCCGAGCAGCACCTTCTTGCGGCCGAGGCGGTCACCGACGAGGCCGGCGGTGAACAGCAGTCCGGCGAAGACGAGGGTGTAGGCGTTGATCGCCCACTCGATCTGGCTCTGGCTGGCGCCGAGACCGGTCGGCGCCGGGGTGGCGATGGTCTTGATGGCGACGTTCAGGATCGAGTTGTCGAGCACCACGATCAGCAGGCTCAGCATCAGCACGCCGAGAATCGCCCAGCGGCGCCGGTGTACGGCTTCCGGTATCCGGGGGGCAGGGACGGAACTTGTCATGCCGCCGAGCCTACGATCATTTCGATACGGAACCGTCTCGTATCTTAAGTCTTTACCAAGGCCTTACACGACTTTCGGCCATGGCCGGGGATCACAGGGGCCCCCTCTGGCCCTCACTGGCACGAGGTGCCACCATGGAGACGATCCGGGGACGCCGTCAGGGCGCCTCGAGATGACTGAAGGAGCCGTTGCCATGACGCAGCTTTCGGCTGCCCAGAACAAGCCCTCCGACGGCAGCAAGGCGCTGTACGGGGGGAAGGGCACGCGCCGCATCACCGTCCGCGACATCGCCCTCGCCAAGGAGCGGGGCGAGAAGTGGCCCATGCTCACCGCCTACGACGCGATGACCGCCTCCGTCTTCGACGAGGCCGGCATCCCCGTGCTCCTCGTCGGCGACTCGGCGGGCAACTGCCACCTCGGCTACGAGACCACCGTGCCCGTCACCCTCGACGAGATCTCCATGCTCTCGGCGGCCGTCGTACGCGGAACGCAGCGCGCGCTGATCGTCGCCGACCTGCCCTTCGGCTTCTACCAGGAGGGTCCGGTGCAGGCGCTGCGCTCGGCGACCCGGCTGGTGAAGGAGGCCGGGGTCGGCGCGGTGAAGCTGGAGGGCGGCGAGCGCTCGCACGAGCAGATCAGGCTGCTGGTGGAGGCCGGCATCCCGGTCATGGCGCACATCGGCCTGACCCCGCAGTCCGTCAACACCATGGGCTACCGCGTGCAGGGCCGCGGCGAGGAGGCGGCGCAGCAGCTGCTGCGGGACGCCAAGGCCGTGCAGGACGCGGGTGCCTTCGCGGTCGTGCTGGAGCTGGTTCCCGCGGAGCTGGCGGCCGAGGTCACGCGGATCCTGCACATCCCGACCGTCGGCATCGGCGCCGGGGCGGAGACGGACGCGCAGGTGCTGGTGTGGACCGACATGCTCGGTCTGACGCCCGGCCGGGTGCCGAAGTTCGTCAAGAAGTACGCGAACCTGCGTGAGGTCATGGGCACCGCCGTGAAGGAGTTCGCGCAGGACGTCGTCGGCGGCACCTTCCCGCTGGAGGAGCACGCCGTCCACTAGGCCATCGCGGAAACACCGGGCAGCCCGCCGATCATCCCCCGTCGGCGGGCTGCCGGCGTTCCGGGACTGGCGCCGACTGCCGGCTCCGCCGAGCCGGTACCCGCGCCGCCGCCCTCCCAGCACACGCCTCGCGCGCTGCCGGCTCCGCCGACCCGGTACCCGCGCCGCCGCCCTCCCAGCACACGCCTCGCGCGCTGCCGGCTCCGCCGGGCCGATACCCGCGCCGCCGCCCTCCCGGGACCCCGCACGCGCCGCCGCCCCGCACGCGCCGCCGCCCTCACGAGGGCCGGCCGCGGGCCACCGGGGCCGCGGGCCACTGGGGCCGCGGGGCCGTCCGCCGACAGGCCGCCGACAAGCCCGCCGACAGCCTGTCGGCGGGCTTGTCGGTGCTCTGTCGGTGGTTTGTCGGTGGCACCTGACATCTTCTCCGTCATGACGCGAATCGACGACAACCCCGCCGGCGCCCACCACGCCGTGTCCGTTCGGGGGCTGGTCAAGCACTACGGCGAGACCAAGGCACTGGACGGTGTCGACCTGGACGTGCGCCAGGGCACCGTGATGGGTGTGCTCGGACCGAACGGCGCCGGCAAGACCACCCTGGTGCGGATCCTGTCCACCCTGATCACCCCGGACGCCGGGCAGGCCACCGTGGCCGGCTACGACGTCGTACGGCAGCCGAGGCAGCTGCGCCGGGTGATAGGGCTGACCGGACAGTACGCCTCGGTGGACGAGAAGCTGCCGGGCTGGGAGAACCTCTACATGATCGGCCGGCTGCTGGACCTGCCCCGCAAGGAGGCCCGCGCCCGCGCCGACGAACTGCTGGAACGGTTCTCCCTCACCGAGGCGGCCAGGCGCCCGGCCAGCACGTACTCCGGCGGTATGCGCCGCCGGCTGGACCTCGCCGCCTCGATGATCGGCCGCCCGGCCGTGCTCTACCTGGACGAGCCGACCACCGGACTCGACCCCCGCACCCGCAACGAGGTGTGGGACGAGGTGAAGGCGATGGTCGGTGACGGCGTCACCGTGCTGCTCACCACCCAGTACATGGAGGAGGCCGAGCAGCTCGCCTCCGAGCTGACCGTCGTGGACCGCGGCAAGGTGATCGCGAGCGGCCGCATCGAGGAGCTGAAGGCCCGGGTCGGCGGCCGCACCCTGCGGGTGCGCCCGGTGGACCCGCTGCAGCTGCGCCCGCTCGCCGACATGCTGGACGAGCTGGGCATCACCGGACTCGCGGCCACCACCGTGGACACCGCGACCGGCACGCTGCTGGTGCCGATCCTCAGCGACGAACAGCTGACCGCGGTGGTCGGCGCGGTCACCGCTCGCGGCATCACGATCTCCTCCATCACCACCGAACTGCCCAGTCTGGACGAGGTGTTCCTGTCGCTCACCGGCCACCGTGCCAGTGCCCCGCAGGACGCCACGCCCGCCGAAACCCGCGAGGAGGTCGCCGCATGAGCGCCGCCACCATCACGTCCGGCAGCACGCCGGGCGACGCCCGTATCCCGCTGCGCGGGCATCTGCGGCACACCGGAGCGCTCGTCCGGCGCAACCTGCTGTGGATCCGGCAGGACCCGGAGTCGATGTTCGACGCGATCCTGTTCCCGGTGATCTTCACCCTGCTGTTCGTGTACGTCTTCGGCGGCTCGATCGGCAAGGCCATGGGCGGCGGACAGGACGAGTACGTCCAGTACATCGTGCCCGGCCTGATGGCCATGATGGGCATGAACATGGCCCAGGGCGTGGGCACCGGCTTCAACCAGGACTTCAACTCCGGTGTCATGGACCGCTTCCGCTCCCTGCCCATCGGCCGCGGTTCCGTGCTCTTCGCGAAGATCGCGGTGGAGCTGATGCGGATGCTGTTCGCGACCACGGTGCTGATGGTGGTCGCCGTCCTCGTGGGCTACGACATCCATCACTGGAGCGGTCTGCTGGCCTCCGTGGGGCTGTCCGTGGTGTTCGGCTCGTCCCTGATGTGGGTGTTCCTGACGCTCGGCGTGATCATGAAGAACGCGCAGTCCGTGCAGGCCATGGGCTTCCTGGTGCTGATGCCGCTGCAGTTCGGCTCGTCGATCTTCGCGCCGACGGCCTCGATGCCGGGCTGGCTGCAGAACTTCACCGACTACAACCCGCTGTCCGCGCTGGCCGACACCGCGCGCGGCCTGATGGAGGGCGGCCCGGTCGCGCACGACCTGTGGGTGACGCTGATCTGGTCGGTCGGGCTCACGGCGGTGATGGCGCCGGTCGCGATCCACAAGTTCCGTACGAAGAGCTGACCCGCGCCGGTTCAGAGCAGGGCGGTGGCCTCCGCGAGGGAGAGGCCACCGCCCTCGGCGTACGCGGCCTCGTACGCGGCCTCGTCGAGCCGCTGCCGGATCCGGGTCTCGGTCAGCTCCACGCCCAGGCGCTCCATGCGGTTCAGGGTGTGGCCGGCCGGCAGCAGGGCGGCCGCGGCGGACAGGCAGCGGGCGGCGTCACGGGCGCGGTCGCCGTCGTCGAGGGCGGTCAGGGCCATCGCCCCGACGGCGAGGCAGAGCGAGGGCAGGTGCGGGGTGATCGCCTCGGTGAGGGGGTCGGCGGCGAGCCCCAGGGCTCGGCGGACCTTCTCCAGGGACTTCTCGCCCTGGCGCTCGACGGCGTCCATCAACGCCTCCTGGCACAGGATCAGCGCGTCGAACACGACGAAGTGGGAGATCTTGAACTCCTCGCGCAACAGCCGGAGTTGCTCGCGCGCCTCGGGGACGCGGCCGCTCAGCCCCAGCCAGCAGGCGAGGAAGAGCCGGGCGGCCGGCATCCCCTCGTTGTGCGTGCCCTCCTCGCTCGCGATGACGTCGCGGAGCAGCCGTTCGCCGCGCTCGGTGTCACCCGACTCCAGATAGGCGCTGCCGAGCCGGGCGCGGAGCACGGCGACCTGGGCGCGGGCACCGAGGCGGGTGGCGTGGTCGATGGCCGCCGTGTAGTCGGCGGCCGCCTCCTGGTGGGCGCCCTTGCGTTCGTGGGCCTCGCCGCGTGCGGACAGCGCCTCGGCGGTGCCCCACTCGTCGCCGAGGCGGCGGTAGATCCGCAGGGCCTCGTCGGCGTCCCGGAAGGCCGCCTCCGCCGAGTCGGTGCGGTTGGCCAGCAGGTTGGCGCGCATCTGCAGACAACCGGCCAGCTCCCACTCGAAGCCGGGGGTGTCCCGGCAGGTCCGCACGGCGGCGTCGATGATCGCGATCAGCCGTTCCGCACCCCGGGTGAGCATCTCCGCGAAGAACCAGGCCATGCCGGGGGCGCGGCAGGCCTGCGGCAGACCGGGCTCGTAGACCTGCGTGATCACGCGCAGCTTGGCCTGCGCCTCGGGGGTCTGCCAGGCCTCCAACTCGGTGTCCATGCAGGCGAGATGGGCGAGATGGAGACTGCGCCGGGCCTCGGCGAGGAGTTCGCCGGTGAGCGGGGGCGGGGTGTCGGTGCACCGCTGCCAGACCGGCCGGGCCTTGCGGACCGGCTCGGTGAACGGGTCGGGGCCGAGCGCCATCACCTCCTGGGACCAGCCGCGGCACTCGATGCGCAGATCGCGCATCTGCCAGTACCAGGCCAGGGACAGCACCAGGGACAGCCCCTCCTGCTCGTCGCCCAGGGCGACGGCGTGCCGCAGCGCGGTGCGCAGGTTCTCGTACTCCAGCTGGAACCGCTCGATGGCGGCGCGCTGCTCGGAGCCGCGCAGCAACGGATCGGTGGTGCGGGCCAGTTCGCGGTAGTACGTCAGATGGGCGCGCTCGGCCCCGGCGCGGCCGCCGGTCTCGTCGAGCCGTTCGGCGGCGTACTCGGCGACGGTCTCCAGCAGCCGGTAGCGCATGGCACCGTCCCCCGACGGGGCGGCCACCACGAGGGACTTGTCGACCAGGGAGCCGAGCGCGTCCAGCGCGACCGGGCCGCACACCGCCTCGGCGGCGGCCAGGTCGCAGCCGCCCGCGAACACGGACAGCCGCGACAGCACGTCCCGTTCGTCCGCGTCCAGCAGGTCCCAGGACCAGTCCACGACGGCGCGCAGGGTCTGCTGGCGGGGCAGCAGGGTGCGGCTGCCGGAGGTGAGCAGCCGGAAGCGGTCGTCGAGCCGGTCGGCTATCTGCCGGGGGGTGAGCATGCGCAGCCGGGCGGCCGCCAGTTCGATGGCCAGGGGCAGGCCGTCGAGGCGCCGGCAGATCTCGGCACAGGCCCCGGGATCGTCCTCGACGCGGAATCCCGGCCGGGCCGCCGCGCCCCGCTCGGCGAGCAGCCGCAGCGCGACCGGCTCGGGCAGCGGCTCCACCGGCCGCACCAGCTCCCCCGGCACCCCGAGGGGCTCGCGGCTGGTGGCGAGGACGGTCAGGTCCGGGCAGCGGGCCAGCAGGCGCTCGGTCAGCCGGGCGGCCGCCTCTATCACGTGCTCGCAGTTGTCCAGGACGATGAGCATCCGGCGCCGGGCGCAGTGCTCCACGAGCCGTTCGACGGGGTCGTGCCGGTCGGAGACCGCGCGCATGCCCTCGACGCCGGCGCCGTGCAGCACGGTCTCGCGGGCGCCGATCGCGGTGAGCACGGCCTGCGGTACGGCGTCCGGGTCGTCCACGGGGGCCAGTTCGGCCAGCCACACCCCGTCCCGGGCGGTGTGCCGTACCGCCTCGGCGGCCTCCTGGGACAGCCGGGTCTTCCCGGCGCCGCCGGGACCGAGCAGGGTGACCAGGCGGGCCGTGGCGAGATCGGCGCCGATCGCCTCGATGTCGGTCTCCCGGCCGACGAAGGAGGTGAGCCGGGCGGGCAGGTTGCCGATGCGGGCCGCGGCCTCCGGGTCCGGGGGCGCCCCGTTCAGTAGCTCGGCGTGCAGGGCGCGCAGTTCGGGGCCGGGATCGGAGCCGAGCCGGTCCGCGAGCAGCCGGCGTACGTCCTCGTACCCGGCGAGCGCCTGGGCGGGGCGGCCGGCGTCGCGCAGGGCGCGCAGCCGCAGTGCCTGCAGCGGCTCGTCCAGCGGGTGGCCGTCGCACAGCGCGGTCAGCTCGGGCAGCGACTGCTCGGCCTGTCCGAGGGCGAGGGCGGCGGCGTGCCGGGCGCGCAGCGCGTCGAGCCGGCGGGTCTCCCAGCGGGCCGCCTCGGCGGTGTGGCCGGGCAGGTCGGCGAGGGCCGGACCGTGCCACAGGGCGAGGGCGTCGTCCAGGAGGACGGCGGCCTTGGCCGGGTCGCCGTCGGCGAGGGCGCGCAGTCCGTCGCCGGTGAGCCGTTCGAAACGGGTGAGGTCGACGTCGTCGGGGGCGGCGGTGAGCCGGTAGCCGCCGTCGACCGAGGCGACGCGGTCCGCGCCGAGGGTCCGCCGCAGCCGGCCGACGAGCGCCTGCAGCGCACCGCCGGCGTCGGCCGGCGGATCGGTGTCCCAGACCTCGTCGACCAGCACGCCGACCGGGACGGTCCGGCCGGCCCGGAGCGCGAGCACGCAGAGCAGGGCACGCAACCGCGCCCCGCCGACCGGGACGGTCGTGCCGTCGGGGCGGATTGCCTGAGTGGTGCCGAGCAGCCGATAGCGCACGGGGTCCATTGTCTCCGGAGCCTTCAACGCCGCTCACGGGGCTCGGTGGTCCGCCCGGTCCCCGCGACGACCGGCCGCGCGGCCGCCTCGTCCCCCACCGCGAACCGGGTGCCGCGGCTCTCCGGCTGCCAGGCCTCGTGGAACACCCTCATCCGTGCCATTGCTTCACCTTCCAGGAACCGGACGGCCGTCGCGAGAGGTTTTCCCCTCGTGTGCGCGGCCGGTACGGTCGCAGTCCCCGTCCGTTCCCGGAACCCCAGGAGTCCGCCCATGGCCACCGCCACCACCCGCCACGGCGATCGGCGGGTCAGTCCCGTGTTCGTCGGAATCCTGGCCGTGACGGCGGTGACGGGATGGGCCACCTGGACGGAGTTCGCCGCCCAGCCGGGCATCGCGGTGTTCCTCTTCGTGACGGCGGCCTGGGTCGTCTCCCTGTGCCTGCACGAGTACGCCCACGCCCGCACCGCCCTGCACAGCGGGGACATCTCGGTGGGCGCCAAGGGGTATCTCACGCTGAACCCGCTGAAGTACACGCACGCGCTGCTGAGCATCGTGCTCCCGGTGCTGTTCGTGATCATGGGCGGGATCGGTCTGCCGGGCGGCGCGGTGTTCATCGAGCGCGACCGCATCAGGGGCCGCTGGCGGCACAGCCTGATCTCGGCGGCCGGCCCGCTGACGAACGTGCTGTTCGCGGCCGTGTGCACCGCGCCGTTCTGGCTGCACGCGCTGGACGGCGTGCCCCGCGACTTCCGGTACGCGCTGGCCTTCCTCGCCCTGCTCCAGGTGACGGCTGCCCTCCTGAACTTCCTGCCCGTGCCCGGCCTGGACGGTTACGGCGTGCTCGAGCCGTGGCTGTCGTACCGGGTGAAGCGGCAGGTGGAGCCGTTCGCGCCGTTCGGTCTGCTGTTCGTGTTCGCGCTGCTGTGGGTGCCGTCGATCAACAGCGCGTTCTTCGACGTGATCGACACGCTCCTGCGCGGTCTGGGGATCGACGTGCGCGACCAGTACTGCGGACAGCAGCTCTACCGGTTCTGGCAGGGCACCGACCAGTACTGCGCGATCAGCCCGTGACGGACCCGCCCCGGGCCGCCCCGGCCTTGCCGCGCTTGAAGTAGTACCAGGTCATGTTGGACGTCAGGCCCGCCAGCAGCACCCAGACGATCCCCAGCCAGCTGCCCTGGACGAAGGAGACGACCGCCGCGGCGACGGCGAGGACACAGACGATCAGGGTGTAGAGGGCGATGCGGGGCATGGGGGCCGGCTCCTTGCGGGGGACACTGCTACGACGACCAGTGTCCCCCATCGCCGGGCAGGGCTCACACGTCGGTGAGGCGCAGCCCGGCGTGTGCCTTGTAACGGCGGTTGACGGAGATCAGGTTCGCGACGAGCGCCTCGACCTGGTGGGCGTTGCGCAGCCGGCCCGCGTAGACACCCCGCATGCCGGGGATGCGCCCGGCCAGCGCCTGCACGATCTCCACGTCGGCGCGCTCCTCGCCGAGCACCATCACGTCGGTGTCGATCTGCTCGATCTCCGGGTCCTGGAGCAGGACGGCCGAAAGGTGGTGGAAGGCGGCGGTGACCCGGGAGTCCGGCAGCAGGGCGGCGGCCTGCTCGGCGGCGCTGCCCTCCTGCGGCCGGAGGGCGTAGGCGCCCTTCTTGTCGAAGCCGAGCGGGTTGACGCAGTCCACGACGAGCTTGCCGGCCAGGTCCTCCCGCAGGGACTTCAGCGTGTCGCCGTGGCCCTCCCACGGTACGGCGACGATCACGATGTCGCTGCGGCGGGCGGTCTCGGCGTTGTCGGCGCCCTCGACGCCGTGGCCGAGTTCACCGGCGGCGGCCTGCGCCCGCTCGGCGGCCCGCGAGCCGATGATCACCTTCTGGCCGGACCGGGCCAGGCGGTAGGCGAGGCCCTTGCCCTGGGGTCCGGTGCCGCCGAGCACGCCGACGACGTACCCGGAGACGTCGGGCAGGTCCCAGGGGTCCTTGGCGGGGGCCTTCTGTGCGTTGTCGGTAGAGGTCATGGACCCGACTCTACGTGCGTCGCGGGACCGGCACCGGCGCTCACCAGCAGGCGCACGGGCACCCGGCGGAAGGTGATCGTCTCGTAGGCGCCGAAGTCGCCCGTCTCGTAGAGGAGCCCGACCGTGTCCCGGTCGACGCGGACCAGGTGGGAGTAGGCGGCGGGCGGTCCGTCGACGGTGTGGGCCGTGCGCCGGGTGGTGCCGCCGTCGGCGGAGGCGCAGGGTCGTCAGGGCGCGGGCGGCGGGGCGGCGGGGCCGCGAACAGGAGCAGGTCGGGGTCGCGCAACGGGAGGACGGCGGCCTCGCAGACCGGTGCGGTCAGCCCGGCCTGCGGCCGGAATATCCCTCGCGCCCCCGCCGTAAGGGGACGGTCGCATCGGCCATCGGGCGGCTCCTCGTTCGGGGCGATGACGGGTCACCGTCCCCAGGTCGGGCGAATTCGGGGTGAACTCGGCGTCACAAGTGCCCGATTGCGGCAGGATGCGGGCCCATGGACGCCGTACGGGTCGCATTGCTGCGGGAAGTGCTCGCCGGGACCGAGTGGGTGGGGGCCACCCGGAGGTTCGCCGGGCTGCTGCGCGGGTCGGTGGTGGCGCACGGGGGCGGGCTGCTGCTGGTGGGCACGCCCGAGTACGAGCCCTGGCACCTTGCCGCACACCTGGTGGACGAGGCGGCCTGGTCGGGCACGCCGGAGCTGAAGCCGACGCTCGTACGGCATCACGGGCGCCCCGCCGACCCCGCGCACCTGGCGGTGGGGCCGGGCCGGATCGCGGCGGCGCGGCGCGGCGAGACGCTGCTGGTCGTGGCGCCCGAGGAGCCCGCGGCGCTGCTGGAGCGGGTGCACGACGCCAGGCGGGCCGGGGTGACGGTGCTGGCGCTCGGCGCGGGCGGCGGCGATCTGGCCGCGATGGCCCACGACACGCTGGCGGTGCCTCAGGGGGCGGAGCTGGACCTGGACAGCGTGCAGCACCTGGTCAGCGCGGCGGCCGGAGAGAACGCGGGCTCTCCGAGGGCCCGGCGGGGCTTCCGCGACCGCCTGTCCCGGCTGGCGGAGACGCTGACGGCCCCACCGCCCGCCCCTTGGTGACGACACGGAGGACCTGCGGAACGACGCCACGGCACCCCCTGCGGACAGGGCACGGGCGGGTGCGGCGCCAACGTCGGCGCGGGGCATGGGGCGGGCGCGGGACCGGTGTAGGCGTAGAGGCCGGTGTCGGCGCGGGACCGGTGTAGGCGTAGAGGCCGGTGTAGGCGTAGAGGCCGGTGTAGGCGTAGAGGCCGGTGTAGGCGTAGAGGCCGGTGTCGGCGTAGAGGCCGGTGTAGGCGTAGAGGCCGGTGTAGGCGTAGAGGCCGGTGTCGGCGCGGGCATGGGGCGGGCGCGGGGCCGGTGTCGGCGTAGGGACCGGTTGTCCGGATGGGGGCCGTCGGCACGGGGTCGCCTCGGCGTCCGGGCCCACTCGGCGTGCGGGTCGCCTCGGCGTCCGGGCCGCCTCGCCCGTGCGGGCCGCCTCGGCGTCCGGGCCACCTCGGCGTCCGGGCCACCTCGCCGTGCGGGCCGCCTCGTTGTGCGGGCCGCCTCGTTGTGCGGGCCGCGTCGGCGTGCGGCCCCGGAAATTCGGTTGCCCGGGGGCGGCGGGCGGTCGAGCATGCGTCGGTGACCCGTGCTCTGCTGCCCGACCTCTCCCCCTGGAAGGCCTCCGTCGATTTCCGGCGGCTCTGGAAGTCGGGGCTGATCAGCGGCTTCGGCAGTTTCCTGACCTTCGTCGCGCTCCCCGTGCAGCTGAAGGACCTCACCGGCTCGGCCGCCGCCGTGGGCGCGATCGGCGCCGTGGAGCTGCTGCCGCTCATCGTGTGCGGGCTGTACGGCGGCGCCCTGGCCGACGCCCTCGACAAGCGCGGGCTCATCGTGTGGACCGAGGCGGGCCAGGGCCTGCTCAGTGCCGCTCTGCTGCTGAACGCCCTGCTCCCGCACCCCGCGGTCTGGCCGCTGTACGCCGTCGCCGCCCTCTCCTCCGCCCTGGTCTCCGTGCAGCGCCCGGCGCTGGACTCCCTGTGGCCACGGATCGTCGCCCACGACGACATGCCGGCGGCGGCCTCGCTGAACTCGCTGCGCTGGACCGTCGGCGGAGTCGCGGGCCCCGCGGTCGCGGGCGTGGTCGTCGCCTACGCGGGGCTCGGCTGGGCGTACGCGGCCGACCTGCTGACCTTCGCCGTCTCGCTGGCGTACATCGCGCGGATCGCCCCCTCGCCCGCGTCCCAGGAGGCCGCGAAGCCCTCGCTCGGGGCCATCGCGGAGGGCGCCCGGTACGCCTGGGGCCGCAAGGAGCTCCTCGGAACCTACGCCGTCGACCTGGCGGCGATGTTCCTGGCCATGCCGCTGGCGGTGCTGCCGTTCCTGGCCGATGAACTGAACGCCGACTGGGCGCTCGGGCTGATGTACGCGGCCCTGCCGGCCGGGGCCCTGGTGGTCAGCCTGACCAGCGGCTGGACCTCGCGGGTACACCGGCACGGGCTGATGGTGGTGCTGGCGGCCGCCGGCTGGGGGCTGGCGGTGGCGGCGGCCGGCGTCTGCGGGAACGTGTGGCTCGTCCTGCTCCTCCTGACCGTCGGCGGCGGTTTCGACATGGTCAGCGGGGTGTTCCGGGCCGCCATGTGGAACCAGACGATCCCGGACGAGCTGCGCGGCCGGCTCGCCGGGATCGAGCTGCTGTCGTACTCGGTCGGCCCGCAGCTCGGCCAGGTCCGGGCGGGCGGTCTCGCCGCCTGGGCCGGGGTGCGGGCGTCGGTCTGGTCCGGCGGGCTGGCGTGCGCGGGCGTCATGGGCCTGCTCGCGCTGTGCCTGCCCGGCCTCATGAGGTACGACGCCCGGACAAACGAGCACGCGGTACGGATGCGGCGACGGCGCACCGCCGGGGCGGAGGACGCCGCCGCGGAGAGCGTCGGCTGATCAGTCGGGGTCGCTGTCGCCGGGCCCGGACACGTCGTGCCAGCGTGGGTCGTTCTCCCACTCGAGGTTGCGCTCGCGCGCGATCTCCAGCGCGGCCTGCGCCTCCTCCCGGGACGCGTACGGTCCGAAGCGGTCCTTGCCCGGGCAGTTCGGGCCCTCCTCGACCGTCCTGTGGTCCAGACAGTAGAACCACTCACCCGGCTTGCCGGCGGTGCGCTTCTTGAACAAGGCCATGGGCAGCTCCTCTCGCCACCGACATGTTCCCCCAATGTCCGCTCGATAGACTCGCCGGCATGTCTGGCCAGTCGCTGCTCGTACCAGGGGAGCTGTCCCCCATCCGTTCCGTCCCCGGCAACATCCGCCGCCCCGAGTACGTCGGCAAGCCCGCGCCGGCGCCGTACACCGGGCCGGAGGTGCAGACCCCCGAGACCATCGAGGCCATGCGGACCGCGGGCCGGATCGCCGCTCGGGCGATGGCGGAGGCCGCGAAGATCATCGCGCCCGGCGTCACCACGGACCAGCTGGACAAGGTCGCCCACGAGTACATGTGCGACCACGGCGCCTACCCGTCCACGCTGGGCTACCGCAGCTTCCCCAAGTCGCTGTGCACGTCGGTCAACGAGGTCATCTGCCACGGCATCCCGGACTCGACGGTCCTCAGGGACGGCGACATCGTCAACCTGGACGTCACCGCGTACATCGGCGGGGTGCACGGCGACAACAACGCCACCTACCTGGTCGGCGAGGTGGACGAGGAGTCGCGGCTGCTGGTCGAGCGCACCCGCGAGTCCCTGAACCGCGCGATCAAGGCCGTGAAGCCCGGCCGGCAGATCAACATCATCGGCCGGGTCATCGAGTCGTACGCCAAGCGCTTCGGCTACGGGGTGGTCCGTGACTTCACGGGTCACGGGATCAACTCGTCGTTCCACTCCGGGCTGATCATCCCGCACTACGACAGCCCGCACGCGACGACGGTCATCCAGCCGGGCCTGACCTTCACGATCGAGCCGATGCTGACGCTGGGCACCCACGAGTACGACATGTGGGAGGACGGCTGGACGGTCGTGACGAAGGACCGCAAGCGGACCGCGCAGTTCGAGCACACGCTGGTGGTGACGGACACCGGCGCGGAGATCCTGACCCTGCCGTGACCGCGGCCGAGCCCGCCCCCTGCCGGGGCGGGCTTTTTCTTGTAACCTCTTACCGACAGCATGTCGGAAAAGTTGCCGACACGGGGTCGGAACGTTTCCGGTACGAGGTCGCCGAAGGCGCCGGCCCGGGTACACCCGCAATGGATGTGGTCATGGACTCCTTCTCGTCCCTCATCCGCACCGCGTCGCACGAGCAGCACGTGGCCGCGGAGACCACGACGTTCATGAGCGATCTGCTCGGCGGCCGGCTGGGCGTGGACGCGTACGCGCGCTACACCGAGCAGCTGTGGTTCGTCTACGAGGCCCTGGAGGGCGCGGTCGGGCGGCTGGCGGCGGATCCGGTGGCCGGGCCGTTCGTCCGGCGGGAGCTGCTGCGGCTGCCCGCGCTGGAGCGGGACCTGGCGCACCTGCGGGGTTCGGACTGGCGGCAGGGGCTGAGCGCCCTGCCGGAGACCCGGGCGTACGCGGACCGGGTCCGCGAGTGCGCCGAGGGCTGGCCGGGCGGTTACGTCGCCCACCACTACACCCGCTACCTCGGCGACCTGTCGGGCGGTCAGATCATCCGCGACAGCGCGGAGAAGACGTGGGGTTTCGCCAGGAAGGGCGACGGCGTCCGCTTCTACGTCTTCGAGGAGGTCGGCAACCCGGCCGCGTTCAAGCGCGGCTACCGGGAGCTGCTGGACGGCATCCGCGCCGACGACCTGGAGAGGCAGCGGATCGTGGGCGAGTGCAAGCGGGCGTTCGCGCTCAACACGGCCGTCTTCCGGGAACTGGGCGAGGAGTTCCCGCTGTCCGCGTGAGTGCCGGACGCGATCGGGCCCCCTCGGCGCGCGGGAGCCGCGCCGAGGGGCCCGTTCGGGTCAGCGCAGGTAGTCGCTGCAGTGGGCGCCGCTCCAGGCCGCGTGGTTGTAGGCGGAGTTGAGCTCGCCGGCGTACGGGCTGCAGACGGCGTCGTCGTCCTCGTGGACGTCGTGGTTGGCGGCACTGGCCGTCGTCGCGCCGGCGGCGGCAAGGGCGGCGGCCAGGACGGTCGCGGCCAGGACGGAACGGATGCGCATGGTGCTCCTCTCGGGGAGGCTGAGTGGTCACGCGAGAGGTCCCCGTTCGCCCGCACCCGCACACGCGGGTCCACCCGAACGGAGCCCATATCACCACCCGGGCGCGCGCGCACGTCGTCATCGCTCCAGGACGACCCGGCCGCCGACCTCGACCCACCCGTGCGGCTGGGGAGCCGTGAGGATCTGGGATCCGGCGCCCTGGGTGATGTTCAGCGCCCGGCCCAGCCGGTCGGTCAGCAGCAGCGCGGCCGCACCCGTCGCCTCGTCCTCCTCGATGCCGTCGCCGCGGCCGGGGAAGGCCCGGGCCCGCACCCGGCCCGCCGCCTCGTCCTGCCAGGCCCAGGCGTAGATCCACTCCCCCGGCGAAGGCACCTCGAGGGCGTCCACCTCGGCGGCGCTCGCGTACCGGCGCAGGGTGCGCGGCGGGACCCATTCCGCGCGGGCCTCGATCCAGCTGAACTCGCCGTCGAGCCGGGCGCCCACGACCCCGGCGGGGGTGACCAGTTCGGGCACGTCCAGCAGCCAGGCCGTGCCGACGCAAGGGTGGCCGGCGAAGGGCAGCCGCTGTGTGGGCGTGTAGATGTCGATCACCCCGCGCTCGGGGTCGTCCACGAACACGGTCTCGCTGAAGCCGAGCTTGGCCGCCAGCGCCTGCCGGTCCTCCCGCCCGGGCAGTACCGAGCCGTCGCGGACGACGCCGAGTTCGTTGCCGTAGCCGCCGTTCGGTCCGCAGAAGACACGGAGCACGTCGTAGTCAGTCACCGGTGCATTGAAACATCGCGGTGCGGGCCGCTGAGAGCTGAATCACCGCCCCGGGGGGTATTGGTGAGGTAAGCCTCATGTAAGTTAGGGCAGCCTCACCATCTCGTCGCCTCTTGGAGTCCGCATGCGAGCCGCCCGACTCACCGTCACCGCCGCCGTCGCCACGGCAGCCCTGACCGCCCTCACGGCCTGCACGGCGAAGAGCGACGCCAAGGACGGGAACGCGATCCAGGTGACCGCGGCCGACTCGAAGTGCGAGACCTCCGCCAAGTCGGTACCGGCCGGCCAGGTCACCCTGAAGGTGGAGAACAAGGGTTCCAAGGCCACCGAGGTCGAGATCCTGTTCCCGGACGACCGGATCGTCTCCGAGAAGGAGAACATCGGTCCGGGCACCAGGTACACGCTGACCGCCGAGGTGAAGGCGGGCGCGTACGAGATCGCGTGCCGCCCGGGCATGAAGGGGCACGGCGTCCGGCAGAAGCTCGACGTGACCGGCTCCGGCGGGACCGCCCGGCGCGACCCGAGGCTCGACCAGGCCGTCGCGGGCTACCGCGCGTACGCCCAGGAACAGGCCGACGCCACCGTGCCGCTCACCGAGACCTTCGCCAAGGCGATCAAGGACGGCGACCTCGAGGCCGCCAAGAAGGCCTACGCCCCCTCCCGTCTGGGCTGGGAGCGCACCGAGCCGGTCGCCGAGTCCTTCGGAGACATCGACCCCAGGACCGACACCCGCGCCGACCACCTGGAGAAGGGCCAGAAGTGGACCGGCTGGCACCGGCTGGAGAAGGCCCTCTGGCAGGACAAGAGGATCGGCGCCGAGGAGAAGACCCTCGCCGACCAGCTGGTGGGCGACCTGAAGGACTGGCAGGAGCGGGTCGGCAAGGCCGAGATCACCCCGTCCTCCATGGCCAACGGCGCCAAGGAGCTCCTCGACGAGGTCGCCACCGGCAAGGTCACCGGTGAGGAGGACCGCTACGCGCACACCGACCTGGTCGACTTCAAGGGCAACGTCGAGGGCGCGCAGAAGGCCTACGAGCTGCTGAAGCCGGTCGCCGCGAAGAACGACGCGGCGCTGGCCAAGGAGCTGGACAAGCAGTTCTCGGCGCTGAACACGCTGCTGGACAGGTACCGCCCGGACAAGAACTCCTACGACTTCGTCTCCTACGACAAGGTCACCAAGGACCAGCGCAAGGAGCTGTCGGACGCGGTGAACGCGCTCGCCGAGCCGCTGTCGAAGCTCGCGGCCGCGGTCGTCAAGTAAGCGGAACGGGGGCAGGACGATGACCGAGACACAGGACAGCCGGGGCGGCAGCCCCTCGCGACGGGCGCTCATCGGCTGGGGCGGTGCCGGACTCGCGCTCGGTGCCGCGGCGGCCGGCGGCGCGGTGGCGATGGCCAGGGCAGGCGACGACGTCGACCCGGCCGGTGCCGAGACGGGTGGCGCGGTGGAGTTCCACGGCGTCCACCAGGCCGGCATCGCCACGCCCGTGCAGGACCGGCTGCACTTCGCCGCGTTCGACGTGAAGACCGAGGACCGCGCCGAGTTCGTGCAGCTGCTCAAGGACTGGACGCAGGCGGCCCGGAAGATGACCGCGGGCGCCCCGGTCGGCGAGGGCGCCTACGGCGGGCTCGCCGAGGCCCCGCCGGACGACACCGGCGAGGCACTCGGACTGAAGCCGTCCCGGCTGACCCTGACCATCGGCTTCGGTCCGACGCTCTTCGGCAGGTTCGGCCTGACGGACCAGCGGCCGGCGGCCCTGGCCGACCTGCCGCAGTTCCCCGGCGACAACCTGGACAAGTCCCGCACCGGCGGCGACCTGTGCATCCAGGCCTGCGCCGACGACCCCCAGGTCGCCGTGCACGCCATCCGCAACCTGGCCCGCATCGGCTTCGGCAAGGTCGCCATCCGCTGGTCGCAACTGGGCTTCGGCAAGACCTCCTCGACCACCCCGGACGCCCAGACCCCGCGCAATCTCATGGGGTTCAAGGACGGCACCCGCAACATCGCGGGGACCGAGCCGGACCGCCTGAAGAAGTTCGTGTGGGCCGGTGACGGGGACGGCCCCGACTGGATGACCGGCGGGTCCTATCTGGTCGCCCGCCGGATCCGCATGAACATCGAGACCTGGGACCGCACCTCGCTGCAGGAGCAGGAGGACGTCTTCGGCCGGGACAAGCGCGAGGGCGCCCCGGTCGGCAAGGCCAAGGAGCGCGACGAGCCGTTCCTGAAGGCGATGAAGCCGGACGCGCACGTGCGCCTCGCGCACCCCGACTCCAACGGCGGCGTCACCATCCTGCGCCGCGGCTACTCCTTCACCGACGGCACCGACGGTCTCGGCCGGCTCGACGCGGGCCTGTTCTTCCTGGCCTACCAGCGCGACGTGCGCAAGGGGTTCATCCCCCTGCAGCGCAAGCTCGCGGCGCAGGACGCGCTCAACGAGTACATCCAGCACGTGGGTTCGGCGGTCTTCGCGGTACCCCCCGGCGTCCGGGACTCCCACGACTGGTGGGGCCGCACGCTGTTCTCGAAGGAGGCGTAGCCCGTGTTCTCCAACTACCTGATCGGCCTGCGCGAGGGGCTGGAGGCGTCGCTCGTCGTCTGCATCCTGATCGCCTACCTGGTCAAGACCGGCCGCCGGGACGCCCTGCGGCCGATCTGGACCGGCATCGCCGTCGCCATCACGATCGCGATGGGCTTCGGCTGCGCGCTGGAGTTCGGCTCCCAGGAGATGACGTTCCAGGCGCAGGAGGCGCTCGGCGGCTCGCTGTCCGTCCTCGCCGTCGCCCTGGTGACCTGGATGGTGTTCTGGATGCGGCGCACCGCCCGGCACCTGAAGGCGGAGCTGCACGGCAAGCTGGACGCGGCCCTCGCGCTCGGCACGGGCGCGCTGGTCGCCACGGCGTTCCTCGCGGTGGGCCGCGAGGGCCTGGAGACCGCGCTGTTCGTGTGGGCGTCGGTGCACGCCGCCTCCGACGGCACCCCACGCCCGCTGGTCGGTGTGGCTCTCGGCCTGGCCACCGCGATCCTGCTCGGCTGGCTGTTCTACCGCGGCGCCCTGAAGATCAACCTGGCCAAGTTCTTCACCTGGACCGGCGGCATGCTGGTCGTGGTCGCGGCGGGCGTGCTGGCGTACGGCTTCCACGACCTGCAGGAGGCCGGCTGGATCCCGGGCCTGACCGACCTGGCCTTCGACATCAGTGACACCATCCCGCCGGACAGCTGGTACGGCACCCTGCTCAAGGGCGTGTTCAACTTCCAGCCGGACCCGACGGTCGTCCAGATCACGGTGTGGCTGCTGTACCTGGTCCCGACGCTCGCGGTCTTCTTCGCCCCGGTAGGGTTCGCCTCCGGGAAGGGGAAGGTGAAGGAGCCCGATGACCAGGGAGCACAGCCGTCGACGCCTTCGCAGGCGTGACCGTAACGCACTCATAGCAGCCGCGCTGACCGCTTTGTCGCTGACGGCGAGTGGTTGCGTGGTGGTGCACGGGGAGCGGGTGCGGCTCCCCGCCGCCACCCGGGCCGAGGCCGCCAGGGCGCTCACCGCTTTCACGGACGCCTACAACAAGGCCGACAAGGCCTACGACAGCTCGCTGGACGCCCCCTACGTCACCGGCGCCCTCGCCGACATCGACTCCGCGCGGCTCAGGGCGGGCCACGTCAACAGCCCGTCGGGCAACGCCCGTCACACGCCGCTGAAGCTGACGGACGCGAAGTTCACCATCCCGAAGAAGGCCGGCTGGCCCCGCTGGTTCGTCGCCGACGCCCGGGGCAACAAGGGCGGCGACTTCCGCTGGCTGCTGGTGTTCACGCGGCACGGACTCGGCGAGCGCTGGCAGGTGGCGTACCTGAACTTCGTGGCGCCCGGCGCCGTACCCCGCTTCCGGACGGACCCCGACGGCTGGGCCGAGGCCGTACCGGCGGACTCGCCGCAACTGGCCGTGCCGCCACGGGAGCTGAGCGAGCGGTACACGGCCTGCCTGAAGAACGGCGGCAAGGACTTCGCGGACGGCCCGAGCACCAGCGGGCTGCGCGGCAGCCGCGCGCGGGCGGCGAGGAAGCCGGGCCTGGTCCGGCAGTTCATCGACGAGCCGCTCGGCCACGGCGACTACGCGCCGCTGGCGCTGCGCACGGCGGACGGCGGGGCGCTGGTGTTCTTCGCCACGCGCCACTACGAGAAGCAGACCGCCGCCGCGGGGGCCTCGGTGCCGGTCGCGAACAAGGACGTGCGGGCCCTGACCAAGGGCGAGGTGAAGCAGTCGCTGACGCTCGAGTCGGTGGCCGGCGAGGCCGCCCTGGACCCGGCCGGCGGCGGTCCGGTGCGGATGATGGGGCGACTGGCGGGTCTGACCTCCGCCCGGGGCGAGTGAGCGGCCGGCGCGCAGGCGGCGGGCCGCGCCCGGTCAGTGGCTCAGCGGCCAGGACGCGCCCGGGTGGTCGGACTCCGTGCCGGCGTGCCGGGCACAGGCGTCGGTGAGCGCCTCCAGCAGGCTCAGGGGATCGGTCAGCGGGTGCTCCGGGCCGCGTACCCAGCGCACCCCCTGGCCGTCACCGGGCAGCCGGGCGGGCGGCACCAGGACGTAGGAGCCGCGGCAGTGCCAGCGCAGGCCGGGGTGCTCGTCCATGGTCTCGGGGTGGCAGTCCAGCTCGCACGGCCACCACTCGTCCTCGTCCTCCGGGGTGCCCCGGGTGAGGGCGAAGAACAGCATGCGGCCGTCGTCGCTCTCGGCGACCGGGCCGACCTCGACCCCCTCGCCGAGCAGTTGCTCCAGGGCCTCGCGGCCGGCCTCCAGCGGGACGTCCAGCACGTCGTGCACCATGCCGGTGGCGGTGACGAAGTTGGCCTGCGGCTGGTGCCGGGCCCAGCGCTCGACCTGGCCGCGGTCCGTCGTGGACTGCGTCTGCCAGGCGAACGACACCGGGTGCCGGGCCGGGGTGGGACAGCCGACGCGGTCGCAGGAGCAGCCGTAGCCGGGCGCGGGATACGCGGCGGGGGCCAGCGACAGGCCCGCGTCGGCGGCGGCCAGCAGCAGGGCCTCACGGCCACCGTCGCCGGCGTCCTCCTTCGGGCGGCGTCCGAGCAGCCACCGGGAGATTTTGCCCTGCCGGCCGGGCCGGCCGCCGAACGTCGCGCTCATCTATCCCCTCGGTCTCATGGTCGCCTCGCTGGTGTGGGACAGCATGCCTCATGGTCCCACCTTTGTGCGCTTCGGGGGGCGGGTGGGCGGATAAGGGGGATGCGGGAGGAGACGTGCCTCACATCCCGGGGCGGGGCTCAGCGCGGTGCGATGCCGTGCAGGGCGTAGTCGACGAGGGTGTCGGTGTACGCGTACGTGATCGGCCCCGTCCGCTGCAGCCAGCGCTGGGCGAGGGGCGAGACGAACAGCTCCAGCGCGATACGCGGGTCCACGTCGGCCCGCACGGCCCCGGCGTCCCGCGCCGCGCGCAGCCGCGCCACGTACAGCTGGAGCTGGGGTTCCAGGAGCCGGGCCACGTACTCGCGGCCGAGCTGGTCGTTGACCAGGCCCTCGGCGGCCAGCGCCCGCGCCGGTGTCTCGAAGGCCGGGTCGAGCAGCCCGTCGACGGTGGCCCGCAGCACCGCCTTCAGATCGGCGGCGAGATCACCGGTGTCCGGGACGGCGTACGGCTCCTGCCCCGCCGCCCGGGCCGCCTGCTCGCCGAGGTCCAGGAACGCCTCCAGCAGCACCTCCGCCTTGGACGGCCACCAGCGGTAGATGGTCTGCTTGCCGACCCCGGCCCGGGCGGCGATGCCCTCGACCGTGGTCTTCGGGTAGCCGACCTCGCCGACCAGGGCGAGGGCGGCGGCGTAGATCGCCCGGCGGGACTTCTCGCTGCGGCGGGTGGCGTCGGGGGCGGGCTTCTTGACCATGGGGTCGAAAGTAACAAGGAGCCGGCGCGCGCTACGACAAGGAGTCGTACGGCGGCCAGGCATCGCCCCAGTCGGCGTCCCGGGCCGCCTTGTACAGGTCGCCGTGGCGCTTGGTGACCGTGGTACGGCTCAGCCGCTCGTCGGCCTCGCACAGGTCGAGCAGCACCTGTCCCTTGCGGATCTGGGGACGGCGGACCACCCGGGCGGGGGCCGGCTCCACGGGCAGCCGGGTCGCGGCGACGTAGGAGAACTTCTCGTCCTCGTACGCCAGTGAACCGCCCTTGACCTGCCGGTGCAGGGAGGAGCGGCCGACCCGGGCGGAGAAGTGGCACCAGTCCTGGCCGGGCACGATGGGGCAGGCGGCGCTGTGCGGGCAGGGGGCGGCGACCCGGAATCCGGCCCGGATCAGCCGGTCGCGGGCCTCGATGACCCGGGCGTACCCGGCGGGCGTGCCGGCCTCCACGATCACGACGGCCCTCGCGGCGGTGGCGGCGGCGTCGACGAGGGCGGCACGGTCGGCCCCGGTGAGTTCGTTCAGGACGTACGACACCGTCACCAGGTCGGTGCTCTCCAGGGCGAGGCCCGAGCCGATCCGGGCGCGCTGCCAGCGGGCGTCCGCCAGGGGCGGGTGGCCGGCGGCGATCTCCCGGCCGAGGGCGAGCGCGGGCTCGGCCCAGTCGAGCACGGTCACCGGACGCGTCCCGTCCCAGGTGGCGCTCACGGCCCAGGTGGCCGCGCCGGTGCCGCCGCCGACGTCCACGTGGCTGCCCGGGGTGAAGTCCGGCAGCGCGTCCGCGAACGCCGCCAGCGCCGAGCGGACCGCCGCGAAGGTCGCCGGCATCCGGTAGGCGGCGTAGGCGGCGACATCGGCGCGGTCGCGCAGGATCGGCGCGTCGGTGGGTGTGGCTCCGCGGTAGCTGGCGATCAGCCGGTCCACGGCGGCGGCCACCTCCGTGGGGGGCAGACCGTCGAGCAGCTCGGCCAGTGCGGTGCGGAGAGGGTCGTTCACCCGGCGATTCTAGGTGTACTCGGCCAAGAGGTTGGTGACTCGCGTCGGTAGTTGATCAAGAGGAGACCTCCGGGCGTAGTGGAGATGCCTGTCTTCACGACAACCGGAG